>NZ_JACMYP010000023.1 GCF_020889705.1 Bradyrhizobium altum | reverse complement strand
GGCCGCGTCAGTATCGTCTTCAAGGCTGTCAAATCCGCCGAGTTCGACGATCTTTTCGATATCTTTGAGCGTGACGACTCTGCGCTTCAGATCGAGAATGCCTTCGGTTCGGAACGCCTGGAGGACCCGATTGACATGGACGACGCTTAGCCCGAGTGCATCAGCCAGCTTCGATTGAGTAATCGGAAAGTCAAACTGCTCGTTGACGACCAGTCCCATCGCCGCCAACCGCTGCCGCAATTCCCCGATCAAATAGGCCATGCGGCCAGAGGCCGAGCGCGTTCCGAGATTGACAATCCATTGGCGGAATAGCACGGCGTCAACGAGCGTCTCGCGCCAGAGTGCTCGTGCCAAGGCCGGCCGAGATTCAAGGATCCGTTCGAGCGCATCATGGTTTATGAAGCCAAGTCGTGCTTCCGAGAGCGTAGTCAGGTCGTGATCCATCCGCTGCAGCGGCAAGCCTTGGAGATCGGGTATGTCGCCAGCGATGTGAAATGACAGGATCTGCCGCCTGCCGTTTTCCGCTACTTTGGACCGGTAAGCGAAGCCGCTCAGGATCACGCAGCATTGTATGCTGAGGTCACCTTCGCGAACGATGGCCGAATCTTCAGGCAAAATCTTCACCGGGCTAACGATGGACCGCAAAGCTGCAACGTCTGCGTCGGGCAACTCAGAATGGAGCCGCAACTTGCGGATCATCATCTCGATGGGCATCTGAGGGTTCCTTCAGGGCCTTCGGACGGGAAGCCGTCCGGTTCGGCCATGACCATACGATTGGAACGAGGGTGTACGGAATCAATTATTCCGCAAGCTTCAGCGCAATGACCAGTGACCCAGAATGCCTCGGTATTTCTTTCATATTCACCATGGGGAACGTTATGCCGACGAAACCGGCGTGGACCTTCCGGGTAAGGAAGCCGCCTGGAAGTAGGCAACCTTCACTGCTGGACAGCTCCTTCAAGACCTGGATGGCGCCCTGACCGGCCATGAATGGCGAATGGAAGTGGCCGATGAGGGGGCAAATCCCGTTTGCGTCCTCCATCTGTTAGCCGAGCGACACTGACGGCTTAGCGGGATCTCCCTGCAGGGCAGGGATTGCCGTGCGGCGTGATGGCTAACAGAGGGACGATGTTATCGAAGGCCAATGCGGGCCACGGCGGCTTCGGCGATTTGCTTAGGATCACTGGGGCTGGTCCCGGCGACCTCTATAACCTTGCGCGCCACCAGTTCGCAAAGTGGGTCGTCACGATCAACTACCCCCTCAATCCCAGGGCACGACTGAACGCCTTGGTTAGAATCTCAACTTTCTCCGGCGGGTATTTGCCCGCTTCCAGTAAGCGATTGATTGGCATTATCCGCACCCCGCCCAGGCCAGAGTTCCTTCGTAGCATTGAATCGATTTCGACAGCGAGTTGTTTGGAGGCGTAGCTGCTCCGACGAGAAGGTTGGACGGCTTGACTCGTCGTTCTCTTTTCGTTCTTATGGCGCTTCATCACCATTTCAGAGCGAACCATGCCCACACTCGAATTCCTCCGCTCGGAGATCGAGCGCATGCGCGTGCAGGTCAGCCGCAAGCGCAAGGAAGTCCTTCAGCTCCAGAGAGCTGGCATTCCCACCGGTTCTGCCGAGACGTTGCTCCAACGCATGCTCGACAAGGTTGATGCCCTCTGCGCCGACCGCGACCGGATGAAGGCTCAGTTGCCAAAGCCGAAAGGGCGGGTGCTGGGAGGCCGGAAATGGTGAGCGAGCGCCCGCAGTGGTTTGATGATTGGGAAAATCCACCACCCTTCATCAAGGCTCTGAACGAAGTCAGGCATTTCTCTTCCCGAGAAGGCTGGTGCTATCACCATGTTCAAGCCATTCAGGTCGCGATAGACCAGTATGCAGAGGCCGCCCTCGGTAATCGCGAGTTCTTTTTGAACCGACCCTACAGCATCGGTCCCAGCAGGAACGGCGCTGTCTCGTAAGGAACAGGACTGCCCTGCCCAATCACGCCCCACAAATTAAAAGGGGCCGTGTGCGAACGGCCCCTACCGGAAATCTCTGAAAAATCGATCTTAATGAAACTAGCCCCGGCACCCGCGATATTAGAGTCATGTGCCCCCAAAACAGACGATCGCGGTAACGCCAAAGCGTTCACTCGTAACGGGCTGAACTGGATCAAAAGGTTCTCCGTCATTGCCGGCGCGTTCGACATTCCGGGGCAGGCAATCATCGATGGCGAGGTTGGTCGTCCATGACGGGCGGACCAACTTCTCCGAGCTGCAGGCAGAACTCGCCAGGGGCGATCAGAACCGTCTGCTGTACTATGCCTTTGATCTCCTGTGGCTCGATGGGCAAGACCTTCGCAAGCGGCCCCAGATTGAACGCAAGGTGACACTGCAGGGCCTGTTCGATTCCTACCGGCTTGAGCCGCCCGTGCTTTTCAGTGAGCACCTGCTTGGCGATGGTCAGCAGCTGTTTGAGCACGCACGCACGCTCAAGTACGAGGGCATCATCTCGAAACATGCGGATGCGCCTTACCGCTCGGAAAGAACGGAAGCTTGGCTGAAAGTGAAGACGGTCCAACGCGAGAAGTTTCCAGTCGTCGGTTTCATAAAGGACCCGACAGGCGTGGCCGCGCTCTACCTCGGCAAGCAGCTGGGCAAGGAGCTGGTCTACATGGGCAAAGTCGGCACCGGTTGGTCGCGAATAATATCCAGTCAAATCCGCAAGCAGCTCGATACAGTCGTGAGCCCGAAGTCGAAGCTCACCAAGCCGATCAGGAAGCCGAAGGCTACATGGGTTGAACCATCGTTCGTCGCCGACATCGAGTACCGCGACATCACGTCAGAAGGGCTGCTGCGGGCGAGTTCATTCAAGGGCCTGTCCAGGAAGTAGGAACGCATGAAGTTCCTATCCGTTGAAGGTTTGGAGAAATCCAATGAACAGACGGATTGACGAAGCAGTAGCGGCGCGTGCCTATCAGCTCTGGGAGCAGGCCGGCAAACCGGAAGGGCGGGACGAGGAATTTTGGCGTCTTGCCGAGCAGGAATTGCGGAACGAGGATAAAGGCTCACCCTTGCGTACGCCTGACACGCTGTGACCAACCCGAATTGTCCCATCTGCCAGGGACTCGGCTGGGTGTGCGAGAACCATCCGCACCTTGCCTGGACAGATGATCCCACCGGCTGCATGTGCGGCGCCGGCATGCGTTGCGAATGCAACAGCTCGGCCGATATCGACGCAGGAATTGAGGAGCCGGATGTGAGCGGGGTGCTCAACGAGACCCCGCCCATCAACCGTTAGCGTCGGGCCCCGCTTGGTCGTATTCTTTCGCCGATTGGGCGAACGGTTGACAGGCCTCAGTGAGATAGCCTCGCGCTGCGCCTTGATGGCGATCGAGCCGAGCGGGCGTTCCATCTTCAGGCCTGATAGCCCCGTGGGCGTCTTCGCCTTCGCCAATGAGGAAAGCCGCTGCACTTCCTTGTCTGTCCACGCCTGGCGCGAACGACGATTGCAGCAGCAGCTCGACGAATTGAAGCGGCTTAGTGAACTCGCTCGCGTCCCGACGAATCCGAAATCGTCAACTCACAAGAGGAACTTGGGGCAAAACTGCACGAACTCGGTTCTGGTGCGGGTCGAAATAGCCGAGCTAAGCCATGCCAAAAAATTTTGCGGGCGCCCCTTGAAACTGATTGCCGCTTTTCTAATTTGATTTTTGCCGCTTACGGGCGGTGCCGGGCGCCAGGTCGGGCTCGGCAGAGCGAACAGGGCGCCGGACAGGTGTCTTGCACCGGATGTCTTGCGCTCCTTCGTATCCATCTTGCTCTCAGGAGGATTTGGCTATGAGGACGTACGATTTCACTCCCCTGTGGCGTTCGAGCATTGGATTCGACCGCCTCTTCGATCTTCTGGACGAGACCCAACATCGGTCCGAAGACACTTACCCGCCCTATAACATCGAGCGGCTCGGAGGCGACCGTTACCAGATCTCGGTGGCGCTAGCTGGCTTTCGTCAGGATGAGATTTTTGTGACGGCCGAGCAGAACGTCCTGACCGTGGAAGGTCGCAAGGGCGACAAGGACCAGCACGAATACCTCTATCAGGGTATCTCGGGGCGTCCGTTCAAGCGACAGTTCAACCTTGCCGACTACGTGCAAGTCAAGTCGGCGATGGTCGACAACGGTCTGCTACGGATCGAGCTCGTGCGCGAAATCCCCGAGGCCATGAAGCCTCGGCGAATCGCCATCGGAAGTGGCGCTCCTGCCGGACAAATCACGCAGAAGGCGGCCTGAGCCCGCTTCATATTGGGTCAAGTCACGCACGGACGATAGCCGTCCGTGCCCTGACCAGCTGCATGTCAAGGAGGATATCATGGGTATTCGGGATCTTGTTCCCTGGACGAAAGGTCAAGAACTCTCAACCGGACGTGAGGCGTTCGATCCGTTTCTCACGCTTCACCGCGAGATGAATCGCCTGTTCGATGACGCCTTCCGCGGCTTCGGGTCACTCGGTCGCGTCAACACTCCGTTGATGGAGGGCCAGTTTAGCTGGCCACGCCTGGAACTGAATGAGACCGATAAGGAGGTTACGGTTTCCGCCGAACTCCCAGGCCTCAGCGAAAAGGATGTCCAGGTTGAGATCACCAATGGCGTTCTTTCGATCCGGGGTGAGAGGAAAGCCGAACGTAGCGACGATTCAAAGTTCGTCAGCGAGCGGTACTACGGCGCTTTCGAGCGCCAGATTGCGCTAGATGGCGTCGAGGAAGACAAGGCGAAGGCCGACTTCAAGAACGGCGTCCTCACCGTGACGCTGCCGAGGTCTGAGCAGTCAAGGACGAACGTCAAGCGCATCGCGATCAACAACAACTGAAGCCAGAAGTCGGTGGCGCATAACCGTCGCCGACTCCATCCCGGCCTCCATCAACCCCGTCTCTGGACGAAAGGAGAAAGCAGGAGACACCGCCATGAGCCAGGTCAATCATAACGTGAACATCAATGAGCCGCTTTTTCATTCAGTATCCCACTACAATTCACCGGGCGACGTATTGAATGACGCCCGGCTCTCGACAGACGAGAAGCGTGTCATCCTCTCGTCCTGGGCGTCGGATATGTACGTCGTCGAATCCCAACCGGCTCTTCGGGAGGTACCCGGCATTCCGCATCGGTTGCGCCTTGCCGACATCCTGGCGGCGCTGAAACGTCTGGACGATGAGAGTGATCCGCCGCCGCGCGGCGGTATGGCCATGCGGACGCCTCGTTTCAGCAAGCCTGTATGTGCCGTTTCCGATTCCGAACGGAATGCTGCGTCGAGGCGACGCCGGCCGTTGAGGGTATCTCGCGCGGATGCTCGGTGGACCCGTGAAGCAAATGTACGGCGATACCGAAGGCTGTTAGACACTCAACTGACGGAGGCCGAACGTAGCTTCATCAAGCGGCGTCTTGTCGAGGAATTGAAGGGGTTGATCGCCTCCAAGAGCGAGCGTCGTAAGCCCGGAGATGACAGCGGACGATCGGCAAGATGGCGCGACTGCGAAACTGTCCGATGAAAGGCGAGAGAGATGGCGGCAGATCCATTAGCCCAGGCAAAGATAGGCACGGAGGCCCTTGCGCTGTGTATCGCAGGGGTCCTGTGCGAACGCGATCCATCGCTCTTGTCTGGATTCCAGGAGAGCGCGACGGCGCTTCATCGGATCCTCGATGATCGTGGAGATCATGAGGCGGCAGCAATGGTCGGCGCATTTGGCCGCGCGCTGATTGATCCGGCATTCAAGCGTCTTTCAAACTAGCCAGCCGACCGATCATTTGCGGCCGACCGTCATCGTAGGTAGGATTGAACTGGTAAAGACAATTCCAAACCAAAGAGGTCCAACGGCGTGCAAGGTAGGCGCTCACGAGACTCGAACAACAACCTGGATTGTTGGAGGGACATAGGATTCGTGATTTGGTCTCCATTCCACTCATCCGCGTGGCCTCGTGAGGTCCACTGAAGGACAAGGCCTAGATGAATTGAGGGAGGCATACTCTGACGTGCAGCCAGTATAGTGTACATCCGTTCTTGTCGCGTTCTGAGTACCGCGATAGCTCTCCATCCGGGCGCTTCATGCTCGCCACCAACAGGCGACGATCTCGTCTAGCTCCCGGTCATACTGCTCCAATTGATGGGAGATCGTTGGCGGTCAGCATAGAGACAATATCCAAACAGGAGTGCTGGATCCGATTGAACCGAAACCTCTCCCCGATGTTCACAGGAGGTCGCTAAAGAGCCAGTTGCATTTCTGCGCGCCGCGCTGTGCTCTGAATGGATACTTTCAGCCTTTTGGGAGACTGCATGGTCGAGGTGTATTTCAACGTCAGGCGTGATCTGCTCGTTGTGAGAAAAGGAGTACCGATGCCGGCCGTTAGCGCCCAAGGGAAATGGCGCAAGACTAAGAAGAGGATCGTCAGGATCAGCGAGGAGATCAGACAGGCGGTTCACAGCCAAGGCTACTACATGCGTAAGCTGAGCGATCTCAAGAAGAACTAGTAGCGATCGGCGTGCAAAAGCACGGCCGCCAATGAAGACGGCCGGGCGAATGCAAATATGAACTCGATGAACACCGCGAATATGCTGCGGTGCGGAAAACTTCTATCCGGGACGCATACGGGTGGCGGTGCCGACGCGCTTGAGGGGGGCGATTGCTAACCGCCGCCCGACCGAGGCGAGAACGCATCCACGGACGCGGCTATTCGGGTCGCCAATTCAGTGGCGGTCGGCGTGGACTGCTTTTCGAGCGGCGAGCCGACGGAATGGACCGCCGCCAATCCAGCACCAGCGGTACAAACAGCTATCGCAATTGCAGCGAGATATTCGATCCTCATGGCGTCGATCCCTCGTATCGGCCCCATCAGTTAACAGGACACTTTCAGAATTGGTTCCCGACGGCGGGCGATTTCCCTTTGCGTGGTCGATGGACTTCGGCTTTATGCTTCGTAGGCTCCTCATTCCGTTCGCGATCAGAATTGGGAACGAAGACGCCTCGCCAGGACTTTATAAGCCGTGAGACCGCCGCTCGCTGGTGAACAATCCGGCGCATGTCGCGGATAGCCAAAGGTCGTTACCAACGACCCGCTGTTGTCAAAACCAGCGCTCGCGCATGATAGCCAAAAGCGGCGGTCTCCCGTTAAATCGCCAGCCGCGCCCCCATCAGTTGCGGGGGGGGGGGGGGAGCGCACTCTCGGCCTGCCGGTGGTGGTGTTCATTCCGACCGGAGGCTGTGTCATGCGCAATCGCATCGACATCGACCACGTTCACAGCCGGGCCATTGTCCGGGAGATCGGCGAGACGCTACGAGCTTCGCTGAAGCCAGAGTCGGAACTCTCGCCCAGGCTCAATAAGCAAATCGGCCGGCTCCGCGAATTGGAAGAGCAGTCGCCCTCAATCATTCATCATTCCACCGGCTGAGCGCTCAGATAAGCCTCGCCGTTGAGCCGGGAGAAGTCCTCGCATCGGCTGCGCCGTGCCATCGCGCGCCGTTCCTTTCAGAACAACCCGACCACGATGAAAAAGGCAACCTCAGTCAGGAAAGTGACGCTCATAATCGCGACTATGATGAAGGCGTTGCCCGCTGACAGTGGGATCATGACATGCCTCGCATCTTGCGAAGCCCCAAAGCCCCAAGCGTTAATTCGCCGAGGATCGGAATGTTTCGGTTCCCGACCGCGGGAGCGAACGCCGCGATCGGCGCTAACGCGCCTGTTCCACTCGGGGGGCGCAGTTCAAATCGAACAATGCTTGATCTGTCTCAGCATCGAGGCACCAGCCGAGACGGCCTCACCATGCTGATACTAAAAGGGCGACGGACGCGATCAGAGTTGCGGTGCTGAGGGCCACCACGACGAGGGCTCGTTCACTCTGCGCTTGCAGGTTTTTGTCGTCCATTTTCGCCAATGCCGGCTCGCGCATCTCGTTCCTAATTTGGAAAAGGCAGTCCTTCCAGAGCGCGCGCGGGAAAACATCGACTCCCCGCCTCACCGGACTTCCAGTTCCACAGCGCGTAGCCTGGCTGGATTGATTGCCATACAGGGCATTCTGAAAGCAGGCTCGCCGATCGGCGTGGCGGAATTGTTCGATCGCTACAAAAAGGGAAACGAGGAAAGCATCTGGAAGCTGAGAGAAGTGCAGGCATCCGAGACACCAGCAAGTTGACGGAGCAGGAAAGGTGGCCGCTCAAATACTCCCAGCCGGCGGACGTGGTCTTGCCGGAGCTACGTGCGATCAGTGTCCGCTTGCGGCGGTTTAGCGGACTTCGGTAGTTAGCCCGACAACTTCCGAGTCTGACCCAACTCCGACATCACGCGGCTCCTGCACTCCTGCTAGACGCGTGCCCTCACAAAACCGCTCCCGCGGCCCAGCAAGCCAATTCGGATTGTCGGTCTCCTCGCCATTATACGTAAAGGGCGACGGGGCTCGCAATTACCATAGCGCAGTCAGGCATACTGAGGATCGCCAGGGACATTAGTTGCTGAAGGTGGTCGTCAGCAGGTTCCCGGTCTCGTCGTATTTCAAATTCTCGAGCAGCGCCGCCCCGACGCCATGAGCCGCGGCTCCGATGACGCCCTCCTTCACGATAGCGTGTTTGCAGGGTCGTGTGCTTGTCTTTTTCATAAGCAAGCTTATCATTTTCATAAGCAAGCTTATTATGAGCTTACGCAGGAGTTTTGAAGCTTGGAAGTCGAATCCCCCACCCTTGGTTTTCTGCTGCACGAAGTCGCGCGGCTGCTCAGGAAGAGGTTTGAGCAGATTTCCCGGGAACCGGGTTGACGAGATCGCAATGGCAGGCGCTGGCCTATCTGGCCCAGAACGAAGGAATCCACCAAAGCGGATTGGCGGACCTCCTGGACGCCGAGCCGATCACGCTTTCGCGCATCCTGGACAAGCTGGAGGCCTGCGGACTGATCGAACGACATCCGTATCCGTCCGATCGGCGGATCCGGATCCTCCGGCTTGCGCCGGCTGGCCGGCAAAAGCTGATGCAGGCGCGCAAGCTCGGCGAGATAGCCCGCAAAGAGGCATTGACCGGTCTATCCGAGGCGGAGGGCTTGTGCCTGCTGGAAACGCTGAAAGTCTTGAAATTCAACCTCACCGAAGCGTGCGGCTCTTCGGCGGAAAGGCAGAAACGAGCAAGTCATGGGTAGCACTGGCGAAGTAAATCCCAAACGGCATGGTGCCGACGGTGAAGAGGCTGTCGTCCAAGGTGGTTCACAAGGCGCTGAGGAAAGGGTCTATCGTTTGACGCGCCATCCGCCGGAAAGAAGGGACGCTCCAGAGACAGATGCAGCCGCCAAGCCGGAAGCGAAAGAACGGCCGGACCCTCGCAAGCCGTCTGGCGCCCCGCATCGCCTCCCCACGCCGGCCGCTCCGGGAGTATCGAAAAAATCCCGAAAGCGGATTCTGATGTTTGCGTTGTTGCCGGTGGCGCTGATCGTCGGCGGCTATTTCTATGTGACGGGCGGCGCTGTCATGTCGACTGATAACGCCTACGTCCAGGCCGACATGGTCGGATTATCTACCGACGTTTCCGGTATCGTCACGGACGTGCTCGTTCACGACAACCAAAAGGTTGCAAAGGGCGACGTGTTGTTCAAGCTTGACGACCTGCCCTTCCGGCTGGCGCTGGATCGCGCCGAAGCCCAGATTGGAAACACCCGGAATGATCTTGTCGCGCTGCAGGCCAGCTATCGCAACATGCAGAGCCAGGTCGAGCAGGCCAGGACCGACGTCGATTTCAACAACGTCAATTTCAAGCGCCAGCAGCAGTTGATCACCAACGACTTCACCCCGCGAGCGACGTTTGACGCGGCCCGCAACACGCTGCAAGCATCGCAGCAAAAGCTGGCCTCGCTGGAAGCGCAGCTTGCCGGAATCGCTGCAAACCTAAACGGCAATCCGGATGCGCCTATTGAAGATCATCCGCGCTACAAGGATGCGCTGGCCGCACGCAGCGAGGCGGCGCGCCAACTCTCCCATACCGTGGTCAAAGCACCCTTCGCCGGGATCGTGACCAACGTGCCGTCGTTGCAGCCCGGCCAATACCTCGCCGCTTCGGCGACGGCCTTCAATATCGTGTCAACCGATCATGTCTGGGTTCAGGCCAGCCCAAAGGAAACGGAACTGACTTATGTCAAACCCGGACAGAAGGTCACGGTCGACGTCGATAGCTACCCCGGTGAGCGATGGGTCGGCACGGTCGAAAGCATAAGCCCGGCGTCGGCATCGAGCTTTTCGTTGCTGCCAGCGGAAAATACCAGCGGCAATTGGGTCAAGGTGGTGCAGCGGATTCCGATGCGCATCCGGGTCAACAATGCGCCGGGCAAGCCGCCGTTGCGCGTCGGTATGAGCGTGGAATTGAATGTCGACACCGGACACGAGCGCGGACTGCCGAATTTCATCACCGATCTTTTCGGATCCTCGGAAAGCCAAAATGGCTGAGTCCACTGCGGCCGAGACCCGGCCGATCAACCGGCCCGCCATCACGGCGTGCGTGATCCTCGCCGTGATCATGCAGGCGCTGGATACCACGATCGCCAACGTGGCCCTCCCATACATGCAGGGAAGTGTCTCGGCCAGCGCGGATCAGATCAACTGGGTGCTCACATCCTACATCGTGGCCGCGGCGATCATGACTCCTCCCTCCGGGTTTCTCGTCAACAAGTTTGGCCGCCGGCGGGTACTGATGGCGGGGGTCGTCGGCTTTGTTATCGCGTCCGTGCTGTGCGGTATCGCGCAGTCGCTGGTCCAGATCGTGGCGTTCCGTCTGCTCCAAGGCTTTTTCGGAGCGGCGCTGGTACCAGTGTCGCAATCGATCCTGCTCGACATCTACACGCCCGAAGAACGGGGGTCGGCGATGGCGCTGTTCGGCGTGTCCGTGACGGTCGGGCCGGTGCTCGGCCCAGTGATCGGCGGCTGGCTGACGGACCATTACACCTGGCGTTGGGTTTTTTATATCAACGTGCCGCTGGGCGCCCTCGCTTTTGCCGGCATCTCGTTCTTCCTGCGGGAAACCAAAACCCGCGCAACCGCCAAGCTCGATTGGCTGGGATTTGGCAGCTTGAGTATCGCCATCGCCGCCATGCAGGTCTTCCTGGATCGGGGCGCGCAGCTCGACTGGTTTTCCTCCTTCGAGATCCTGGTCGAGGCCGTTGTCGCGGTATCGGCGTTTTACATCTTTCTTGTTCACACCTTCACGGCCAGGAACTCCTTTGTGAATCCGAGGCTGTTTCTCGACCGCAACTTCACGGTGGGAATGCTGTTCATTTTCATCGTCGGCATAACCTATCTGGCTTCGCTGGCATTGATGACGCCCTATCTGCAAACGCTGATGGGATACCCCGTCGTGACGACCGGACTCGTCATGGGTCCGCGTGGTTTGGGGACCATGGTCTGCATGTTCGCGGTCGGCAAGCTGATCGGCCGCATCGATACCAGGGTGCTCCTCATGATCGGGCTGCTGCTGACGGCGTGGGCCATGTATGACATGACCGGCTGGAATCCGAACGTCTCGCAATGGACGATCGCGGTGACCGGCTTCATCCAGGGGGCGGGACTTGGATTTCTGTTTGTCCCGCTTACCACTGTGACCTTTGCCACGCTTGCCCCGGAGCAGCGGGCCGACGCAACCGGTCTGTACAACCTCTCACGTAACGTCGGCTCCAGCGTCGGAATCTCCGTCGTATCGTATCTCTTGACCAGGAATGACCAAATCAACCACGCCATCATCGGAAGCCATGTCACGGCCGTTAATCCCGGATTCAGGAACAGCGTCATCGCGCACGCGTGGAGTCCATGGACCGCCTCGGGACGGGCCGCGCTCGATCAGGTGATCCAGAACCAGGCTTCCATCATCAGCTATATCGACGATTTCAAACTGATGATGATCCTCTCTCTGTGCGCCATCCCCCTCGTGCTCTTGCTGCGGCGTGCCGCGTCGGAGGCAAGTCGCAACCACGCGATGGTCATGGAATGATCCCAGCATTTCGGCTCTCCACGACCCTGGACCAGGCGACTGCAAAAAGAAAGGAAACGCAAATGAACAAACCTCTCCTAGCCCTCGCGTTGCTCGCGAGCCTACCGACCGAAACCTTTGCCCAGCACGCCGGCACCGAGCAGGACGAGAAGGCTTGCATCCGCGATGTTCAGCGGTACTGCCACAACTTCGTGGACCAAGGCGATTTTGTTATTCTTGCCTGCCTGAAGAAAAATCGTACCAGGCTGCACCCGGCCTGCCGAGACGTGCTGATCAGACACGGCCAGTAGCGACGCGCATGAAACCGTAACTCATGGTGCTCAGTGGCGATAGCCTTAGCGCTGGGGATACTGACACGTCCTTGCGGCGCGGCACGATTGGTTGCGTCGCGGGATTCAAACCAAGCCTGCGCCGCGGGAATAGGCGCAGCTTGCGGTTTCAATGAGCCTGCTCATCGCCTTGTCGACCGAAGACAGGGCAGGTCGCGGCCGGCATACGCCTCAGTTGGATGGAAAACAGGACATGACGATAGGTACGCTTGACGCGAAGACCGCCCTGCTGGTCGTCGACTTGCAGAAGGGCACTGTCGGCCTCCCGACGGCGCATCCGATGGGCCGTGTCGTGAACAATGCCGTCGCATTGACGGAGGCCTTTCGCAAACGCACGCTGCCGGTCGTCCTCATCAACGCCGACGGCGGCGCGCCCGGCCGCACCGAGCAATCATTCTTTCTCCATGACCTGCCCACCAACTGGACTGATCTCATCCCTGAGCTCAACCGGCGACGCAGCGACCATATCATTACAAAGCGCACCTGGGGCGCCTTCACCAACACCGGCCTCGAGAAATATCTCCGGCAGTGCGGCGTCACGCAAGTCGTCATCACCGGTGTTGTCACCAGCGCCGGTGTCGAGTCGACGGCGCGCCAAGCTCACGAAATCGGATTCAATGTCGCTCTCGCCGTCGATGCCATGACCGATCTAAATGCGGACGCTCACGACAACAGCATCATGCGGATCTTTCCGAGGCTGGGCGAGACTGGCACGACGCAACAACTCATCGAGCTGCTCGCAGCGACATCCCGCGGCGAGAAAGGGATCACCTGAACATGGAACGGATGCATTATCTGGCTTACGGCGGCGGCGCAGTGCTCACCAACGCCACTCCGCATGATAGGATTCCATCTGACGTTTGCATCGACGAAAATTCTCTTCATCGCGGAAGGCGCCGTGCCTCGCGGCACAATAGAGCGCTAGGAAGGTGCGGAGTAGTAGGCAAACGCTGAAGTTGTCCACTTGCGAGCGTGATCGCAGACAGAACGGTCAACGCACGCATCGGCTCGCGACCCTGCCCACTATCCCTGCGCAACGTCTACGACGTGCCGGTCGTTTCCGACTGTGATTACGATCGTATACGATTTCTGACCGCCCTCTTGATTTGTGGGTGACGCAAGATGCAGTTGGCCGCCGTACTATTCGCCCGGTCGGGCGACAACACGTGTCACCGTTATTTCATCATCAGCATCGAGATGACTCCCGTCCGCCATTCCGCCTGCCGACGCAGAGAAGGGATTCACAATCGTGGGAGCTTCGGCTTTTTCCACGTGTTCCGCCGCCGCTGTGTACAAGCCCGGCAGGTTGCCGGGGCGTTCGCTGCGGCACGCAAATCGATCGAGGTCTCCTTATGGCCCATCCCGACGAAATACAGCGTTCGTCGGCTTGTCGGCTGTCGAGGGCAATCCGGACCCATTTGAGCAACGGCAAAACCGACGCAAATAACCCGAAGCGAACGTCAACCAATACTCTTTACGGTGGCGAAAGCACTCTCCACTATTACCTCTGGTTGCTCGTTTCCTTATCCCGTTAGAGCCCTCTCAACGACCATGGCTGATCGAAAGAAGTGTCTTCTGGATGCAATCGAGAAAATGAGCGTCCAGTATCCCGTCTACTTCGATGAAGAGTTTCTGGGCCAGTTGCTATCAAGTACCGTGCCCGAACGGGTACTGCTTGGCGCTCTCGTCGAGATGGTCGATCGTTGTTTCGATCGATATGAAAATGGCCCTGTTCGGGACGACGATGGAGTGGACACGCTTGCGCAATCGGCTGGTGAAGAGGCAGTTCTCGCTCTCGCGGCGTTTGGCTTGATGGATCGCCTCAGTGCCCGTCTTGGGCGCTGGACGCCTGAAGGGAAAAGGTTTCGCGCCGAAGGCTTGCAAGAGTGGAGGGATTGGAAGGATCAAATCGAGGCCAATGCCCAAGCACAACGGCGTGAAGTTGAAGGCAGAGCGCGTGCAGATAATGTCCGATGGGCTAAACGCGCACTGATTGCTTTATGCGTCGCCGCAGGCCTTTTTGTTGTCGGATGGATTGCAGCCAAATTCTAAGACGCTACTCGAAGCCCCCAAAGTCGGCTTGTGGCGCATCCCGACGAAATACAGCGTTCGTCGGCTTGTCGGCTGTCGAGGGCAATCCGGGCCCATTTGAGCAACGGCAAAACCGACGCAAATGACCCATAACTACCAACCCGCGTGCGCGCAGATGCGCAGCAGCCAACATCAGTCCACCTGCAAACCGGCAGCCTTGATCGGACCCTCCCAGCGGGCGATCTCTTCAACCACATATTTGGCAAGGTATTCGGGCCCGCGCCGCTCAGGTGCAACGCCGACCACGCCGATGGCGCTAAATCGGGACTTGATCGCAGGCGTGTCCATTACGGCGTGAGTTGCCTCGTTCAGCGTGGCTACAATGTCCTGCGCCGCGCCTTTCGGCAGGAAGAAAGCTGTCCATGTAACGACGTCGCAGTCGCCGATACCCTGCTCCTGCGCCGTCGCAAGTTCTGGCATCAGCGGCGTTCGCTCGCGCGACAACAGCGCGAGGGGCTTCGATTGCTTTGCGGCGGCACGCGCCACAAAGGCACCCATGTTGCTGCACATATAGTCAATGTGGCCGCCGATCAGGTCGTTCGCGGCCGGTCCGCCACCCCGATAAGGAACGTGGGTCACGTCGATGCCGATCCTTGCATTGAGCAGCGCGCAAGCAAGATGCGTAGTCGATCCAACACCTGCAGAGCCATATTGCATCTTCGAGCCGTTCTGCTTGAGCAGCGCGATAAACTCCGCAAGGTTGTTGGCCGGCAGATCTTTGCGGCCTTCGAGCACCATCGGCTGGTCAGAGAAGAGCGTGACAGGGGTGAAGTCGCTCACCGCATCATAGCGCCGCTTTCGGTATATCGATTGATTGTAGGCGTGGCTGCCAACAGTCCCGAGCAGCACCGTATAGCCGTCAGGCCTGGCATTGATCACGCGTTGGGCACCGATTATGCCCCCGGGGCCGGCCACGTTCTCCACGATCACTGGCTGGCCGAGCAGTTCGCCCATGCGTGCTCCGATGATCCGGGCTATCGTGTCGAATACGCCCCCGGCTGCGTAGGGCACCACGATGGTGATGGGCCGCGCCGGATAAGGTTGCGCTACTGCCGCAACCGACCAGATCGCCGCTCCGGCACCCGCCAGCAACACAAAACGGCGCCCTATCATGCAACTCTCCAATCCTGGAAAGCTCCGAGCGTTGGAAAACTAACGTGTTTTGTGCCGCGTGTCGAATAACCATGTGCATTTACTGCAGTGCATGAGTCCGTTGTTGGCCCTTTTCGACCGCCTCCGACACTTGTCTCGACGTCGGCTGTCAGGGGCAATCCCGACGTGATCGGCACCGGGTCAAATCGGCGCTCGTGACCCACAGCAGAAGTCGCCCCTTCAGGCGGTACTTAGTATTGCAGGAGCCAGTCCCAACTCAACAACAGAAAAACGACTGCGTCGGATATATTGGCGTCTATCCCAGTCGTTAGTCGACAATTCAGAACAGCCGAAAGATCAATGGAAGAAGGATGGCCGTGAGCACGCCATTCAAGCCCATCCCGAGGCCGGAAAAGGCACCAGCGACCTCGCTGATCTGGAGTGCCCGCGCGGTTCCGATTCCGTGGGAGGCAATGCCCATGGTCAGGCCAACGACACGCGGATCGTCAACACGGGCAAGGCGCGCGACAAGGGGGCCGAGGACGGCTCCGGTAATGCCGGTCATGATCACAAGCACGATCGTCAGCGTTTGCAGGCCACCAATCTGCTCGGAAATGCCGACCGCAATTCCGGCGGTGACCGACTTGGGCGCCAAGGAGAGGATGGTTTGCGAGCTTGCCCCCATCGTCCACGCAATGCCGACTGCGCTCAGGACCCCAACAGGCAATCCGACACCCAATCCGACCGCGATCAACCGTGCGGAAGCGCGGATGACGGTCCGCTGACGAAATAGCGGTACGGCCAACAGAACGACTGCGGGCCCCAACATGAAGTTTATCGGGTCAGCGCCGCGCAAATACGTCTTGTAAGGGATATGTGTCGCTTCGAGGCCGAGCGAAATAAGGATGATCGCCAGAAGGGTCGGGTTGAGCAATGGGTGATTGCCGCCGAGCCGCGATATGCGAGTTGCTGCCAAGAACGCGAATACGGTCGCACCTGTCTCCAGGATCGGTTGGTCGGCCAGGCTGATCCAGGTCAGACTTGTCAGATCAAGCGTTGACATCGCGTTCTGCTCCCTCGACGCATTCGGATCCAGGCTCTCGACTCTTTGCAATCGTTCGACCGAGCAGGTTCACAACGACCATCGTGACAAAAAGAGTAATGGCGGTGCCGCCAATCACCGCGGCCAAAATTGGCGTTGCTTCGGTCTTGAACACATCCAGATAGGCGATCACGCCGACGCCTGCCGGTACAAACAACATGCCCAGAAACTGAAGCAGGCGATCCGCAAGGATACCCAGATCATCGGGCAACCGCCCCCGAACCGCGAGTTCGGCATAGAGCAGTATGAGGCCGGTGACAGGGGCGGGCAGTGGCCACAAGCCAGACCTAGCGGCAATTTCACCCACGGAAAGCCATAGGAGCACGCGAGCAATCTGTTCAAGCATGGCAATCGTCTCCACAATCATCTTGAGCGAAAGAGCTTTGGCGGCCCGTCCATCGCGGACCACTATGTGTCTTCACCGGCTCATGCCACCGAGCTATTTCCGTTCGACGGAATCGGAACGGAGGCTCTAGATCCTCGTTGGACGCGTTTCTTCACGCGGAGCGGCATTCACTTCGCTCGAAAACGCTTTAGTTGCGTGCGGCCATTTCCGACGACAAATGGTGCCAGTAGCGTTCGTTTCGGTTTTCAGGGGAGCCGATCAAGGTCCATATGCATACCGCCGTGATCACGGATACAACAAGGCACCACGTGGTCAGTCGCAGGCGATCATTGGTCACGGTAATGCCGTTGCAATCGCGAGCTCAGCTTGGGTGACGCTCGGCTGCCCCGCTGCCAAGTAGATCGCGGCGATCGCGATGAGCGCCAAAACCACGTATCCGACGGTGATCAAGCCGCCGTGGTTACCGATAGGCAGTAGGGATCGAATCGCAGACTGGGGAATTGCGGGAATTGCAATCTTCATGACAATCCTCCTGCAAATACTTCCATTCAATACGCCAGGCAGTATCGCGGGGCAGGCACGACGGTGCAGTGAAATGGTTCACAAGCGCGCCCGCACCAACGATATTATTCGTCCTCGGGGCACCGGACGACAGCCCAATTTTTTCGCAGCACCTGCAATGGAGATAGGCAGCCCATTCGGGAAAGTATCTTGATCAGCACCGACAGTGATCGACCGATGGCGAAATCACACAGCCACAGTACGCCCGATCTGCTCTTGGATAATTTCGAGGCTTTGGAAACTCGTCCCGGCCGGCGGGCGATTGTTTCGCCGATACCAAGCCCCGAGAAACGCATTCACGACATCGCGAACCACGGCGCCGAATTTGTTCCTGAGCCGATGTCCCCTGGTGGCCCTTCGCGACATATTGCACCGCCACGCATCTTCGCTCGCTAACGGGGCATAGCGGAAATCGATAAGCCGGCGTCTATCGCAGAGGGCGACGCTCATGACCCAAGTCGGACATTTCAACGTTGCCGACAATGTCAGAAGTGGTTCAGAGGGTTTGCGGCCGTGAATCGCGGGTCGACGAGACGCGACCGTTCTGGCCGCGAGCGTGTCAGGCTGCCGCATCAAACGCGTCGATCGTGCGGGTCGAGTACACCAAGGCCGCGCCGGCGTTGACGCTAATGCCAACCCCCAGCGCCTCGGTGATCTCACCCTTGGTGGCGCCGTGCTTCTTCGCCGCTGCGGTGTGAACGGCGATGCAGCCGTCGCAGCGCAATGTGATCGCTACCGCAAGCGCGATCAACTCGCGGACCTTGCCGTCAAGGTGTCCAGTCTTGGCCCCGGCACCGCCAAGCGCCATGTAGCCCTTTACGGTATCCGGGCTGAGCTTGCCGATCTCGCCAACGCGGGCGAGGATCTGGCTTCGATAGTCATTCCAATCAAGCATGGCCATTGTAACCTCCATAGTGTCTGCTGCTCTCTTGAACTTGTTTGTGCGACATGACGAGCGCCGACATGTCGATCGTATCAGCACTATCGGCCCTGGAAGACCGGGTCGTTCAGCACCGTTCCGAGATCTTCGAGTTCCGTCACGACACCGTCCACGAACGTTACCGCGATGAACGGTCCCTTTTCGCCGACCTTGTAGACCGCGTGCAACGACGGTTGCCCGTTGAAGACGTAGTCGACCCGGTAGTGCGGGGCGCCATAAAGCTCCTCGATGTCGTTTGTTGTCATCCCCAAGCGCGGCGCAAGTGTCGGGCTCTCAGCCTTCGGCGGTGACGGCAATTCGACGCGAAGGAGATCGCCCGGGACCTCCCGCCCGGTTCCCCGCGCGATCACGCGCCCCGCTCTTAAAAACACACTGAGATCGGCTCGGCCGTCACGCATGAATATCCATTGATCGACGTTGATGCCGAACAGATTGTAGTGACGATTTTCGGTTGGCACGCCAAGCACCTGCCGCACCGCGCTCTCGGCGAGACCAGGCCAGGCCGCCCGGCCGAAGGCCGGAAGATCAGTTTTGTCGGGGCGGAACACATCGAGCTTGACGCTCGAGATTTTCCTATCCGCCAGGACGATTTTGGTTGGAACGGCGCCGGCAAATTCGAGCTTGAGTTGCGCTCTGCCATCCATGCTAAACGCCGTCGTCCTCGTCGGTTCGCCCATGATGCGAAGCACCTCATCAACCGTCATGCCCAGATCAAGCTGGCGCGCGGCGTTGGTACGTGGTCAACCCATGGCGGTGACGTGATGTCGCTTGCATGGCTTGCTGCGATGGAAAGACCCACGGCAGCAGCGGCCACGATTGTTGCAAATGTCCTTTTCATCTTGATCTCCAATGATGCAAAAGAATTCGTCTGCGATGGCAAGACAGATCATTCCCGCGATTGCGTCGCGTCGGCGGACACGACCGCGGAATCCGCCTGTGGCGGGTTGTGCTGGGCTGTCGGGTAGACCCCGGTCGCGTACGTCGCGAAGCCGTCCAGCATCAGCGAGAGCGCGGACGACCAGATCAATGTCATCGCGCGGTCGGCCCATTTTGTCGTGACGCGCGACCTCTTTGGGGCGGATGGTGTATGCGCTTGCGCGACGTGCGCACATGCGCGCCGGTCTATGGCTCCGACGCACCGCGCGGCGATTCGATCGGCGATGTAGCGGGCGTCCTCACCGACGCCGAAGATCAGGCCCGATTTGGCGTTATGCAGCCAAGGCAGTCCGATAAAGAACAATCCAGGAAAGGCGCTCACCCCGCGCGTCTGGATCGGAAAGCCGTCGCCATCGGTCACGGGAAGCGCGACCATCGAAAAGTCGAACGCGTAGCCGGTCGCCCAGATCACGTTGGTGATGCCGGTAGCAGCAAGGTCGAGCTCCGTTAGAATTCTCTGGTCAAACCCGTCACGCAGGATCGGTAGCGTTTCTGCCGGGGCCGACATGCCGTTGCTGGCGACATAGCTGTCCACGGCCTTGCCGAACTCCACTTCGGCCCGGCCGGCCGCCGCGAGATTGTCGTGCAGGTCGCCCTTCAGCTTGATGATGCCGCCGTCGATCGCCTCTAGGCGACCGAGCAGCGTAACGCCATCGCGGGCGAATTGGTGCAGGTTGATGGTGCGGCCACCTTTGGTGCCTGAGATGTGCGGCTTGCCTGCAAATTTTGCACGCGGCGACGGCAGTTCGCTAACCGTGCGATCGTAATGTCCCATCCTGGCGAACCACCAGTTCGCGTCCTTGCCGCGATAACGCCGTGGGGTGCGGCCGGCCCGGCCGACGGCAAGATAGACCTTTCGCCCGGACTCATAGAGTTCCTCGGTGATTTGTGCGCCGGACTGCGCGCTGCCGACGACCAATACGGCGCCTGGCAGAAGCTGCTCGGGATTGCGATAGCCGTCGGAGTGAAGTTGCCGGATGCCTGCAGCTAGATCGCGGCCGAGCTCCGGAATCTTGGGCGTCTGATAAAGGCCCGTCGCCACGACGACGTTACGTGTCCTTATGTTCTCGCCGTCATCGATCGACACAACGTAGTCGCCACTGGCGGCATCGCGCGCGACGGAGACGACGCGCGCGCGACTGCGGATCGGCAGCCGTTGCGCCATATCGTCCAGATTTGCCACGATTTCCAGCCTCGGCATAAAGCCGTCCGGATCATCCGCGCCGTAGCGAACCCCCGGCAATCGCGACTGCCATCGCGGCGTGTTGAGTGCGAAGGAGTCCCAGCGGTGATTCCGCCAGGCTTCGCCTGGCTTGTCCGCCTGTTCGAGAACCACATGGTCCACGGACAGCTGTCTCAAATAGTGGCTGACAGAAAGGCCAGCCTGGCCTCCGCCGACGACGACGGTGTTCACGGTAGTCATCATTAAACTCTCCTTGTCACTACGAAGCGGCGTCCAGCCGCTCGGTTGGTTTTCTCATCGTGACTCGGAGGTGTTGTCGAATGGGCGCTGCCATAAGCCCGCCGTTCGGCATATGATTGTTCACGAACCGTGATAAATCGCGGGAGGCGGACGTGGATCGTATCGAGAGCATGGGAGTATTCGCGAAGGTTGTCGCGAAACAGAGTTTTTCCGGAGCCGCGCGGGAGCTGCGCTTGTCGCAAGCGGTGGTGAGCAAGCACGTTCGCGCGCTTGAGGATTGGCTCGGGGCGCAGCTATTGAACCGCACGACGCGCCGTCTCAACGTCACTGAGATCGGGGCGCTGGTTTATGAACGATGTGAACGCATCCTCGATGAGATCGACGAGGTTCAGCAAAGCACGAGCGCGCTGCAAACCGCGCCGCGCGGCGTGCTGCATTTGGCGGCACCGGTCTCTTTCGGTATTACGCAGCTCGGACCCGCGCTCGCCGACTATCTCTCCCGCTACCCGGAGGTCGTGGTCGATGCCACGCTCGATGACCGCTTCATCGATTTGGTCGAGGAAGGGTTTGATCTTGCGCTTCGTGTCGGCGCGCTGAAGGATTCGAGCCTGATGGCGCGGCGCCTGGCACCAGTCCGTTTTGTGCTCTGCGCAACTCCCGGGTATGTCAAACAATATGGTGCGCCGAGGCAGCCCGATGATCTCTCAAACCATCGGTGCCTCTTCTACAGCCTGCGCGCCATTCCGGGGCAGTGGCGCTTCGTGGGGCCGGAGGGCGAAGTCACCGTGCGTATCAGCGGGCGTTTTCGCTCAAACAGCGGGAACATGCTCTACGCGGCGTTGCTGGCAGGAGCCGGTATCGGCCTGGTTCCGACTTTTGTTGCGGGCGGGGATCTAGCGGAAGGTCGCCTTGTCTCGCTAATGCCCGATTACCGGCCGGTCGAAAGCGAGCTGTCGGCGATCTATCCGCCGGGAAAAAGTCCCTCCGCCAAGGTCCGAAGCCTGATTGATTTTCTTGCTGATCGCTTCGGACCCGAGCCGCCCTGGGATGAATGGAGGCAAGCCGGGCGTTCGAAGAAATCGAATGCACGAACGCGATGGCCGTCTCGCGAATAGGGCACCGCGGGGCAATCAGGAATTTTCTGACCGGTAGAACATCGTGCTCGATGGCGGGAGTTTTCCGGGCCTGGTTTGATCAAAGTCACGCTTGAGTCGGCTCTTGGCCCTTCGCGTCAGTTGGCGCGGTGCCGCCATATGTCCGTGGCCGGTGGTGGACCGGAAGACCCGTGATCAGGTGCGGACCGGCGCGATTGACCCGTCTCGGAAGTCGGGCGGCCAAGTTTTCTGCGCTGCGATAAAGCCACTTCAGGTAAGCTGGCCTCACCGGCTCCAAAGGAGATATGTCCATCATGCTGGACCGCATTCTCGATGCAGCAACCGACAATCTCAGGTTCGCGAAGATTCTGGTCCAAATGGGTCTCGATCCGAACAACGTGACCTGGGACGCCATCTTCAACCGCCTGCTGGAAATCCTTCTGCACAACATCACGCTTGCCAATATGTTCGCCCTGGTCGGCGCGATCTTCTTTGTCGCCACATTGCTGACGCACACGATGGTGCCGCTGCGGGTGGCGAACATGATCGGTTGCGCATTCTTCGCCATCTTCGGTGCGCTCACCGGAGCCGTCACGACCTTTCTTCTTTATTTTCTGATGATTCCCATCAATGCCTACCGTCTCCGCCAAATGCTCGCTCTCGTGAAGAAGGCGCGCACCGCAACACAGGGCGACGTGTCGATGGAGTGGCTCAAGCCGTTCATGACCGACCGCAAGTATCGCAAGGGCGATATCTTGATGAAGAAGGGTGACGCAGCCAACGAAATGCTGCTGACCGTTACCGGCAAATTCCGGGTCATCGAAATCAACGTCGAACTTCCGGCGGGGCGTTTGATGGGCGAGCTTGGTTTCCTCACGCCCGACAACCGCCGGACCGCGACGATCGAATGTATCGAGGATGGCCGCGTCCTGACCATCAGTTACGAAAAGCTGCTCGAGATCTACTTCCAAAACCCGCAGTTCGGCTATTATTTCCTTGTCTTGACCAGCCAGCGCCTGCTGGAAAATCTCGCGCGGGCCGAAGCCATCATTGCGCAGAACAAGATCGCGCCGCAGACGCCTTTCGCCAACTGACAGCGGTCCGGGGCGATTGATCCCGGCCGTCGCCTACTCCGCCGCCGCCGTCCTAGTTCCCACTGGCTTCGCGCGCACGGCGCAGAACTTGAATTCGGGGATCCTTCCAAACGGATCGAGCGCCAGATTGGTGAGCAGATTGGCAACAGTCCTCCCGCTCATCCTTCTTGCCAGGGCTTGAAGTGCCGATCATTGCACGCCGCCTGCGGCGGCCATCGGTGCGACGAAGCCGATAACGTTCATCAGCGTGGCGGCTCGAACGACCCTTAACCGACTTCGGGTGGCGGCTGGAGGACGCCATCCAGCGTCATGGCCGCTGCCCTCCAGCAGGAGCTGCGTGACTTGGGGCACTGTCCTGACAGCGCAGGACTGCGAGGCTATAATGGCCAAGGTTCCCGAACGCGCCGGCACCGCGGCGCATGCAACGAGCAGGGCCATGAAAGTCAAAGACCTGATAGATGAGCTGCAGAAGCTCGATCCGGAGACGCTGGTCGTCACGTCCAGTCCTGACGGCTTCGCTCTGTATGAGCCGACATTTGACCACGAATGGATCACGATAGACCGGTTCGGTAGTCCGCAGCGCGCCATATCAGGCGACTCCGGAGCGGTGCAGGCCGTCAGGCTCTGAGCCTCCGGGAAGTTCTCGTGCACATAGAGCTTGATGCGCCCGCCGATCGTATCGTGTTTTGGTACGTCTGGTTCGAACGCCGGGACCGGCGCAACGTTGTGGGAGGCGGAGGTGAAACCCATCAAAGGCGAAATGATCCGAACAATCGTGAACGAAGCCGGCGATGAAGTGGGCCAGACCAACCTCGACGGCACGCTTATCAAAGGGCACCACCAAATCGACGCCGAGTTAAAGCTCCACCACAAATTGTTCTTCAGGACCAGCTTCGCGCTGACAAAGATAAACTGCATCACCATTGCCATACCGCGCACAAGATCACGCTGGCGGTGGACGGCTTTAGACGGGCTTGAGCCGATGATGGGCGCGCCGGTTTGGCGTGCTTGGGCCGGCGTCAAGGTCAAGCCGGTGTACCGAAAACGTAAAGGCGAGGCGCTTCAAATGGCTTGCGGCGTTTGTGCCCGCTCCACCCGATGCGCCGCCTCGCTTCCCGGTGAGGGCAGCACTCATCTACGCGGTTGCGGAATGACCGCTGTTGGCCCATCGCGACTGTGAGGTACCCAGCGATGAATGTCTGCTCTTGAGGCAAGAGGAGACGTACGGCCTTGGCGGCCCCTCCCTTCGGTGCGGTCACGCTCTACTCGCAGGCATGCGCATGCGACCGGAGCCGCGAAGCGTCTCCGCCCTTGGGGTGACGATCGTTGCCGCTCACTGCTTCTGCCCGGTCCGCGCTTCTGTTCGGAGTCGGCCAAATGGGCGCGCTCCATGATGGGGTCCGGCGAGGCGAGGTCGTCCAAGCTCACAGCACGTGCTGAACGCACAGGGATCGAAACGGACTGACCTTCCCCACGTCCTCGGCAGAGCAGATAGCTACGCCGGAACGATTCTTAGAAGGCATGCGTGGCAGTAGCCTGGCGCGCTGGTTGCGGCTCTGGTGGTCGGTGTGACACTCACGCCGGTCGTGCGGCATGCCAACCTGCCGTTTGCCGCGATCGGCTTTTGCCGCAGTGGTGTCGATGATCCCCGGGGTCTATCTGTTCCGGGTGGCAAGCGGGTTACTGCAGATCGCCGCCAATGCCCGGGTGACGCAGGATCTGGTGCGGCGATTTTTTCTTGTCCCGACGGTGTGGCGCGGTCCTCGCGAAGCCGCTTGAGACGTCCGACGATCCTATCGATGTCCTCCTTCGGAGTTTCGACCCCGCGCTTGGACTTCTTCTGGAAGATATCCACGACGTAGATGCCTTCGGCGTACTCGACGGTATAAACGCCTCGATATGTATCCGTGTTGTGGTCGGCTACTACGTGTGAATGAGGGATAGTTTATCCGCAAAATCCCCTCGTTTGAGCATTTTTCTCCGTCGAATCGGTCCGCAAATGAGGGCAAAGCTCGCCGTAAATTCGAGCATAGTCGGCCCGCAATCTGTCTGCTGCCGACTGCGACCGGCGCGCCGGCGCGGCCTCCGACTCAGCACAATCCCTAGATCAGTGGCCCAAAGAGGTTGAGGGAGAGGAAACGGTGAGGATATCGTCCGCCGACTTCGCGTCGATGCTTCGCTTGAACATCGCATCCAGTTCGTCGACGCTCAACGCCGTGAGCCGGCTATTGAGGTCGGCCGGAATATCGTTCGGAAACTTCCTCTGCAAGGTCTCCGTGATCACGGCGACCAACCTGTTGGCGTCCGCCTCGGCCCGGACCCGATCGTAGCTCTCCTTCATCAAGGGGCTGTCTTCGAAATTGACGGGCAGGTTCATGTTTCTCCACTCCATCGCGACGATCTCGCCGGCACGGCGCAAGCCGGCAAAAGAGGTCAGCAGGGCACCGGCGTTGAGCGTCTCCGATTCCGATTTCGATGCCTCAGCGACCCGCTGCACAATCCTCCGTATCATATACGGCTTGGCCATCGCGAAACAGGACCGCCAGGGCGGCATCTTCGACGCTTTGGCTTGTGAACAAGACTTCGGACATCGGAATCGAGCGTTTTCACGTCCAGATAACCGTATTCGAACTCGATCTGGGGCTCCTTCAGCCGCAGCTTGGGCGACCACGATCCCGGTCCGATGTAAGCCGCGGTCTGCACGACGCTAAGGCCATTGCATTCGACGTCGCCCGAGGTCTGCTGCCAGTTCCGGATGTCGGCCCGATAGCTGAGCATCCGGGTCAACATGTCCGGATCCCGATCGCTCTGCAATTCCACATGCGCCAGGTATGCCCTCCGTCGCCCGTTCTTCACGTACGCGAGGAAGTCAACTTCATGCTCCCGGGCCGGAAAATTCGTAGGCAGCTCGCGCCATTCCCCCTGGATGCCGAGGGCGGCCCGCAGGTTCGACCGCCGGTTCTTTATGATCGTCTTGAGCGGAACGTCGTATTTCATCGCGCGTCCTATTACCGGGCTCCTTCCATAACCCGGCCGCCGGAAAACGCGAACTCACTTGCTCCGCCGACCTTCGAGCGAGCCCGGCACGTCCCCGCGCCGGTAGGTGCGGCGCAGGTCCTCGACGAAGTTTTCGATGCCGGCCTGTCCGCCGCTGAGGATGTCGAAGCCGGCGCCGCACACCGCTGTACGGAGTGACCTAATCGAAGAGCTTCGGCATTTGGCGCCGGCGTATCTGGGATGCGACTTCAGGGATCGAACTGGTCGCTGCCGGGCGGTGCACCGTGGTCAGTGTCGAGGTGACGGCGTTATCCCCCAATCGACGGGACTCCCTGAAGAGTATGCTCGGTTCGACATACATCCGGGACTAGTCATCGTCATTCCGGCTATTCGGATTACGGTGTGGAGCAGGTCCGATTATTCGCTTAATCCGCAGCCGAAGCAGCCGGATGCCTGTTAGACGGTCCAGGGATCGATTGTCGTCAGACCGGCAGCCTTGAACGCACTCGTGTCGCGCGATGCCACGGCGAACCCCTGCACGGCGGCGATCGCGGCGATGTAGCCGTCGGGCGTGGGGAAGCCTTTTCCGGCCGCGCGCGCCTTGACGGCGAGATCGGCATACCGCCGCGCGGCGGCAGTATCGAAGGGCAGGATGCGGGCCGAGAACAGGTCCAGCACACCGTCGAGCGTAGTTGCCAACCTGTCCTTGCGCCTGCCGAGCGGCAGCACGCCGATGCCGAACAACAGTTCGGCGACGGTGACGCTGGAGAGAAACACCGTCTCGGCCGCCTGGGCGTCGAGCCAGTCGCGGACCGATGGATGTGGTTCGGGCTTCATCGCCTCTGAGACCACATTGGTATCGAGCAGGATCATTCGAAGCGCATCGGCTCGGCGGGACGCGTGCCGCGGCCATACTCGAGCGCCTCGACATCGGCATTGGTGAGGCCGATCTTCCGGCTCATCTCCGAAAGGGCGGTGCCGAGCCGCAGCCGGCCCTCGGGACGCACGGCGGCCTCCAGAATGGCGCGCATTTCCGCTTCCGTGCTGCGATTGTGCTGCGCCGCGCGGACTTTCAGGGCGCGATGCGCCTCCTCGGAGAGGTTGCGGATGGTGACAGCGGCCATGATAGCGTCCTCCGGCGACCGATAGCGATGATATCAAATAGAGCCTTTGATGGCATTTTTCAAGGGATCGCGGTGGTGCGGGCCCGGGCAGCTACGATGAGCGCGGCTGCCCCCGACGGCTCAATACCCTCCGTCTGCGGTTAATCCGGTTTTCCGTCACCCCACACCGTAGTCCGGATAGCCGTAATTCTGGAACCGCACAATTAACAGCCGATTGGAGAAAAGGCGCCCGAAGCCTTCGCCACCATGAAAGACGACCTGGTCAACAAGGTCATGGAGGTGCTCGTCGACGGCAACGTTCACGTCCGTGAGTGGAACGGCTTGTAGGGGAACTCAGGGGACGTGCTTTGCCCGTCGCTGCAATGGTGGGCGTGTGTGCATGGCTGCATGCGACGACGATCGCAGCATGCCGCCGTTCTCGCTGGAGCACTCCGAACAGACCGGATCACCGGGCGAGCCGCAGTCGGCCGGCGGCATCGTAGAGAAGGTCGCACTCGCGCACCTTGCGGATATCTGCCTTCCTGGCCGGTCCCTCGGAGGGTCCCTCACTTTCGCCACGGATGAAGCCAGGTGGCTTGAAACACCGAAGCTGCGCTTTCCGAGACGGATCTCCCATTCGCCGGCTGCCAGCATGACCAGGCACTTAGACTAGCGGTTAGCACTCAGACCTCGCGACGGTCTCTGAAATCCCGTAGGTTAAGTTGCCTTGACAGAATATGTCCTTACAAACTGTATTGATCATGGATCAAAACAGCAGGAATTTCTGGACCGCTGCGTATTCTTTACAGAATCGGTAAGCACTAAAACTTGAAATATGGAGACCCGGTCGACACCGACCCAGCCGAGTAGGATTCAGAAGGCTACGCTCTACTTGGAATCGGCCACGCTGCGTCGATGCCCCTGAGAAGAAGCGTCGCTTCGTGGTCGACCGTCATTCGATACAACGAATCCTCAACTCGGATCACTTGAGCGATTTATTATTGTTGTCCGCAGAGCGGCTTCCTAGTCTAAACCCTAGGTCAACGCTTTTGGCTACGGTGCCGCCAACCGCCGCACATCCGCGACGCTGCCGGCGACGTCTCGGCGACCTATAGCTATGATACAGCCTCGCAGTTGACCGGGATCACCTACGCGAACGGTTCGACCGCGCTGGGCACGCTATCTGGCTGCTGTTGGTGTTGATCCTTTTGGCGGTGGTTTCGAACGTGAGCAAGGCATCCCAATTGTTCCCGGAACCCGTGCCGGAAGGCGAAACGGTAGTTTTGGACGAGACGCGCTTTGGTAAAGCGTGCAAGTCAGCAATCGCTGATGAAGCTCGCGAACTCGCCTGGTCTCTCGGAAATTCGATCCTGACGCAGAGCGATAAATGGGGCCTGGTTTGGCGTGTCGACTTTTCTACACAGACATTGACGCCGGAGGTTATCTCCGAATTTCTCGAAAGGTTGTCGTCGTCGACTTGCTCGACGCGCGCAGGGACCGGCGAATGTCCGATCTGCTCGACGGATACGACGAAGACGCCACGGTCGAATGCTACGAAGGCGGGCGGTTCGAAGGCAGGTGGGCCCTGCGTTCTTATTGGACGCTGAGGCTGGCCGATCAACCTCCCGGCCCCTTCCAGATCGAGGCGATCATGCCGGAAGACGGCGGCATCAACCTCGAGTACCGCGATGCCGGGGGCGGTTGTTCCGAACGCGTCTTCGTTTGAACGCCGCCGGGAAGATCGTGCACTCGACCTGTAGTCCCCTGGTGGCCAAGGATGAGGCGTTTTTGGCCTGACGCCGTGACGGCCTGCGTCCGTTCGCCGCGCTCGCAGCAGCCTAAGCCGATCGTTCCAGTTGCCGTCATTGTCGCCTGCGCCGTCGTCCCTCGCGTCTGCTCGGTCGCCGCGCTGGAATCGCGCGTTCGAGCGGGCGAGGCGGGAGGGCGGCAGGTGCTTCAGTTTGCAGCAGGGGCACAGGCGCAACTGAAACCTCCGGGACGACCGGCAGGGGGAGATTCGGCAAGGTGAGGATCTCGCGGCCGGCCTCGGTCAGCTGCCAGCCCGTTTCGTCCCGCAGCACCAGGCGGTTTGCGAACAGGTCCAGGTCCGGCACACGAGCGGCGAGACGTCGCATTCTCTGCGTCCATTCCGGGCCGCTCGAATTCAGGATGGCAAGATCACGCTTGAGCTCGGCGACGCTGGCGCGCCCGCCCGGATAGCTCGACAACACCCTCAGGATAGCGATCTGCAACGACACGCCACGCCACCCCACGCATTCACCGACATCGTGGAGGGGCAGGCGAAGCTTGTAAAGCGATGAGGCGGAAGGAAAGGCTGGAGGCCTGCGCCGGGGACGGGAATAGCCCCAGTGCGCCAACTGTTCGGTGCGCCGCGCTTGACCTGGCCGTCAGACGATGCGTCACTAGTGTCGGGCAATTGACCGACGACATGTCACGATGGCCGGATCGGCGACCCGAGCGCCGGCAGGTCAGCTCGATCACAATCGGTCTTTTCCGGTTGATCGACCCGTCGTTCGTAGTGAGCGGCCAGCCGTAGCAGACGTTTCTTGATGAACGGGTCAGCTTGTTCAGCAAGCGCCCGCACGGTCCGCGCCCTCTCCTTGCAAAACTCGTCGTCCATGACGCCCCCGCTGAATGACCGCGGGATTGTGCCAGTTCAACGGTTGTACTGTGTGTGACGTAGGTTACATTGCCATAGAAGTTTTCCCCGCAATTCGCAGGCGTTTTGGGAGGCAATCGCGCGTTTCACTCCGCAGCGAATGCGACGCCGACCCATCCATCTTTGCGCCAGACGACGCTGCAGGAGAAAGCTTTGCTGGGTGGAACGATAAGCGTGAACTGGTCAGGAAGAGACGATGGCGGATCATCTGCCTTCAACGCCGCGCCGTTCTCTGTGATGTCGCGCACGACACAGCACAGTGACATGTCACCAAATCTGATCAGCGCATTATCCAGCGATGGATTGCGCACAGACTTTCGCCTGTCGGGAAAAGAAATCATTTCCGTGCCCATCAATAACTAAATTCAAATAAGATCGATGCTGCGCGAGAAAGTTTGCGTTTCTACTAACGACGAACGGGCTGTGCTGTGTCACGCTGTTCGCCGATCGGATCGGCCTTCCCGCGGCGGCGCCGCGGCCTCTGACGACGGTTTCGGGGCGGATCGGACAATGTTGCCGCGTCCCTCGCCAGTTGCCCGGCGAGTTCACTCGTTGGCGGATCGTCGACTGATCGAAGCGGCGATCTTCGAACAGCGACTGCCGTTTCGAGCGCGGCCAGGAATAGCCGCCCCTCCTCCGTGATTTCCCAACCCGCATCATCGCGAAGCACGAACTTCGCCGAAAAGATGTTGAGATCGGGCGCATGTTCGGCCAACCGCTTCATGCGATCGGTCCAGTCTCTGCCGCTGTTCATCAAGATTGCAACGGCGTGTCGTATTTCGGCAACGGGGGCACGCCCGGCGGACTGGCCGGCCAGTACTTTCAAGACGGTAAGTTGGAAGGACACTTCCACGTCTCCAGTCTGGCTGGGTGCCAAGTCTAGGCGAGATCGGTTAACCGCCGGTCAAAACTCTGACTGATCCGCCGCGATCTGACGTGATCAATGTTACCCGTTAACCTCAAACAGCAAGGTTAAGAACTGAATTGCGTTGCTGCCACTCGGTCCGCGTCCAATCATCGTGCCAGCCGTGCGGATTGGCTTTAGTCATGAGTACCGCGCGGTCAGGGGCCGCCGTTCTCCGGGAGAGGCTGTGGCCCCGCCTAATTTGGCGGCCCGATGACAGACACCAGCTGCAAGAAAACGACGATGCCCGGCGCCGAACGGACCGTGAGGGTCATGTTCGTTTGTGAGGGCTGCATGGCCATCTACGAAGCCAGCCAAGTATCGCGCACGGCGACTAAGTACTTCAGATGCGAGCAATGCGACGGCATCGTTTATCGGTGGTCCGGCAACTACGATTACGTGCAATGGAAGCGCTATCCGAAGGAACAGGCGATAAGCGCTGACCCTACCCCTCAGCGCGGCCGATCATCCACTCGCGCGCGCTGAGTGCCACGCAGCACTGGCAGCCGGCCGTAACGACGCAGAACCTCCTCCCATCCGCCCGGCTTAAACGATCGCTTCGTGATGCCATCGACGGTCCACGTCGCTGCCAGCACCCTTTCGCCGTCGAATTTCACGGTCAACGTTGTCTCGCGCGCGTCGTCGTCGACAAGACGACGAAGCGATAGGGCCATCTCGTTGAACCGAAACTCATAGGAGCGAACGCGACCGGCTCCGGGCAGATCGAGATAGCCGCCGTCGCCGTTGCGCCGAAGAATGGCGACCGCGATCTTTACGAGCGCTTTGATCCGTTCAGTTCGCTCGATCGCGTTCATGACCGTTGAGCACCTGAACTCCGCGACGATCCTGCCGATACCCGTGGAGCCCGGAGTTGACGATACTGATGACGTCGAAAGCGTCGGTCACCGGCCAGGTCGAGGTCTGTCTTCTCTCAGATTAGGTAAATGTCTGTATTGAGCGCGAGAACTGGACGGACGGTTCATGCGGCGAGTCGATCGAGACGTAATTCACGGAACTTGCGGCCGTTCCTTCTCGTAGGCTGCGAGGAGCGTCTTCACCCAAAGCGCCATCCCCTCAGCCTTCAGATCGATCCTCTGCGATTGGCTGTAGTGTTGCTCTGTGACAGGCGCAAGCTTTTCGCGTTCACTCATGCGACTGGTCGAGGTCTTGTGCCCGAGTATGGCGGTAGCCGACCCTCCTAGACGCTTGTCGTCCAGCAACGTGGTCAGTGTTCGTCGGCAATCGTGTAACGTCCACGGGGCAACATTGTAGCGCGCGAAGAGATTGGGATACACCTTCATTGGCTTTGGCTTCGGGCCGGGCTTTCCGCTTCTCTGAGGCTTTTGTCGCACAGTATGGTCCCACACCACTCCCTGCAAACGATACATAAAATGATTCAGCGAACCGGCCGTTGTGTGCTTCTTCGGGTCGCGACCCGAAAACATCCAAGGGGACTTGCCGCCAGACTGCGCATAATATCTGTCGAGTACCTTCAGTGCTTCTGGCAGGGGAAGCGAATGAGGTCGACCGCCATCCCTACCGCCTTTCATCTCGTCCGACGTCCAGTTCGCTACCTTCCAACCGCGAAGTCTGCGGTTGGTCTTCGATGCGTCGAACAAACGATCCTTGCGGAGCTGAAGGAAGGCGCCTGTCCTCTGAGCGGTGAGAGCGATGCCCCACAATGCGCCCAGCGTTCCGGCGTATACTTTATGACCACCATCCAGCTGCGCGTAACGTTCAGCGAGAAGTAGCGTTCTTGCGATTTCTACCACGGTGGGGGCGTGCGTTCGTTCTTTCGTCTCGTACTCGAAAGACAGGCGATTCCACCATTCGTATTCAAGTTCCTCTAGTCCCGATGCTGTCGCATGGAATCTCCAGGCCCAACTCAGCATTCGCTTCGACTGGGTAACGGCGCGATGCACGGCGGACTTGGCGTTCTGAACGCCGATTGCATTCCGGATACGTTCGAGATCGCTGAGCTTGACGTCTCGGACCATCTTGTCCGCGATCGCCCTAAAGGGCTCAAGCTCCAGGTAGTGCTTGTAAGCCTTCCTGTACTTGGCCTTGAGTTTGGGCAGCTTGTATTCAAGAAACTTTTCGGTCAGCGTCTTCCATGTCCAGAACGGCGCTTCAGGCCTGACAGGTAGCTTTCGCGCTTTTTCGACTCGCGCTAGATCTTCATCCATCCGCATTTCGAGCTCTCGATAGAACCCGTCGCGCATCGGCCCAGGCGCAACACGCCGGTCCGGAAGGATCAAATGGTCAAATACGGACGCAACGTCTCGCAGGTCACGGCCTCTCGATGCGGCGAGCTGAATCTGCTTCGCGATGTACCGGGCGTTGTCTAGGTCAAGATCGCGGACGTCGGCCAAGCGGATCGTCATCTCCCGCCTGCGCAGGTACCAGATCGGCTTGTTGGGAGTGATCCGTAGGGTTAGCCCGACCGTTCCGACGTCTCGCCATTCCACCACCATCCCCTTAATGCCTTCGTCTTGGCTAAGAAGGATAGCGTCATCGACAGCTGCTTCGTTTAGGCGAAGCGACTTGCGCCTGTATTTCGAAGGACTCGGCATGGTAGAAAAAAACTCGTACAACGGGCGTACAAAAACAGCTATTGATGGCGTCCGGTCGTTCATGGTGCGTTCGAAGAGGCTATTATGATGCATTTTTTAGCGTTATCAATAGCTTAACGCCACGATTCCTTGGACCGAAAGAGTAAATGAATCGTCTTCCCAAGCTGCATACGAGGGTTCGATTCCCTTCGCCCGCTCCAGCCCCAAGGTCAGCCCCAAGGCTAAATTGCGCGGGACAGTCCTGTCGGCAAGACAATGTATTTTCGCGGCAGTAGCGGGAGACTTGACGTGAGGTTGCTGGGAGCGCTGCTGCTCGCGTTGGGCGCGCTTTGCATGACGAAGCCGGCATCGGCACAAATGTATGATCCCCGCTATCCCGTCTGCATGCGTGTTTACGGTGAACTGGTCGGCGACCGAATGGACTGTATCTTCATGTCGATGAAGGAGTGCCTGGCCAGCGCTGCGGGGAATCCGGCAACCTGCCTGGCTAATCCCTTTTATGCGCCAAGACCTGTGCGTCCCTTCAAGCCTGAACGATGACCTTTTCCGCTCGTGTCCGCGAGCGTTCATTTGAGACGACGCGCTGTTTGCGATTGTTCTGATCGGGTGCGCAGTTGTCGTTCGCGCGCGTCGCGGCCACAAACCGGCCTCGCGGGATGATCCCGGGATATTACGGCGGTCTGTTCACGCAACGTGCGCGCCTAACGCACTGTACTCGACCTGTTCTTCTCACAACGCGCAGTTATGTTTCCGTAGTTCTCCGCGTTTGAGAACGGAGTTCCGTCGGAACGCGAGAGCGGCCGGTAAGTGGCCGAGGTTGCATCATTCCTTCGTTTGTGATCAGCGCCATCCCATGGCGGGCGCGACGTGAGTCAAGATGCTCTCGATCACATGCGCGTTGTAGGCGACGCCGAGTTGATTGGGGACCGTCAGCAGCAGGGTGTCGGCCTCCGCGATCGCCTCGTCCGTCTTGAGCTGCTCGATCAGTTTCTCCGGCTCGGCGGCGTAGCCGCGGCCGAAGATCGCGCGTGTCCGCTCGTCGATGAAGCCGATCTGGTCTTCCTCCTGCCCGTTGCCGAAATAGGCGCGGTCGCGATCGTCGACCAGCGCGAAGATGCTGCGGCTGACCGAGACCCGCGGCTCGCGGGTGTGACCGGCTTCCTTCCATGCGGCGCGGTAGGCGCGGATCTGGGCGGCCTGCTGGATATGGAAGGCTTCTCCGGTCTCGTCGCTCTTCAGGGTCGAGCTCTGCAGGTTCATTCCGAGCTTTGCCGCCCAGACCGCGGTGGCGTTCGAACCGGCGCCCCACCAGATCCGCTCGCGCAGGCCGTCCGAGAGCGGTTCGAGCCGCAGCAGGCCGGGCGGGTTGGGAAACATCGGCCGCGGATTCGGCTGCGCAAATCCTTGGCCGCGCAGCATATCGAGGAAGATCTCGGCATGACGGCGGCCCATGTCGGCGTCGGTCTCGCCTTCGCCCGGCTGATAGCCGAAATAGCGCCAGCCATCGATCACCTGCTCGGGCGAGCCGCGGCTGATGCCGAGTTGCAAACGTCCCCTCGCGATCAGGTCAGCCGCGCCGGCGTCCTCGATCATGTAGAGCGGATTTTCGTAGCGCATGTCGATCACGGCGGTGCCGATCTCGATCCGGCTGGTCTTCGCGCCGACCGCCGCCAGCAGCGGGAAGGGCGAGGCCAGCTGGCGGGCGAAGTGATGGACTCGAAAATACGCGCCGTCTGCGCCGAGCTCTTCGGCGGCGACCGCGAGGTCGATGGATTGCAGCAGCACATCCGCGGCCGAGCGGGCCTGGGATTGCGGGGAGGGCGTCCAGTGCCCGAACGAGAGGAATCCGATTTTTTTCATGTCGGCAATGTAGGCATGTCCGGCACGAATTGCGAACGGTGGCTTGACCCGGCGATGACGGAAAATGTTTACCAACCGGGAAAAATATCTGCGGCAGGTGTTGCGGGTTTTGCGGATCGCGCCGCAGTGGATGCGCTGCATGCGCGCTGGTCTTGCCGCCTGCGCTGCGGCGCGGCTTGCGATCAGCTCGCGCGCCGCCTAGTTTTCCGCCGCCATTTTCCCGCCACCACGTTCCCGCAGGACCCGATGTCGCAGCCGTTTCTGTTTCAGCCGATCACGCTTCGCGGCGTCACCTCCCGAAACCGCATCCTGATTTCACCGATGTGCCAGTATTCGGCGACCGACGGCCTCGCCAATGACTGGCATCTCGTGCATCTCGGCAAATTCGCCCAGGGCGGCGCCGGGCTCGTGATGGTCGAGGCTGCGGCGGTCACCGCCGAAGGCCGCATCACCCATGGCGACGTCGGCATCTGGAACGACGAGCAGATCGCGCCGCTCGAACGCATCGCCGCCTTCCTGAAGGACAACGGCGCGGTGCCCTCGATCCAGCTCGCGCATGCCGGTCGCAAGGCCAGCATGCAGCGCCCCTGGTACGGCAATGCCGCACTCGACGAGGCCGACCGCGCCCGCGGCGATCTGCCGTGGCGGACGGTTGCCCCGAGCGCGATCCCGATGGAGGAAGGCTGGCTGATGCCGCACGCGCTCGATGCGGCCGAGCTCGCCGCGTTGCGCGAGCAATGGCGGCGCGCCACCTTGCGCGCGGTGGAGGCCGGCTTCGAATTCGTCGAGGTACATTGCGCGCATGGCTATCTCCTGCACGAATTCCTCTCGCCGTTGTCGAATCGCCGCAGCGACGCCTATGGCGGCGACCGCGCCGGGCGGATGCGCTACCCGCTCGAGATCATCGAGACCGTGCGCGCCGCCTGGCCCGCGGAGCGGCCGCTGTCGGTGCGGATCTCCTCGGTCGATGGTGTCGATGGTGGCCTGACGCTCGAGGATCAGATCGCGTTCGCGCGCGAAGCCAAGGCGCGCGGTGTCGATCTGATCGATTGCTCGTCGGGCGGCCTGCTCGGCTCGGCGACCGCGGCGCGGATTCCGCGCGGTTATGGCTTCCAGGTGCCCTATGCGGAAGAAATCCGTCGCGCCGCCGAGGTCGCCACCATCGCGGTCGGCCTCATCCTGCATCCGCAGCAGGCGGAAGATGTCCTCGCCAACGGCCAGGCCGATCTGGTCGCGATCGGGCGCGAGGCGCTGTTCGATCCGAACTGGCCGGTGCATGCCGAACTCGCGCTTGGCGGCGGAGGCGGCGAGGTGTTCGCGTCCTGGCCGAAGCAGTATGGTTGGTGGCTCGAGCGGCGCGAGCCGGGCCTGCGCAGGCTCGAGGGTCCGCCGCTGCCGTTCCGCAAGGTGTGACGGATCAAGCTGCGACAATTCATGAGGGAGGATTTGACATGACGATTTCGGCACAGCGTCCCTATCGCGGCGTCTTCCCGGTGGCGCCGACCATCTTCGACGCCGGCGGCAACCTCGATCTCGACGGACAGCGGCGCTGCATCGATTTCATGATCGATGCCGGCTCGCACGGCATTTGCATCCTCGCCAACTTCTCCGAGCAGTTCGTGCTGACCGATGCCGAGCGCGAGACCGTGATGCATGCCGTGCTCGAGCACGTCGCGGGCCGCATCCCCGTGATCGTCACGACCACGCATTTCTCCTCGGCGGTGTGCGCCGCGCGCAGCCGCGAGGCGGAGACCGCCGGCGCCGCGATGGTGATGATCATGCCGCCGTATCACGGCGCGACCTTCCGCGTTCCCGAGCCAGGCATCTACGAGTTCTATCGGGTGGTGTCGGACGCCATCAACATTCCGATCATGATCCAGGATGCGCCGGTCGCGGGCACGCCGCTCTCGGTAGACTTCCTGGCACGGATGGCGAAAGAGCTCGCCAATGTCAGGTACTTCAAGATCGAGGTGCCGATGGCCGCGGGCAAGCTGCGCGGCCTGATCGAGAAGGGCGGCAGCGTGATCGAAGGGCCGTGGGACGGCGAGGAGGCGATCACGCTGATGGCCGATCTCGATGCCGGTGCCACCGGTGCGATGACCGGCGGCGGCTATCCCGACGGCATCCGCCAGATCATGGATCCGTTCTTCGCCGGCCGCCGCGACGAGGCCGTGCAGGCCTATGCGCGCTGGCTGCCGCTGATCAACTACGAGAACCGGCAATGCGGGCTGCAGGCCTGCAAGGTGCTGATGCGCGAGGGCGGCGTCATCAAGTCGGACGCGGTGCGGCACCCGTTGCAACCGCTGCATCCGGCCACGCGCGCTGGCCTGATCGAGATCGCGCGCACGCTCGATCCGGTGGTGCTGCGCTGGGGGCGGTAGGAGCGTTTTCGAGCGAAGTGGATACCGGTTCGCGTAAAGAAAACGCGTCAAAACAGGAATCTAGAGCCCCGTTCCGATTCCATCGGAAAGGGAAAAGCTCTAAGCGCTTACGCGTCCCACGTCACCGGCAAATCCAAGAGGCCGCGGAACGCCCAGCCGCCGATCCGCGGCGGCCGGTCTTTGATCAGCCGCAGGTTCTTCAGCCTGTCGAAGATCGCCGGCAGCGCGACGTCGGCGACCATGGCGCGCGAGGCCCAGGCGCCGGCGCAGAAATGCGGACCGGCGCCGAAGGCGATGCTCTTGCTGGCGTCGCGGCGCACATCGAATGCATCAGGTCTGTCGAAATGCTTCTCGTCCCGGTTCGCCGAGCCGAACATCAGGAACACGCGCTCGTTGGTCTCGAATGCAACGTCCCTGATCGTCCAGGGCTTTGCGATCCGCCGCGGCGACATCCCGATCGGCGAGATCCAGCGCGCATATTCCTCGAACACCTGCAGCCACGGGATCGCGCCGCCCACAGCCAACGCCAGCTGATCCGGGTGGGTCAGCAGCGCCCACACCGTGCCGGCGATCGCGTCGCGGGGCTCGTTCTGGCCGCCCGAGATCGCGAGCTTGATGTTGGCGCGCACGCTCTCCATCGCCATGTCGGTCTGCAGCATCACGCCGAGCAGGCTGAGGTCGGGCGTCTTGCGCAACACCGGCACCATCTCGTCGATCGCGGCGTCGATGCCCGAGGTCGCCGCGCGGCAGCGCGCCTCGATGGCGGGATCGCCGGTGTAGTTGGCGATGCCGTCGATCATGCCCTGCGACCAGGCATTCATGTCCTGGAAGCGCATGTTGGTGAGGCCGGTGATCGATTTCAGGCATTCGGCCGAGAATGGCAGCGCGAAGGCCTGCACGAAATCGACCACGTCGTTCGGCGTCAATTCATCGAGGATGCGCGTCGCATGTCCGGCGAATTGTGCGGTCCAGTGCGATCTGACGGTCTTCGGCGAGACCGCCGGGAAGATCGCCTTGCGCTCGTTCATGTGCGCATCGCCGTCCTTGCGCATCATGTTGTGGCCCATCAGCCTGTTCATCAGCCCCTCGGGCTGGTGCGACGAGAACACGTCGATCTGCTTCTCGGAGACGAAGATGTCGTCGCGGTTGCACAGCAGCGTGCTGCCGAGCTGCGGCACGAAGGCGATCGGCGCCTCCCTGCGCATGCGCGCCAGCGTCGGGTAGGGATCCTGCCAGAACGCGGGGACATCGATGTCGAAATGGGGAGCAGTGCTCACGACGTGATCTCAGGTTGGCCTCAGGTTTCGAGCCGAGCATAGGCCGACAGACGTGACCGGTCTGTCCCCACGGTTGGGGACAGGGAGAGGCGGCGGCTCAGGTTCTTCAGTTCAGCTGGCGTGCCGATGCCATCAGGCGCAGTGCGATCGCGAACAGCTCGTTCTGCGAGGAGATGCCGAGCTTGTCATAGGCGCGCTTGCGATAGGTGAGGGCGGAGTGCAGCCCGATGCCGAGCTCGGCCGCGATCGCTTCCGAGCTGAGGCCCGAAAGGATGCCCAGGCACACCTCCTTCTCGCGGCCGGTCAGTCTGGCGAGCGGCTCAGTGGTCGCAAACAGGCTCTTCAGCCGCGCGATCGGATCGGCGTCCGCTGCCGGATCGCGCTGGAAGTGCCGCGCCACGGCTGCGGTCAACGCGGGCGCCACCGCGGCCAGGCGCGCGATCTGCTCGCGGCTGAAGCGGCCCTGCTCGGTGATCTGGTAGAAATTGACGTAGAAGCAGGTGTCGCCTGTCCAGATCGCAGAGGCGAACTTGTCGACGATGTCGGAATCGTCGAAGAAAATCTTCCGATAGCCGTCGCTGTACATCCGGCGCGCAAAGGTCGGCAGCAGGATCGGCACGGCCTGCGCCTGGCCCTCGAACACCGCCTCGCGGTTCGGGTCGGCCTGATGGAAATGTTCCGAATAGGCGATCCCGAGGTCGCGTCCGGTCGGGATGTTGCCGACGTCGAGCAGGCACGCGGCGGACCGCGGGCCCGTGAACGAGAACACCATGCAGTGACCGACACCGGCGACGCGGCGCAGCGCGCCGATCAGGGCTTGCGGAAAGCCGTCGCGGCCGATCGCCAGCAGCGCCGGCGTGATGTCGCTGACGACCGAAGTCTTGAAGGCGTAATCTGCCTTCATGGCGTCCTCCCTGTGTTTCGGGAAGACTAGCAGCGACATTGCGGGGGTGGAAGCGGTTGACGTAACGGCGTTGGCGTTCTGTCCCCTCGTCATTCCGGGGCTCGCGAAGCGAGAGCCCGGAATCCATCGGACCGCAAGCGCTGCGGCTGAATGGATTCCGGGCTCGACGCTGCGCGTCGCCCCGGAATGACGACTGTGGGGAGCCTGGGTCAGGCGCCCGGCACCTGGTCGAGGAACCCGGTGATGCTCCTGATCCGACCGTCCTTCAGCATGGCGAAGTCGGTGCCCTTGATCGGGCTGTCGACGCCGTTCGGCCCGAGGCCCCAGGAGAAGCGGACGTGGTCGCCGAAGCCGTTCGGCTCGCCGATCAGCTTGAAGGTGAAGTCCGGAAACTTCTGCTGCACGCCCACGATCAGCGCGTCGACGCCCTCATGGCCGTCGCCGCTCATCATCGGATCGACATAACGCGCATCGGCGGTCCAGTTCTCGCTCAGCATCTCGCGGCGTCGGCTCGGCATCCGCTCGTTCCAGAGTTCAATATAGCGGCGCGCGATGGTCGTGTGGTCGGTCATGGTGCTCTCCTTCTGAAGTGCCGGACTGTGCGGCTGTCCGGACTATCGAAGGTTCGCCTGCGCCGATCGATTACCTCGCAGGTCATCGCGCACGCAACCGATGCGCAGGTCACGGCCTGATATAGGCCTCCGGATCACCGCGCGCGTGCGCCTCCATCGCATCGAGGAAGCAGCGCACCTTGGCCGGGACGAATTGCCGCGCCGGCAGCAGCGCGTGCACGTTGAGCGGCTCGCAGGCATGGTCCGGCAGCAGCCGCCGCAACTCGCCGGCCGCGACCGCCGCGCGGGTGTAGCTCGCCGTCACCCGCAGCACGCCATGTCCGGCGAGCGCCGCCTGCAGGCGGACATGGGCATTCGAGCTGGTGAGGCGCGCGCGATCGACAGCGAGATGCTCGACCACACCGCCGGGTGCGGTGATCGCCCATGGCGGATCGCTGGGACCGGTCAACAGCGGCAGCTTCCTCAACTCATCCAGCGTGCGCGGCTCGCCGAACTTCTCCAGCAGCGCCGGCGCCGCGAACAGGCCGCGCTCGAGGGTGAAGACGCGGCGGATCACGATGCCCGCCGACGGCAGCGGCGCCTCCAGCATCGCGAACACGATGTCGTAATTTTCCGCGATCGGGTTGACGATGTCGTGCTCGACGTCGATCCGGATCGCGAGCTCCGGATGGCGGCCCATCACGGCGCAGGCGACCGGCCCTGCGTGATGCGCGCCGAATTCGTAGGGCGCCTTGATGCGCAGGGTGCCCGAAACGGCGCTGCTCATCGCCAGCGCCTCGCTGTGGGTGTCGTGCAGTGCGGCGAACAGCGGGCGAACCTTGCGATAGATGGTCTCGCCGGAATCGGTCAGCCGCAGGTGCCGCGTGGTCCGCTCGATCAGCCGCAGCCCGAGATTGGCCTCGAGACGCTGCACCGCAGCACTGAGGCTCGATTTGGGATGCCCGAGCACGCGCGCGGCCGCGGTGAAGCCGCCATGCTCGACAACCTCGCAAAACAACTCCCAGTCGCGCCACTCCATGGCCGATTGTCCATCCAGCGGTACAGTGTGTCCAGCCAAATCGGATTATCCCGATGACCGGGATCACCTAACCTCATTGCAAGCAACATTGCATTGGGAGGCTGACATGGCCGATGACGGAATTTTCCTGCGCAACGCCTGGTTACGTGGCGGCGCTGAATCACGAGCTGATCGACGGCAAGAAGCTGGCGCGCACCATCCTGGAGCGGCCGATCGTGATCTATCGCGGCGCCAGCGGAAAGGTGGTCGCGCTCGACGACCGGTGCTGCCATCGCGCCGCGCCGCTCTCGATGGGGCGCGTCGAGGGTGACGACATTAGGTGCATGTATCACGGCATGAAGTTCGCGGCCGACGGCAAGTGCATCCAGATCCCCGGTCAGGACGCGATCCCGGCCAAGCTCGGCGTCCGCAGCTATCCGGTGGTCGAGCGCTACAACATGATCTTCATCTGGACCGGCGATCCCGAGAAGGCCGATCCGAAGCTGATCCTCGACTATCCGCCGCTCGAGGATCCCAAATGGCGCGGCCTGCCGGGCTACATGCACTACAAGGCCAACTGGCTCCTGATCGTCGATAACCTCAGCGACTTCGCGCATCTGGCCTTCGTGCACACCAACACGCTCGGCGGCTCCGAGGAATACGCCTACAAGACCAAGCCGGTCGCAATCGAGAAGCTCGACGACGGCTTCCGCGTCGAGCGTTGGCACATGGGCGCCGATGCGCCGCCCTACCACAAGAAGGTGATCTCCAACCGCGACGACAAGGTCGATCGTCGCAATATCGGCCGCATGATCGTGCCGGGCATCTTCACGCTCGACACGACATTTGCGCCGGCGGGGCAGGGCGTGGAGAAAGGCGTCCAGGTTCCGGGCACGCGGCAATACCGCAACGCGCAGTTCATGACGCCGGAGACGCGCTCGTCGACGCACTTCTTCTGGAACTACCTGCACGATTTCGACACCGACAATCCGAACATTTCGCTGTCGCTGCGGCATTCCCTCGAGGAGGCCTTCAACGAGGACAAGGATTTCATCGAGGCGCAGCAGAAGGTGCTCGACGTCGATCCGGATTATCAGCTGCTGGCGATCGGCGCCGATGCGCCGCTGACCTATTTCCGCTGGCTGTTCGCACGCAGGCTCGATGCAGAGAAGAGCGCGGCGCGCGCCGCATAGCCGCCGAAGCGATGGTGTCCGCGCCTGGCTGCAAGGCGTGCCGGGATCGCGAAATCGTGACGTCCCGGCGTGGCTGCCGTCCCGGCGGGTTTGGCGTAGAGTGACCAACGTGAATTCGTCGGTTCTTGATCAGGGTCAAGGCTTCGATCCGTGCCGGTCGGACTATTCCGGTGGCGATCAATCGGTGAATGAGCTTGCACGAAAAGGCGGACCCATCGGAACGAAGTGCCAGCGCCGACTGGGTGCAGCACGCTTGGCTATGGCCGTTTGAAGCCACGCGATTGGCGCTCGATATCTACTCGCAGTGGTACCCCAGTCGCGCGCCCGAACCGACAGATGCGGCGGACGAAGTGGCGGCGCTGCCCTGGACGACGGCCAATTCGGTGGCGCTGCAACTGCCGTCGATGCGTCTGCTGGACTTCTCGAGAGCTGGCGAAGGCCAGCCGCTGCTGGTCTGCGCACCCTATGCGCTGCACCGCGCGAAGATAGCGGATCTTGCACCCGGCCACAGCCTGATGGAGGCGTTACAGGGCGCGGGTATTGCACGTCTCTATCTCACGGATTGGCTCTCGGCGGCACCGGAGATGCGATATTTCTCGATCGACACCTATCTGTCCGATCTCAACGTGGCCGTCGACACGATTGGGCCGCCTGTCGACCTTGCAGGTCTCTGTCAGGGCGGCTGGCTGTCGTTGCTGTATGCGGCGCGGTTTCCCGGCAAGGTGCGGCGGCTCGTGCTTGCGGGCAGCCCGGTCGACCTCTCGGTGCCGTCGCAGCTTTCGCGGATGGTCGCCTCGCTTCCGCAGCAAGGCTTCGAGGCAATGGTGCGTCAGGGAGATGGGATCGTCAGCGGCAAGCACATGCTGCAGCTCTGGAGCATCTCGTTCAGCCAGCTTGACGTGGAAGCGGCGCTGCAGCGGCCGCTCGACGGCGAGTCGGAGGATGCGCGGGCGCTGCTCGATCGTTTCAGGCGCTGGAACGGCGAGACGCTCGATCTGCCGGGGATCTACTACCTCGAAGTGACCGAGTGGATCTTTCGCCAGAACCGGATCGCGGCCGGAGACTTCGTTGCGCTTGGCTGCAAGATCGATCTTGCTGAGGTGAAGCTGCCAGTCTTCCTGCTCGCCGCGGAGAACGACATCGTTGTTCCGCCTGACCAGGCATTTGCCACAATGCGGCTCTTGGGCACACCGCCCGCGTGGCTGCAAAGGGAGACCGAGCCGTGTGGCCACCTCGGCCTGTTCATGGGTCGCAGGGCTCTGGCCGGTTCGTGGCGCCGGATTGCCCGCTGGCTTCAGTCTGATCTCGGTGAGGCCGCGGGCGAGCGATCGCGGATCAGCGCGTGAGGTGCAAAATAAAAATGCCCCGAACTGCAATTTTGCAATTCGGGGCATCCGACATCCGTCGTGACAACGTGCGTCGCGCTTATTTCGCCGCGACGACCATGATCTCGACATTGTACTGCGCCGCTGCGAGCTTGGCCTCGACGGTAGCGCGGGCCGGGGTGTTACCCTCCGAGACCCAGCCGTCCCACACCGCGTTCATCTCCGGGAACGTCTTCATGTCGGTGATGTAGATGGTCGCGCTGAGCAGCTTCGACTTATCGGTGCCCGCCTTGGCGAGGTGGCCGTCGATGATCGACAGGATGTCCTTGGTCTGGTCGGTGACGCTGCCGCCCGCGGCCTTGCCGGCGACGACGCCGGCGAGATAGACGGTGTTGCCGTGCACGACGGCCTGGCTCATGCGCGGGCCGATTTCGAAACGCTGAATGCTCATTTGGGTCTCCACTTGAATGGCGGGCATGTCTATAGCGTTTTCAAGCGAAGTGGCTACCGGTTCGCGTGAAGAAAACGCGTCAAGACAAGAGATCGACAGGTTTGGTTCTGATTTGATCAGAACCAACCCTCTAGCCTGTCACGGCGACCACCGCCACTGCACAATTTGCAGCACCGCTCACGGAAATCGCGCGAAGAACGCCCAAATCGTGTCGGCGCCGTCGATGTCGCCGTTTTGGGGCCCGAGCAGCGTCGCCGCCAATTTCGTAAAATGCGCGTCGGGGAAGTGGCCGGGCATGCGGTGCCCGCCGCCATTCACGCGGTAAAGCACAACGTCACGTCCCTGCGGGCAGGCCGAGTCGATCCGCGTGACGGTCGATTGATCGAACGGATTGCGGTCGGGCAGATCGGTGGCTGCGGCGTCCCTGGTCTCGCAGCCATCGATGCGTCGCCAGAATTCCAGTGTGCGCTCGGTCGACCAGAAACCGTCGACGGCAAAATAGCTGGTGCCGCGGCCGCCCTGATAGGGGACCAGTGGATCGATGGTGCCGTTCATCAGGAGCATCGGTATCGGACGCGTGGGCCGGCAGGCGCGGGCGGATTCGTCGGTCAGGTTCATGACGACGCTGGCCGCCGCGGCGAACAGGTCGGCGCGTTCGCAGGCGAGCGTCATGGCCATCGCGCCGCCGTTGGAGATGCCGGTGACATAGATCCGCCTCGGATCGGCGACACCGTCGCCCACCAGCTTCGCGATCAATTGGGTGATGAAGGCAACGTCGTCGGTGCCCTCCGGCGGCGGATTGCCGGCACGCCGCTGGTCCGGCCGGGAGTCGGCCCAGGCGCGGTTCAACCCATCGGGATAGACCGCTGCAAAGCCGTCGCGCCTGGCGATCAGCGGCCACGATGTCCGCGTGATCATGTCGGCACCGCTTTGGGTCTTGCCGTGCAGCACGATGACGAGCGGCGCCGGCTTGGCGGCCGGAGCCTGCAGCGTGAATGTTCGCGTCGTGCCGTTGATGACGAGCGAATCCGCAGCCGCCGGCACACTGCTCAACGCAAGTGCGCCGGCCAAAGCCGGTAAGCCGATTGGGCACCGTCGCATCGCCAAAGAAACCCGCCTTGCTGCGGCGATTGCAGCACGCCGGCGAGGCGGGTTCAACCGGTCTGTCGGGAGCCTGGCGTCACGATCAGGTTGGCTCGTTCAAGGCATCGGCCCAGCGCGCGAACAGCGCGATCTGTTCGGCCGGCCAGGCACCGTCGCACGGCATGGTGCCGGCTTCCAGCCGGGCCAGGATGTGCCGATTGTGCCTGGCGACGTCCGCCTCCTTCCAGAGATCGAAGGCGAACAGCATCGAGTTGCGGTCCATCGGCCGGAACAGCGGCCGGATGTGCTGCTCGAATTGCACGGCCTCGCCGGAACCGGGCAGCGCGACGCTGACTTCGTTCGCGGCCTGCGCATCGCCGGCGATTGCGGGCGGCCGCGCGGCGGGCGTTGCGTTGCAGACCCACCACCAGCGCGGCACCGGCATGTTTGGCGGCGGTTTCGCGTCGGCGCCGGAATTCTCCACCGCGATCCGCGAGCCCCATTCGATATAGGCGACGAATGCGGCGCGGAATTCCGGGTCGGACGGCAGCCCGGCATCGTCGGCGCTCTGCACCATGTAGGTGGCCCACAGCGCGCGCTGCTCCGGCCGGATCTCCTTGCCGATGTGCTGCGACACCATCCGCCGATAGCCGCCATAGCGTTCGGTGTAAAAGCGCGGTCCGCCGAACACTTCGCTGAGCCACGCCGCCACCCGTTCGGGATGATCCGGCGACATCTCGGCGAACAGCGGGGAGAGCAGCGGATCTTCCGGCACGTAGCGGCTGTAGAAGATGCGCGTCATGTCGAGCAGCGCGGGATATCCGCCCGCCCATTCGAACAGCGTCGGCTCGCGCATTGGATCCGGAACGGGATCGTGAAATGCGACATTCCAGTGCATGCCGCTGCAGAACGGCTTGTTCAGCGACGAGCCGCAGCGGCAAAGGCTGAGATGCTCCTGCGACGCACCCGCATTCCGTGCGATCGGCGCGCCATCCTCGTCGACCAGTTCGACATGGCCGGTGACGCGATAGGGGCCGTCCTTCGACACTTCGATCTGTGGCGGCCGGTCGACGTCGGACAGGTTGGCGTCCCGCGCGGGGCCAATGCCGATGCCGAGCGCGCCCGATGGGCATCTGCGCACCGCATTGATGAGGTCGTCGAGGCGCGCCCCACTCGGCGCGATGAAAGGCTCCTCGCCGAGATGAAACACGGAGTTGAGCCGATCGGTGCAGAAGCCGGAATGCGCGCATGTGCCGCGATTGTCGAACACGTAGGCCTGCTGGCCCGCATAGACGTCGAGCTTGTCGGGCACGCGCCGTGGATCCTTGGCGCCGGTGAAGCCGCGCGCAACGTGGCTGTCGTCGCAGAACGGTTTTGTCCGCGATTGTCCGCAGCGGCAGAGCCGCGCCGGCGCCTCGGCTGCGATCGGCACGCCGAGATGATCGACGATCGGGATGCCGGGCTCGGGCTCGCAGGGCCCGTTGCGTCTGACGATGATGCGCTTGCGCTTGTGTTGCTCGTCGCTCGGGCCTCGGGCGGAACTGTCCTCTGTCATGCCTTGCAATGATCCCTGAACTCGCCCAACCCGTGCAAAGCGTGCTTAGATGGATCGACGGCGGCTCTCAACGAACCAGATGGAAAGTGCCGCGGGAGAGTTGCGATGATCCGCAAGACCAAGCGCAAATATGGTTGCCCGGTCGAGTTCTCGATCGATCAGCTCAGCGGCAAATGGAAGACCGTGATCCTGAGCCGGCTGAAGGTCCGGCCGATGCGCTATGGCGAACTGCGCCACGACATCCCTCATCTCAGCGACAAGGTGTTGACCGAGCGCCTGCGCGATCTCTGCAATTCCGGCTTCGTCATGCAGGAGCGCGGCGGCGGCTCCTCGCGCTATTGCCTGACCAAACGCGGCGAGATGCTGAAGCCGATGCTGCAGGCGCTCTACGATTGGGGCGAGGCCAACGCCGACACGTTCGGCGTGCGCTTCCTCAGTGCGGAGGCAGATTAGAGCGCGGGCTCATGACGCGCGGCCAGCCATAGCCGGATAGGGGCAGTCCGCAGTTGGACGCTTGCGAAGCGAACATCAGCCGGCCGACAATCTCCGCTGAAACCGTCATGATCCGACTCGGACATCAGGACCTAAGCAATCCTCATCGTTGGTTGGTAGAATTGCGCTGCGTGTTCCTTTCGGAAGAGACCCACATGAGACGGCTTCTCCTATCGATTGCCGCATTGCTGGGGGTGTTCGGCGCGGTATTCGGGCAGACATCCCTTGTCTCGGAGATCGCGCCCGGTGGAAAGCTGCGGGTCGGCATGATTGCCATTACCGTGCTCGGAGGCGTGGCCGAACCCGTCGTGGGTTTCGTCGGACAGAAGTTGGGTGCTGCCGTTGAACCGGTGATGTACCCGAACCCGGAAGCCTATCTACAAAGCTTTGGCAAGGCTGAATGGGACATCGCCATCGGGCCACGCGTCCTTGCCCCGACCGACAAGGCGGATTCAACGGCGAACCTTTGGGCCATAAGTCTCGTCTACGTGGCCGCGCCGGGAACAGAATTTCCCGATATCGCCTCCGTGGACAAGGCAGGCATAAGGATTGGCACCATCCGTGGCGCTCCCTCCGACCGTGTGCTGACGCGGGAGATCAAGGCCGCTGAGATCGTCCGTATCCCTCTGAGCCCGACCATCGCGGCTGACGCAGCCGACCTACTGCGCTCCGGCAAAGCGGACGTCTTTGGCGCAGACTCCGGCGTCGGGTATCCTGCCGCCGGGGCCCTGACCGGCGCCAAGATCGTGCCGGGCGCCTTTGGGACGGTTCTCGTGGCGGCCGCATTGCCGAAAGGCCGCTCTCCCGCGGCGCAGGCTCTGCTCGCGACACTTGTCGAAGAAGCAAGACAGACCGGCGTGGTGCAGAAAGCGATCGATGCGAAGGGCCTCAAAGGTGTGAACGTCGTCTCGAAATAGCCGGACACGACGAAGACCCGGGTCAAGCTCGCTTTAGCCCGTCGGAGACAAGCCAACTGCACCGAGCGATGTCCGCATTTTGGGAGGCCCGGAAGACATGTGCTCATGCTGAGTTCTTCTCAGTTTGACCCTAAGCGGACTTCCTCTGTTCATGGGAAATTGAGCATTCACCGCGCTTTCGGTTGACGGAGTGCATTTATGCAATCCACAAGTGTAATTGTGGTGTCGGCACCTTTGTCCCTGGGTCAGAACCGAAATTAAGCGTGAACCCTCTTTGCAGAACCGCAGTTTTAGCTCTACTTGCTGCTACGACCTTATCTGTAGTGGCTTGTTCCCGCCAAGATGACATCCATCTCACCTGCGCGACGACTATCTTTGTCGCGGACAAGCTTATGGAAACCGGCAAAGTCCCGACTGACGCCACCCTACGACAGAAAGCGAACGACGCTGAGATCAACCATCAGAACGCGTCGGCGACTTTCAGAAGGTTGGACACACGTGAGCCTGAAGGTGAACGTGAACGTCTCATAGAGCTTGCTCTCATTGTTGGGAATGAACGTGATCGAATTCTCAAGGAGCTGTCACCAAAGGAAATCGTCGCGCGCGCGCAGACCTGCATCGAACAGGCCCCCCTAAAGGGCGAGGGTTTCCGCGTCCTGATGGCAGCTTTTGACTGAAAGGTCACAGCCGAGCGGTGCATTGGTTCGCTCTTCGCGCGACGAGTTGACGGCCGACACGCTGCCATGACTTTGGCATCGTCCCGTTGATGTCCGGCTTGTGACACAAGGCGGACAGTCGCGCGGTCAGCAGCCTTTGTCGCCTTCTGACCCGGAGCCGCCCTTCCAAGGGGCTTTGTTCAGATGAGCCTGAAGGTGATTGCGATCAAGAAAAACACGATCAGCCCGATGCCGACCATCTTGAAGATATACGGGGCCTCGACGTCGTCGCCGAACCGCTCGAAGGACGGCCCCCACAGGACCGTTGCGACGAACCCCAGAACAAAAAGTGTGATCGACAGGATTGTGGAGGCGGTGTCGCTAATCGAGGCTCCCATCTGGACATTCCGCTCCTTTGGATGTGGTTGAGAAATTTACAGCATCTACGGGTTGAGGAAGAGTTTCCGACGCGCCCCAATGTAGGCAACGAGCGAAAAGCGCCGTCGCTTCTTGGCCCTTTGCGGAAATGCCGCGCTTGCTATCCAAAGTTCGGTGTCGGGGGGCAAGCCGACGTCACAGCGCTTCGGCGTGCAAGAACGTCGAACACTGGCCCGGCCGGTCTTAGCGTTCGCGCTCCCAGGTGAGGGTTCCGACTACCTTCTTGCCGGGATAAACGGCACTGGCTTGTTCAGCCGTTCGAATGGTCAACTTGTCGCCCTGCAACCTGAAAAATCTCTCCTGGTCCTGCCCGGTCAAAAGCTCATTCCAGGATATATCGACCTTGGTCGTGAACTTGTCGTCCTCGATGGTGAACGGGCCGGTGTAAACCATCAGCGTCTTGAGGAGAGCTGCTGACTCTGCATCGTTTGCCGCCGGCTTGCGATTTGCCGCCGCGATGACGAATGCCGCGTACCCGTCCGGCGTGATGAGCGCCCTGCCTTTCGGATTGTGACCAAACGGTTCCGTGACGTCTCCACCGATGATCTGAATGGTCCACGAAGTCAGCTTCCAACTGCCGGCCAATTGCCTCGCTGTGTCCTGCGCGAAAGCCAATCCAGGCGTAAAATAGCAATACACGACAACAGCGAGGGCGAAGAAGCGCATATGCTGTCTCCTATGAAGGAACAGACTTCGAGTATGGCCATACTAACCACGGGGAATGAAACCTGCGAGCCCTGCGACGACTGCCTCCTGGCCCGCCACGGCAAGTTCTTCGGGCAGCGGAGTGGCAACAGGTTCGGTATTGGCTCCAGTGCGGACATGCCGGCCTTTATCTTACCCGGCTCGCCCGCGCATGGTAACGTCCGGGGTGCTCGACTGATGCTATCGATCCTCCGTTTGGAATAGACCAATGACTTTGCGAGCAATTTTCGCCGCCTGCGCCGTTGCGGCTTTTGGATCGTTCATGATGACAATCGACGCGCTGGGTCAGAAACAATCGCTAAAAGATCAATTGGTGGGCACGTGGACGCTGCTCTCGTGGGAGCAGAAGAAAGACGACGGCACCAAGATCGAGCGTTATGGGGCCGCTCCGAAGGGCATCGCGTTCTTTGATGCGGGTGGGCGATACATCATCACGGTGATGCGCTCGGATCGAGCCAGATACGCGAGCAATACCCTGTGGCAGGGCACACCCGAGGAAAACAAGGAAACCGCCGACGGCACGATAACCTACTTCGGAACGTATTCTGCTAACGAGGCAGATAGCAGCATCGCGATCCACGTCGAAGGCAGTTCCTTTCCAAACTGGAATGGCACCGAACAGAAGCGCTTTGTCGCCATTGCGGCAGACCAGCTGACGCTGACCGTTCGTCCCCCGGCGGGAGATATAGTCGACGTAATTTGGAAACGAGCGAACTGATCCGGCTATCACGTCTGCTGTTGGCCTATCGTGACCTATCGTGCTGCGGACGAACCTGGTCGCCATGAGAGCAGAGCGGACGTGTCACCTGCCGGGCTTATGGGTACACGGCCTGGCGCAAGATCAAGCTGCGGCGGGACATTTACGCAATTTCTGAATATTAGAAATATATCCCTGAGTTGCCCGACGTGTCAAGTTGCCTGGTCGAACGCCGGCCACCGCCGGCTACTTTGCATGGGGTTGTTTTCGATATTTTGGCAGCCCCCTGCGACGAACGGATTTCCGGCCGGAACCTTAAGCAAGCAAAGCCCGTTGTCACGGGATGTTGGGGGCAATCAACACAAGGAATACTCATGCGCATCAGCATCTCGACGGCATCCATCATCGTTGCTGCACTCTCGCTTGGAACGCCTGCTTGGGCGCAAACGCAGGGAGCGCAACCGAACACGCCGCCGCAGGCTCAGTCTGACGAGTCCACCGTCATCCGGACCATACAGGTCGTGGACGTCAAGGAACTCAAGCCTGAAGTCCGGTCGAGGGTCGAGGCTGTCGTGGCGAAGGCTAGCGAAGACGACCTGCGGAACCTGCGGGGTTCCGTCGACGCGTCCCAGGAAGCAGTATCCGCACTGAAGGCGAACGGCCTCAGCTCCGCACAAGTCGTCGCGGTCAATCTCAGCAACGGCATCCTGACGCTGTTCACCAGGACGGCCTGACCAAGTTCGCAGCAGCCTGAAGACATTCGGACTGAACAGCGAAGGCCCGCCGGTTCCAGCCGGCGGGCTTCCCGCATCTCGGAACAGCGCGCGCTGGTTTAGTTCACCGCCTTCGCCGCCGCGCGCCCTGCGTTGCGGCCCGAGAAAAGGCAGCCGCCGAGGAACGTGCCCTCCAGCGAGCGATAGCCGTGCATGCCGCCGCCGCCGAAACCGGCGGCTTCACCGGCTGCGTAGAGCCCGCGGATGATCTGGTGGTCGTTGCCGAATACGCGCGAATCGAGGTCGGTCTCGAAGCCGCCGAGCGTCTTGCGGGTGAGGATGTTGAGCTTCACCGCGATCAGCGGGCCGTGCTCGGGATCGAGAATGCGGTGCGGCTTCGCGGTCCGGATTAGCCTGTCGCCGATATAGCGCCGCGCATTGTGCAGGTTCATCACCTGCGCGTCCTTGACGTAAGGATTGGTGATCTCGCGGTCGCGTGCCTCGATCTGCGTCTTGATGGCGTCGGGCTGCAAGAGGTCGTTGCCGGCGAGCTTGTTCATGGCACCGACGAGCTCAGTGAGATTGTCGCGCACGATGAAGTCGGCGCCGTGCTGCTTGAACGCCTCCACCGGCGCCGGCGCGCCCTTGTTGGTGGCGCGCTTGATCGTCATGCGCCAGCTTTTTCCCGTGAGGTCGGGGTTCTGCTCCGAGCCCGACAGCGCGAACTCCTTCTTGATGATGCTCTGGGTCAGGATGAACCACGAATAATCGTAGCCCGTGGTCATGATGTAGTGCAGTTGCCCGAGTGTGTCGGAGCCCGGGAACAGCGGGGCCGGCAGCCGCTTGCCTGTCGCGTCGAACCAGAGCGACGACGGTCCCGGCAGGATCCGGATGCCGTGACGCGGCCAGATCGGGTTCCAGTTCTGGATGCCTTCGACATAATGCCACATGCGGTCGCGGTTGATCAGCCGGCCGCCCGCGGCCTCGGTGATCCCGATCATGCGGCCGTCGACATGCTCCGGCACGCCGGAGATCATGAACTTTGGCGGCTCGCCAAGCCGCTTCGGCCAGTTCTGCCGCACCAGATCATGATTGCCGCCGATGCCGCCGGAGGCGACGATCACAGCCTGCGCGCGCAGCGAAAAATCACCAATGACGTTGCGCGAGGAACTCTTGCCGCGCTCGACGCCTGACGGTTCCAGGATCGCGCCGTCGACGCCGTCGACCGTGCCGTTGCTGATGCTGAGTGCATCGACGCGATGACGGAACTTGAACACCAGTTGTCCGTTCTTCGCGGCCTCGCGCGCGCGGCGCTCGAACGGCTCGACGATGCCGGGGCCGGTGCCCCAGGTGACGTGGAAGCGCGGCACCGAATTGCCGTGGCCCATGGCGTCGTAACCGCCGCGCTCGGCCCAGCCGACCACCGGGAAAATGCGGTGGCCCATCGCGCGCAGCCAGTCACGCTTCTCGCCCGCGGCGAACGCGACATAGGCTTCGGCCCATTTACGCGGCCAGTGATCCTCCTCGCGATCGAAGCCCGCGGTGCCCATCCAGTCCTGCAGCGCCAGCTCAACGGAATCCCTGATGCCGAGCCGGCGCTGTTCCGGCGAATCGACCAGGAACAATCCGCCGAACGACCAGAAGGCCTGGCCGCCGATGCTCTGCTCCCCTTCCTGGTCGAGCACGATGACGCGCTTGCCGGCGTCGGCGATCTCGGTTGCGGCGACCAGGCCGGCAAGTCCGGCGCCGATCACGATCACATCTGCATCGTCGGCCATTCTGATTTCCCCCGTCTCGCCGGAATTCAAGACCGCGTCGTTGTGCGCGGTCAACGCCAAATGGATCTTGCCTGTGGCGGCGAGGCATCAAATGGTTGCGGCAAGTTGTTCCAGTTTGGGACCTTTTCCACGCTCCACTGCAGCGCGCGCGCAACACCCAATTTGAATTTGTTTTGACCGGCTTCGCTCGTCTGGACAAAAATCCGCGGCGGCAACACGCTCACGATTGTCTTGCATCACAGACCAAACAGATTCGGTTTCGACTGGGGCTGGCCAAAATGAAGTTGATGACGGGGTTGCTCGCTGCGGTTCTCCTGCTGGCGGGAATGGGGGCGTCTCAAGCCGTGGTCAGGATCGCCGATGATCGCGGCGGCAAGATCGGCGTCTATGTCGACAGGTATCAGGACCTGCGCACATCGGGCGAAACCGTGATCATCGACGGGCTGTGCGCCTCAGCCTGCACCATCGTGCTCGGCAAGGTCCCGCATGACCGGATCTGTGTGACCTCGCACGCCAGTCTCGGCTTCCATGCCGCCTGGGATTACGGCGACAACGGCCGCCCGGTCCCCAATCCCGAAGCCACCCATATGCTGTACCTGATGTACCCGCCGGCGATACGCAGATGGATCACCGACCGCGGTGGCCTGACCCGGCGCATGATCTTCCTGCAAGGCAGGCAACTGCAGGCCCTATACAAGCCGTGTTATCTCAACGCCCAGGCCTCGGCGCCCAAGCCCGCGCACTGAGCCTGCGCAACAGAGCCCGCGCGCTGAGCTACCTATCTCGCTCGGCGGGCCGGGCATGATGGGGCAAGCGCCGAAAATCGCCTCGCTATGATTTGACGACGTGCGGCCGCCATTGCGCTTGCTGCCTGCCGGAACCCGGCTTATCTCAACCGCATGGTTCAGCCGATCTCCACCCGATCCGAGTTCATGACGGCTCCGCAAGGCCGGGTGGCATCTGCGATCCTGTGGGGCGCTGCCGGAATCGGCGGATTGGCCTTGCTCGCCGCTGCCGCGCTCTGGTTCCACTACGGGACCGCGGTGTTTTTCGAAATGATCACGGCCGGCATTGCCGCCTGCTTCTGACAAGGACGCCCTCGTATCATGCCCCGGACCACGCGCCCATTGGTGATCTTTGCCGCCTTCGCGGGCAGTTTGGCGGTCGGCCTGTTCCTCATGTTGTGGGCGGTCGGCGGCTTGCGCACCGTCGCCGCGCCGGCTGCGATCGGCGGGCCGTTTCAGCTCACCGACCAGTCCGGCCAGACCGTCTCCGACAAGAACCTCCAGGGCAAGCCGACGCTGATCTTCTTCGGCTTCACCCATTGCCCGGACATCTGCCCAACCTCGCTGTTCGAGATCTCGGAGGTCCTGAAGGCGATGGGCAAGGACGCCGACCGCGTGAATGCCTATTTCGTCTCGGTCGACCCGGAACGCGACACCGCCACGGCGATGAAGGACTACCTTTCGAGCTTCGATCCGCACCTCAAGGGCCTGACCGGCGATCCCGCCGCGATCGCCAAGGTGCTGTCGAGCTACCGGGTCTACGCCAAGAAGGTGCCGCTGAAGGATGGCGACTACACGATGGATCACACTGCGCTGATCTATCTGATGGACCGCGACGGCCATTTCGTTGCGCCGTTCAATCTGAAACGGGCGCCGGAAGAGGCGGCGACCGATCTCAAACGGTATCTTTGACCGCCATTTCCGGCTCAGAATTAACCCATTCGGCGCTCGCATCACGCGCCGGATGGTCTATAAGCCGTTCAATTTCCTGATATTGCCGGTTATGCCAAATCCGCCTGCCCAGCCTTTTGCCGTCCGCCCGCGCCAGCTTCGCCTGGCCGCGGCAATGATGGCGGCCGTCGTGCTGGTGATGACGGGGGCAGCGGTCGCACAGACGCCCCCGGCACCGGCGGCGCCCAAGGC
>NZ_JACMYP010000022.1 GCF_020889705.1 Bradyrhizobium altum | reverse complement strand
TGGGCGAGCCGTCACGGATATAAACTGCTGCTAAAGCACGGATGGCCTGTGTCAAACTGAGCAACACGGCCAAGCGTAAACGCTCCATAGGCATTCCGAGCACTAGACGCAGAAGACGCCTTTCTTGATTTCGTCACCAAAACCGCAGCGACAAGCGCTCTGCCCGCGAACCAAGCCAGATGTCTCCGTTGCTGTTGGCTAAGACGTTCAGCTCGACGACTTCAGGTAGGCGCTGATTGCGATCGGCTCCTTCGATGGCACGTCGTTCGACTGGGGCCACGCGCCGGCCTGGACTCATTTTGCATGTTCCTGGCCCGGTTCGCCGGGTCCGGCGATGTCCCGCTGGGACGGTGGTCGTGGTGACCTCGGTCAATCGGCTGGTGGCGGGGGCTCGCCCGCACGCCGTTGCAAACGATGAGGCACCCGATCCGGACATCATCATGAGGCGCTTGCGACCTCGGAAAGGACCATGACCCCCGCGACGGGCACCTGATCGCATTGAGATTTAGGTAACGGCTAATCGGCCCACGAATACGAGCTGGCTATCGATCTCACAGCCGCGCTCGCCCCGTCTCCGCAACCCCGACCCGCTCCGTCGGGCCGAGCGCTACCGTTTTGCCGAATGGCTTCTGAAAGAAATTGACATCAATCCGCAATTAAAGGGCCGATTGACAGACCGGCCGGCACTCAAGGCCTTGCCGGAGAGCCCTTACGTGTTTGCCGAGTGGCGGATCTGCCGGGTCAGCATCGACTATCACGTCGAGGTCGAGGCGCATTACTACAGCGTACCGCATCGCTTCGTCCGCGCCGAAGTTCAGGTACACGTCACCGCCCGCACCGTCGAGATTATCCACAAGGGTGAGCGGATCGCCGCGCATGAGCGGCAACCACAAGCACACGACCGTGCCGGAGCACATGGCCTCCAGTCATCAGCGCTACGCCGGCTGGACCATCGAGCGCATCCGCAAGGATGCCGCCATCATCGGACCTGCCACCGCGGCGCTGTGCGTTTCGCTCCTTGACGGCATCGGCGCCGGCATTTTCGGCGCGCCGTGTCCGTTTCCTCTGGTCGTCGCCGACGTGACGTGCCCAGTTAGCGTGCGCGTCGCCGCTTGCGATTCAGTGCGAACGAACGTACGGGCTGGACGTCTAATCAATCGCCAGAAGACTTATCCTATTGGAGGAGCTGATTAGGTACCGGGAACACTAAGACCGGCGCGGACCATGCAGCAGTAGGCTCGCCGACGCGAGGATGGCACCGATCCAGAAGGTGCCCCACCAATAGTTGATGATTGAGACCGGGTGCGCGCCTCGGCAAAGCGAGCGGGCAAGATCGCAGATGTCGGAACGACCAACGAGGCAACGCCCCGCCTCCGGGATCGAGAGGTAGGCGTACAGGATGACCTCCTGGTACGTAATCCACCACCAGACGATAGCGAATGCCAAGACAAGAATCCCGATCGGACGAAGGCCCGCCGCTGTCCGCGCCACCATTCGCATCAGGTCGGAAGGCCGAGGGTTGCGAGAATGCTGCGGCGGAGCGTCACCAAATCCGGATCATCGCGATGTCTCGGATACGGTTTGTCGAAACGGAATTCAGCTTTGATGTGTGCAGGACGGTCACTAAGTACGATGACGCGGGACGAGAGCAACAGCGCTTCCTCGACATCATGCGTGACCAGGAGCGCGGTGAAGCCATTGCGCTGCCACAAACCCACCAGTTCTGCTTGCAATGTCAACCGGGTCAGTGAATCGAGCTTGCCCAACGGCTCATCAAGCAAGAGCAGCGCCGGGTCGTTGACCAGTGCGCGCGCCAGTGATGCGCGCTGTGCCATGCCGCCAGATAGCTGGTGGGGATACGCGTCGGCGAACGCCTCGAGCCCCACGAGTGCCAGCGCACTGTCGACACGCTCGTGCTCCTCCCTTAGCCGGCCCCGCGCCTCCAACCCGGTCGCCACGTACTTCCACACAGAAGCCCACGGAAACAGCGTCGGATCCTGAAAGACCAGACCGCGAGATGGATCAGGACGGGTGATGGGTCGGCCATCTGCCAGGATGCTGCCGCTGGTCGGCCTCTCCAAGCCTGCGATCAGGCGCAGCAACGTCGACTTCCCGCAGCCAGATGGTCCAAGCAACGCTACAAAGTCTCCTGGTGCAATGCTGAGATCGAGCGTCTCGATCACTGGAAGTTGCGAACCCGTAAGGCTGAACCGATGGCTAACCGCATGGACGTCGATAGCCATACTGATAGGCCCCGAAATGCCAGGCTCAGCTGGCGCGAGCGCTGCGATGGACATCAGATAAACCCCTCCTGCCAACTCAGCAGGCGGTCACGCACCACAAACAGCAACGGGATGAGACCCGCGCACAATATCGCCATGATGATCAAGGCGGCATAAACATTCGCATAGCCGGAATAGGCAGTTTGGAACTGGATGTACCAGCCGAGCCCGTATTTCGCACCGAGCATTTCGGCCACCACCAGGACGGCAAACGAATAATAAAGGGCCATGAACAAGCCGACAAAAACATGCGGAGTCGATGCTGGGATTGCCACTCTGCGGATCAGGTACCAGTTGTCCGCACCGAGGATGCGGCCGACATCGTAGAATGTGCGATTCACGGAACTGACCCCAGACGCAGTCAGGATTGCCACCGGAATGCCGGAGGCCAGCGCAACGATGAAGACGCTGGCGCCAAATGTGGTCGGGAAGAAATAGAAAGTACAGGGTATCCAAGCAGTCGCCGGAACCGGGCCGATCAGCTTCAGAAACGGCATGCCCCAGTAACTGAAGCGTTTCGACCAGCCGAGCGCTACACCGATTGCATAGCCAGCGAGGATGCCGGAGAGGAAGCCAAGCGTCCACAGGCGCAGCGTATAGCCAATGCAGATCAGAAGGCGTTGGCCATCGGTCACGTAAACATTGAGCAATCCATGCGGCGGGGAGAAGAATGGCTTGGGGAGCCAACCGAACTTCGCGGTGGTCAACTCCCAAAGGGCGAGCCACACGCCAACGGCGACAAACCAAGGCCCGTAATGCAGGAGCAAGTCACGGGTGCCTCCGAGACGGGGCACAATCGGTGACAGAATCACGAACAACACCGCAACGCCACCGGTAATCGCGGCGAACAGGCCCGTACTGCCCCCCATGGCACAACATCGGGAATCCCTATGGTGATCACAGCGGCCGCCGCCCATGCGAGCGCCGCTAGAAGACCCTCGCGCCACAGACCTCCAAAAAACGCCGCCGGCGCCGACAGTAGCCGGCGGCCTATCTGAATCGTATCGGTCACCTCAAGCCTCACGCCAACAGGTTGACCGTGACCCGCTCTGCAAACGTTTTTGGGTCAGTGGTTGAATCGAGCACTTTCACGAGCTTCAAATCCTCTGCGGTAATGCGGATCTGATCGACTAGCGGCTGACCGATCGGATAATCGTGATAAACCAGCGAGCCGAGGATCTCGGTCAGGTCGGCCAGAGACAGGCCAGCCGGTTTCAGCGTCTCGAAATACCACTTCGCCACTTCATCGGGATGATTGGCGGTGTATTCGTGCACCTCAATGTTGGCCTCCGCGAGCCGACGAAGAGCGTCCTTATTCGCGGCCAGAAATGGCCCGTTTGCACCGAGGACACAGCATGTGTGCCCCTCGTATACGTCGGTTTGTGTGTCCGCGAGCTTGATGAAATTGAATTTCTTCTCGATCGAGTACGCCCATGGGTCGAGATGCGCGGCAACGTCCGCCTCTCCCCTGTTGACCGCCTCGCCAACCAGATCGAAGGGCACGACCTTCCACGTGACCTCCGTCTCTGGATCGATGCCGGCCTTTGCTAGCGTGACCTGGAACGCGACCTTCGGGGGTGATACAACATCGTAACTTGCGATCGTTTTTCCCTTGATCCCGGCAATGTCCCTGATGCCGGACGCCTGCGAAGCCAGCAAGCGCTGGCATCCGCCGTGCGACCCCACGAACAGCTTAACATCGAAACCCTGCTCCAGCGGCTTGAGCCAGTCTCCAACAAGGCCGGCGCCCGCATCGGCCTTGCCTGTTGCTAGTGCTTGGATCAGGGTCTGGCCACTGGCGCCCTGATAAAACAATTCGACATCAAGATTGTGCTTGGCATACAGGCCCTTTGCTACCCCGAAACCTAGCGGAGAATGACACGCGGCCACCTCGGTCCAGGCGAGCCGAATCTTGGGTGCCGGCCCGGCCACTGCAGGTGAATAGATATTGTTTCCAACGAAGCCAGCCGATGCCGCCAGCCCTGCCATGCCGGTCGCCTTCAGAACTGTTCGGCGCGAAACATTGTGAGTCCTCAATCTGCTCATACCAACACTCCAATGCAAAACGGTGCCTTACGACCAATGAGCTTGTTCGGGCCCCAGTCGCTGCTTGCGCTGCGGGCGCAACAAATGCGATCGATGTGGAATGATGCGTTCTTATCTCTTGAGTGTCGAGCCACTGTCAGAAATAACGATGCACGCTCTGCCGAGCGATGGCTCGGCATACCGTTTGTTTCCGAGCTATTCTTGATTGCAGTCCATTTTTTCCGGTTGCTTCGTGACTGTTCGCATTCAGCCCTGGTTTCGGTTGTCCGCTGGCATTTCCCTGACGATCCATGTTTCGGGCCATCGAACCGGACAATGGATTTCTCAGGTCGACCAGCGGTCATCGACCCTCTCGGACGGATCGGCGCTACGTAAGCTGGCGTCTCAACTGTCCATCGGCAACAAAAAGCTGCCCCCTAGCCGCCGATCTACGTAGAGCTCCATTGTCCACGGCTCGGAATGCGCCGAACCGAACCACACGTACTTATTTTGTAAACGTTCTTGACCCGCGTCCAAGGAGAATGGCTCTATCAGCCGATCTGATTATGCGGATTCAAGCAGCCTTTGCCTTGCATAAGGCTGCCAGGCCGCAGCCGCGCGTCAGACGACTTCTGTCCCGCCCGGCCCCCAATAGATCCACCGGATCGAGAGCTAAATGGAGAGTTGCATGACCGATCAAACCGAAGCGGCTGACGCAAAGCCGGCCGGTTCTCCGTCGGACAACGAAATTGGAATTCTTGAACGGCGAAAGATTGAGGCGGGCATTATTGCGCCCATCTACGCCGTCATGTGCGAGCACTTCGGCGAGGACCAGGCCAAAGCTGTCCTCAAGCTGGCGATCCGGCGCGCCGCCATCGCCAGCGGCAAGCATTTTGCCGCGCGCTCCCCCGGCGGCACCAACATGCAGTCGTTTCGGGAGCTCCAGCCCCTCTGGACGAAGGACGATGCTCTGACGATCGAGGTCATCGCAGCGACGGACGATCAATTCGACTTCAACGTCCATCGCTGTCGCTACGCCGAGACCTACCGTGAGATGGGCCTCAGTTCCATCGGCCATCTCCTATCGTGCAATCGGGACGGCGCGTTCTGCGGGGGTTACGATCCGCGGCTCAAGTTGACGCGTACCCAGACGATCATGGCCGGCGCCGACCACTGCAACTTCCGTTATCGTCTTGAAGAGGACAAAGAGGCACCTGCCTTGGAGCAGCGCTAGTTCCGGCCATGAAGGACATGTTCATGAAGTGCTGCGAGAGCATGATGAACATGATGCAAATGGGCATGCCGATGATGATGTGCTGCGGCGGCATGATGATGTGCATGCCGATGAAGGCCGCCTGACAGGTCACGCACTGACAAGGGACACAGCGGGCCGGCCTTGCGCCCGGCCCGCTTGCTTTCAGGCTACGGTCTCGGCGTAGGTCATGACGAGGTAGAGGACCGCCTCGCTGGCGACCAGGTTCCTGTACACGTGCGGCACGTCTGCCTCGAACAGGATGGCATCCCCTTCGGCCAATGTCTGCGGCTTGTCGAGGCCGGCCGTGATCTCAACCACGCCCTTGGCGATGAAGAGGTTCTCGCGCGTTCCCGCTGCGTGCGGCTCCGCCGCCTCACGGTGGAGCGGACCGATCCTCAGCTCGTAGAGCTCGACCTGCCGACTGCCATCGAACGGAAACAGAGCGCGCGACGTGAATTGCCCTTGGCTCGATGACAGCAGCTTGGCATCGCTGCTTCTCAGGACCATGGGTCCCCGCGCAACCTCGGTCTGAAGCAGATTGGCGAAAGGCACGCGGAGGGCGTTGGCAACCTTCCACAGCAACGCAATTGTGGGAACGCTCTTTCCGATTTCGATCTGGCCGAGCATCGCTCGGCTTACTCCGGACTGCTTGGCGAGCCGCTCAAGTGAATGCCCCCGGCTTGTTCGCAACCTCCGCAAGTTGCGCCCGAGAATGGCCGGCAGTTCCGGGTTGATGCCGGATGGACGGTCCTGATCCGGCGACGAGGCGACGCTGCCGCCGCTCATGAAGCATCCCAGCGCACGGCCGTCGCTGCCGGCACCGGCGCAGGAATCCACACCCAGGTCGGCCAGAACCAGAAAAGCGGCGTCGCGAAGCTGCCCATCGACGCAGCATCGTTCCGCCAGAATGGCGTGCCGGGTTCAGTCCGCTGCTGGCGTCGTATCGACCGGAACGCGGCCAGATCAATAATCCGCGCTGAGCTTGCTGCTTCTGTCACCTTTTCCGATCCGCATTCGGTTGCAATGTCGGCATCCTAATTCCCCCGCGGGGGCCGGCAAGCTGTCGCCAAACAAAACAACACGCGCACCGTAAAGTCCTGCAGTGTAGCAAAGACTTCTCGAGTCTGCGCTTCACGCAGCAGCCGGCGACCTCTCCCATCGACCCGAGCCTGCCGCTACGACTTTAATGGCCGATCTCGGCTTCATGGCGCAGCTCGGTGACAGCCGGAAAAACAAAACATACGGATGCTGCAGGGACATCAGCTGGACCAAGCGCTTGATTTCTTTAAGTGTACCACGGAAAGCTCATCGCGACAGGTTGAGTGGTTAATTCCGGCCTCCGTGTAACACCATCTCACTTTCTCAATATTCAGTTCAGGCCGTCTCAACGGCTGGTCGTCGCGACGAAGCGACCGTCGCGAGGGATATCCGATCAAAGCCGCCATTCGATCGCGTCCCTCGCGACAGTCCGTTCTGCTCGATCAACCGGCGATGCTGCCGGCTGGGCCGCTCAGAACTCTCCCCCCGCCCCCGGAGCCGCAATTCCCGACTTGTCCTTTGGAAGTTCGGCCACTAACGCTTCCGTTGTCACGATCAGCGACGCGACCGACGCTGCGTCCTGCAACGCAGTGCGCACGACCTTGGCCGGATCGACAATGCCGGCTTCGATCAGGTCGACATACTCCTCGGTCTGCGCGTTGAAGCCGAACGTTGGCGACCTATTCTCGAGGATCCTCCCGACCACGATCGAACCTTCGACACCGGCATTCTCGGCAATCTGCCGGATCGGACTTTCCAGCGCCTTGAGGACGATGTTGATCCCCGCCTGCACATCGGTATTGCCATGGTTCAGCCGGCCGATGGCGGTCTTCGCCCGCAACAGCGCGACGCCGCCGCCCGGCACGATGCCCTCGGCGATCGCTGCCCGCGTCGCATTGAGCGCATCGTCGACACGGTCCTTCTTTTCCTTGACCTCGATTTCGGTCGCTCCGCCGACGCGGATCACGGCGACGCCGCCCGAGAGCTTGGCGAGGCGCTCCTGCAGCTTCTCGCGATCATAGTCCGACGTGGTTTCCTCGATCTGCGCCTTAATCTGCGCGATCCGGCTGTCGATATCTTTCCGCTTGCCCGACCCGCCGACAACGGTCGTGTTCTCTTTGTCGATCCGCACCCGCTTGGCGCGGCCGAGCTGCGACAAGGTCACGTTCTCGAGCTTGATGCCAAGTTCGTCCGAAATCGTCTGACCGCCCGTCACGATCGCGATGTCCTCGAGCTGCGACTTCCGCCGATCGCCAAATCCGGGAGCCTTGACGGCCGCCACCTTCAGGCCGCCACGAAGCCGGTTGACGACCAGGGTGGCGAGCGCCTCGCCTTCGACATCCTCGGCGATGATCAGCAGCGGCTTGCCGGACTGAGCGACTGCCTCGAGCACCGGAAGCAGTGGCTGCAGCGAGTTCAACTTGGATTCGTGGATCAGAAGATAAGGATCCTCAAACTCAATCAGCAGCTTTTCGGAATTGGTGACGAAGTACGGAGAAAGATAACCACGATCGAACTGCAGGCCCTCCACGACGTCGAGCTCGGTATCCAGGCTCTTCGCCTCTTCGACCGTAATGACGCCGTCGTTGCCGACCTTCTTCACCGCGTTCGCGATGATCTTTCCGACCGCAGCATCGCCATTGGCCGAAATCGTGCCGACCTGAGCGACCTCTTCCGAAGACTGCACCTTTCGCGCCCGCTTCTCGATATCCTTGATCGCCTCCGCGACCGCGAGGTCAATGCCCCGCTTGAGGTCGAGCGGATTGAGGCTCGCCGCGACGGCCTTTGCACCTTCCCGGACGATGGCCTGCGCCAGAACCGTCGCGGTCGTGGTCCCATCGCCGGCGAGGTCGTTGGTCTTCGAGGCGACCTCGCGCAACAGCTGCGCGCCGATATTCTCATATCTGTCCTCGAGCTCGATTTCCTTGGCGACCGTCACGCCGTCCTTGGTGATGCGGGGCGCACCGAACGACTTTTCGATGACCACGTTGCGGCCTTTCGGGCCGAGCGTCACCTTGACGGCATTGGCCAGCGTATCCACGCCGCGCAGCAGGCGGTCGCGGGCGTCGACAGAGAATTTCACATCCTTTGCAGCCATGTGCATTGTCCTTCATGCAAAACTGTCCCTACCTCGCGCCGGACCGCGAAGCATGACATCGTGGGGAATAGGGTTGGTAGTGAGTCCTAGGCGATCACGCCGAGAATGTCGGATTCCTTGGCGATCAGCAGATCCTCTCCATTGATCTTGACCTCGGTCCCGGACCACTTGCCGAAAAGAACCCGGTCGCCCTTCTTCACGTCGAGCGGAAGCAGCTTGCCAGTCTCGTCCCGGGCACCGCTACCCACGGCGACGATTTCTCCCTCCTGCGGCTTCTCCTTCGCCGTATCGGGAATGATGATCCCTCCCTTGGTCTTGTTGCTCTCTTCAATTCGACGAATCACCACGCGATCGTGCAGGGGACGGAAGCTCATCAGGACAACCTTCGAAATCTTGGTGTGGAAGCTCTCATATCAATGTCGCAGTCGCGTCGCCGCTCGCAGCAATGATGTGGCCAAAACGTAATGGTCGCGACCAATTCGTGTCCATGGCAAATTGCGTCGCGATCATAGACGATTGCTACCGGCCGAAAGCGGCGCAATGAAATGTTTCGATCGGTGCAATCCGATAAAGCCGGCTGGCCCATCGCGTCGGTGAGAGCAATTCAAACCGTCGACGCGGCGCCTAGGCGGCTTTCGCCTGCAAGCTCCGCACGCGCGGAATCACGTGCTCGCCAAAGCGCTCCATGTTCTCGTCGACCGGCTGACACTGAAGCATGAACAGTTCGACCATGCGGCCGTTGTGGAATACGAGTACCCGGTCGACGAGATTCTCGATCACGCCGAGATCATGCGAAATGAAGAGCAACGCGGTGCCGAGCCTCGTTATCCGCGTGCTTGGCATGTTTCGATCCTGTAAGGGCGCGTCATCCACTTCAAGGGTTAGCACCTTGTCTATGTCGTTCCCATCTCGAGATCGCGACATCGTACAAGCTCAGCGCGGTCAGGCCGAACAATTGGCGCCTGATGTCCGGATCCTCGGTCGCTTCTTCGACGTTGCGGATTGATTTCAGCACCACCGGTGCAGGATCGCGGACGAACCTCCAGACCGGTGACCAATCCGTGCCAAACAGCAGCCGCTTCGGGCCAATCGCCTGCAAGGCTCGCCTCAAATGGCTCGACGACGACCCGGATATCTCCAGATAGACATTTTCGTTCCGCATCGCCACCGACAGGCAATTCTCGAAGTAGTGGTCTATTCCCCTGCCCATCTTGGTCAGGATAACGCGCGCCGAAGGATAGCGGCTCGCTACCTCGTCGACCCATATGGGATCGCCGTAGTAGAGCCCGCCGGGGAGCTGGGTCCACGCCGTGGGAATCTGGACACTGGCCTGGTGACGGGCAATCACCTCCATCATCGGAGCAAGGTCATCTGCAATGTCTTCGGGATGGAGTCTGCGTGTCAGGCGCCTCACGAAGATCTCCCCCACGCCGACCATTCCGAGATCGACAATACAACGCTCCAGTTCGGCGGCGACCCCCTTGGGGGACATCATGTTGCGCGGTTCGCGCGGATCATCGATCGGTGTCGGCCACGGCGTCGGGACGGCAATGGGGATGAGCCGCCCAGGATGACGCGCTGCGATCGCCGCCACCAGATCGTTGCCGACACCCGGTCGGCTTTGCACGATCGCCTTTCCAATCCCGAACCTGTCCATGTCGCCGATCAGCGTCTCGCCATTGTCGAGAGGCTCCTCGTGTGCGAACCGCTCGTAAAGCTCGCGATGACGCGTTCGAAACGCGACGACATCGGGCGCTGACGACAACAGATGTCCGGCGCTTTCGACGGAAGGAAATGTTCCTACGTGAACATGACTGTCGATGATCATCGTCGTCCTACTAACCAGCTGGCACGGTTCCAGCGCATAATCCGGCAAAATTCTACGTGGCGAGTGCCTCAGGCCTGCCAATTCCAGACGGCATCGCGGATCTTGATGGCTTTGGGAATGAGCCCAAGCTTGAAGAACAGATCGGCCACTTCCTGCTGGCTGTCGATGATGTCGTCGGTTAGTGGCGTGATGGCATAGTTGGCGCGCTGCGCAGCGAGGTGCTGGGTTTCCAGCTCGATTCCCGTTATTTCGGCGAGCTGTTGCGCGATTTCGTTACGATGATCCTGGGCCCAACTCCCGATCGGACGAAGTTGGGTGAGGACCTCCCTCAACGCTTCGGGATGCTCATTTGCGAAGCCGCGCCGCACGACGAGGAAATTATACGATTTGATGTCGGGGCCTAGTGCGTCAATGACCTGTCCGTTGAATCGTTGCTCGGCCAGCGCCAGATAGGGATCCCAGACCACCCAGGCGCTGACATCGCCGCGCGAAAGCGCTCCGGGCGCCTCAGATGGCGCGAGGAACACAACTGTCACGTCTTCATACCCGAGACCAGCCTTCTGGAGCGCTGCGACGAGAAAATAGTGAGAGCTGGTCCCCTTTGCCACCGCGACTTTTTTGCCTTTCAGCTCACCGACATGCCGGATTCCGCTCTGTGGAAGGACCACAATCCCCTCACCGCCATCTCCCGATCTTTGCGCCGCGACGTACTGCACATCGAAGCCGGCGGCCTGCGCAAAAATAATGGGAGTGTTCCCCGATGAGGAGAAGTCCATGCTGCCGACGTTGACGGCTTCAAGCGCCGGGTTGCCGTAGGAAAACAGCTTCCAGACAATCTCGGTCGCGTGCGGCTGAAAGAATTTCTCGAGCACCTTCTGCTGCTGCGCAACGACCAGGATGCCGCCGCGCTGGTAGGCGAAGCGGATTTCCTTGGGCCGAGCCCCGCGGCTTCCGCTCGATTCACTCTGCGCAAAAGCCACTCCGGCCGGGAGTGCCACGGATGCGGCCGCCAGGATCTGCAGCAGACGGCGGCGAGGCCAACCGGTCTTTCGTTCAGGAAGCGCGGGATATTGTGTTTCGGTCATGTGCTTCTCTCACTCAGACGTCAATCGAGACGAATTGCGAGCCGTCAGCGACTGGGTCGCGTGTCGCGTGATGTCATGCAGCAAACCAGCGCAGAAGAAGTCCCGCGCCCTTCCGGGGGGTGCACCACTCTCGTTGGGAACATGATATCCGCCCACGTGCGAATGTCCTTCCAAAGATGTCTACCGGTCTGACACGGTTCTGCTATGTTGCCGCTCTCGCGAGCGCTTTTGCATTCGCCTTCATGCACCGACGTTGTCCGGACGATAGTGCTCAACTTGCGACAATCGCTCTGCGATCGAATCACCTTTGAGCAACGGCGTTCTCTCCGACAGGTTCGCGCTCGAGCCAAACTCCGGCGGATTGAAACCGGACTTCTTCTGCATCAACGGACCTAGGATGTCCGACGTGCAGCGTGCGAATCGGCACTTTGCCAGGCGGCAGGCCTTCGAGGACAGAATGCAGACGTTTTCCTGCGTCGTCATCACATCCCCCATACAAGGACAAATAGAGACGGTACGAATCGCGGCGGATGCGGCGCACATTGCTACGCATCAACCTAACTGGAGCACTTGATGACACGATGGATTCCAAACCTCGACCTCGACCGCTTGCTTGAAGCACTGGGCCGAGGAAATCCTTGCCGCGGCCGATGACGACGTGCGAGAGACATCGGGCTTGCAAGGATGGAGCATCGCCAACACCGCCCTTAAGGGATCAGAAACGGTGATCAAGGCGGCGCACGGCGACGTGAGTAGGAGTCTCGATCGTCGTTGAGCGAACTTGATGCCAGGCTACTGCCCATTCATAGAGGCCGCGGCTCGTTGTACAGTCGGCGGCATTGAGCGAGGGGGCATTACTGATTTGAGGAGACTGATCATCGGACCCCGGCTTGGTGCAGCAGCGGCAACACAGATTTGCCGAAGAATTCCAGGTCGTCGCGAAAATCATAGAACGAGATCTGCATTCCGTCGCAGCCCGCCTTGTTTAGGGCAATCAGCCAATCGGCAACCTGCTCCGGGCTTCCAATCAGATGCACGTTTCCGCCGAGAATGCGCTCACGCGGCACATGGTTGGTCCAAGCCTTGGTGTCGCCGCTCTTGAAATGGTTGGCATAGCCGACAGCCGCTTCCATGTCCGCCAGGCGGACGATCTCGTCGTAATAGGCCCTCGCCTCTACTTCCGTCGGACGGCAAACGATCATTGGATTTATGATGGTGCGGATGTTGCGTCCGAAGCTTTGCGACTCAGCCTTGAGCTTGGCGGTATGCGCCGGCAGCGCCTCAATTGCACGCTGGACGTTAGCGCCGGCCGGACTTGTGATGAAGACGAGATCCGAGTGGCGCGCTGCGTAAGAGAAGCCCGCTGGTGACCCGGTTGCGCTCGCAAGAATGGGCCGCCCATAGCGCGGCTTGGGGCGCACGAACGCATCTTCAAGTCGCCAGAACTGGCCTTCGTATGTGAAATTGTGCTCCGATTGCCAAAGCTGCTTCGCGATCGACATGAACTCATCCGCCATCTCGTAGCGAAGGTCATGTTCCTGGCGACGCATGCCGAACATGAGCGGCTCTGTCGGAGAAAACCCGGTCACAACGTTGATACCGAAGCGTCCCTTGGAAATGTGATCGGCGGTGGCCGCGAAACGAGCCAGATGCATCGGGTGCCACGGGCCGTAAAGAATGTGGATAGTCGAGAGCAACAGCAATCGTTTGGTGAGGGCTGCGAGCGCCGTGACGGCCATGAACGGGTCGATCGAATCCTCCCGGAAACGGATCTTGCCGCCATAGCCTCCGGCACGAACCCATTCCGACAGGCCGAACACCAGATCGAAGCCCAGCTCCTCGGCACGAAGCGCGAGTGCCGCGTTGTAGTCGAACTCCCACGATGTCGAGCGGGGCGCAGCCGAGGCGGACCAGCCTCCACTTTGGGTGGGCAGGAACAGGCCGAGGATCATCGGCCGGCGCAGCACGCGCGCGAGCGGGCTCTCGTCGAAGTCCGCCGGGGATGGCGTCCCGTGGAAGCGAGGATCTCGATTCATTTCAGTTCCGATTCAGGCGGCGACGACGCTGCGGCCATCCCATTTCTCACCGTCAGCCCACGACCTTGATCTTGGCGGGATCCGGGAAATCGCCGGCTGCGATCTGCTTTTGCGCGACGGTCAGGGGCCCGCGGTCATAGTAGGATGCAGCCTCAAGGCGCGCTGTGAGCAGCTTCTGCTCGTGCAGGAAGTCAAGGACCTTTTGACTTTCCGAAATCTCAGCATCAGAGACGACAAAGTCGAGCGATTCGACGTCCTTTACTGGCGCGCGCAGATAACGATCGGCATCGGTTGCCGCCCGCAGCAGGCTGGCGTCGAGGCGCGAGGTTTGCGCAAACCATTCGTCAGCCTGGGGAAGATTGTTCGAAGTCCACCATACCGCTAAGATCCATGCCTTGAGAAATCGGATCGCCGCCTCTTCTCCATTGCGGGCGAGCCAGGGCCCACTCAATGCTTGAATCCCGGAGGCGCCTTTTGGATCGCGCCACAACTCCCTGCCGATCTTCTGCTGCAATAATCTTTCATAAGTCGGATCCCACGTGGTGACGGCATCGACGAGCCCACTCTTCAGGGACTCGGCCTGCTCGGCAATATCCTGGTTGATAATCGTGATGTCCTTGAACGGCTCCTTGATCCCGGCCGCGACGACCGCCTGAATGCTTCGGGGAAACACCGTGGTCCCGAACGCCCCTGACAGTTTCGCTCCCTTCAGGTCGGCCAGCGTCGTGCCCTTGAAATCGTTGCGGACGACGATACCAAAGCGCTGATCGTGCGTTCGGTGCAGCACCTTGGAGGATGGAATGCGAGAGATCGCGCGCAAGGTGGGCGCGTCCGCGGCATAGATGTTGTCGATGCTGCCAGCGACGGCCGCCTCACCCAGCGGTCCGCCAAAGGTGAAGGTCTTGAACTCGGCCTCGATCCCGTTGAGTTCGAGAATGTTCGTATGGCGTAATGCCTCGAAGATTTCGCCACCACCGGCCCAGAGGCTCTGATAGCCGAGCGTGATCCTGGTCAACGCCTTGCTCTGGGCCGCGACGATCGCCGGCATCGGGAAGCCTGTGGAAAGGCCGCCAATGGCGGTGCCCGCGCCGATCAGGAACGTTCTGCGTCTCATGACATCACCCCATCCAATGGTCTAAAGGAATTCAATCTGGCAGCCCCTGACGCACCGTAAGTCGGCGCTCGATAAGCAGCATCAGGCTATTCATGGCAAAGCCGATCAAGCCGATCACCAGCATGCCGGCGAGAACTTTCTCGGTCTCGATCGTGGTCCGCGCAAGCTGGATCATGTAGCCAAGGCCTGAGGTCGCCGAGACCAGTTCGGCGGCGATGACGCAAGTCCAGCCGGTGCCGAGCCCTATGCGCATTCCGGTGAGGATATGCGGTACCGTCGCCGGGAGCAGGACCTGGCGAATAAACAAGGCCCGTGGGGCTCCAAAGCAACGCGCGACGCGCACGTAGACATCGGCAAGCGAGCGGGCGCCATCGTACGTATTGGTGAATATTGGAAAGAACGCGCCTAGGGCGATCAGGAACCAGGCGGGTCGGTCGCCGAGGCCGAACCACAGGATCGCGATCGGGATCCATGCGATGACGGAGATCGGACGAATCACCTCGATCAGCGGAAGCACGTACCGGGCCAGCAACGATAGGCGCCCTAAAAGAAGGCCGAGACCGACTCCCGCGAGCGTTGCGATCGAAAAGCCGACCAGAACCCTGAGAATACTGGCAGAGGCGTCGCGCCACAGCATACCGGCGCGCGCGAGATCTATCAGCGCGGCCCCGATCGCGGATGGCGGCGGAAACAGATTTGCGTTGATGATCGCGGACCGGACGCCGATCTCCCATAGAAGTGGCACCACCAGCAGCGGGAGGAAATATTTCGCCTCGGCAAACGGGAACGTGGTCGGTCTGGTTTGGCCAACATCGGTCGGTGCAGCGGCTCCGCGCTCTGGTGAGTGAGCGTTAGCTTGCAACAAGGACATCAATGACGCTCCACGGCCGGAGTGACGCGGCCAAGCAAATCCAGCACCTCGTGCTTGATATCCAGAAATAAGGGATCCCGGACGCGGATCTCAGGTGCGCGCGGCCGCGGGATCGCGACGTCAATGACCGAGTGTATGCGCCCGGGCCGAGACCCCATCACGACGACCCGATCGCTTAGGAACACGGCTTCCTCTACATTGTGCGTGATCAGCACGAATGTCTTCTGGGCGCGGGACCAGATGGCGAGCAACTCCTCCTGAAGCCGGTCGCGTGTCAGCGAATCCAGGGCGGCAAATGGCTCATCCATCAGCACGACGTCAGGATCGGGGGCAAGGGCGCGTGCAATGCTCACCCGCTGTCGCATGCCGCCTGACAATTGAGACGGATACGCTTTCTCAAATCCATCCAGGCCGACCAACGAAATGAAGTGACGCACACGCGCGTCTCGCTCGGATGCCGATAACCGCTGCGCTCCCAAGCCAAAAGCGATGTTGTCGGCAACCGTGAGCCAGGGAAACAGCGCGTAGTCCTGAAACATCATTGTGCGGTCGGGACCGGGACCGACGATTTCGGCGCCCTTCTTCAGCACGCGGCCAGAGGTCGGTTCGATGAAGCCGGCGATAAGGTTCAGCAGGGTTGTCTTCCCACAACCGGACGGACCAATGATCGACAGGAATTCACCCGCTCCTATTTCAAGATTGACCTCTTGAAGCGCAGGAAACGGCTTTCCGCCTCGCTTCTCAAAATGCTTACAGATAGATTGGAGGGCGAACATCCGATCGGCTTATTTGATCTCGAACCAGGATCTTCATTATCCATGGAGACGCGCGACAGGTGTTTTCAATTTTTGTTTGCCGAGCATGACATCCATGCTGAACGGTGGTGGTAGGGAAGCACGAACGCACTTGTTTCGGAAGTACAGCCGAAATTGCTCGACGCTGGAATACGGCAGTGGCCGCACTCGGACCGGCTCGCGCGCGAGCCGGTCCTCCGCGAGCGGGTCCTCTTTACTTCGATTGATTTTCCTGATGTTCATGTAGCAAGCTGCATCGTCTGCAGCGACGGAGCGATCATGTCGCCTCAAATTGAGTCTCCGGACTGCTCGAACGAAAAGAAGATTGTTTCGAGACGTATTCGCAATGGAAGTGAACGCGCTTGGACGGCGGTTGAACGGCACAAACTGCGAGGGTTGATTGGTTGTTTTTCCGCCTCATGCGGAAGCTGGGCCTTGCTTGAAATCCAGGTCGTGACATAGCCGTCCCACATGCCGTCCCAATCGCAGATCGAGGTGTCGTCAATTTCTTCCACGCTGTGGCCAACCTTATCCAGTAGAGCGCCCACAGTTTGTACGCGCTCCGACACCTCGGTTATCGTCTCCGTGCTGCGTCCCCAGCGCCCATTCGATAGGCCGATGCGGAGCGTGCCCGGATCGCGGGAGGTCAACGACAAGTAAGATGCGACGGGGGCTCCCATGGGTATGAACGCGCCGCCATCGGGGATGCGCGTGAGGTAATCATACATGGCCGCGGTGTCGCGGACGCTACGCGTCAGAACGCCGTCTATGGTGTGTCGGCTCATATACTCATTTTGTGCGAGCGGCTGGGGCACTCGCCCGCGGCTTGCTTTGAGCCCCACCAACCCGGAGAATGATGCGGGAATGCGGGTTGACCCTCCTCCGTCCGACGATGTGCCGATCGGAACGATCCCTGCTGCGACTGCTGCTGCCGACCCTCCCGAGGAGCCTCCTGGCGTTCGATCCAAGTTCCACGGATTACGGGTGACCACGACCTTCCCGAGATAATCGGTGGTGGTATCAAATGAATTTCCGAATTCAGGCGTGGTCGATCGCGCGATTGGAATCAGCCCAGCGCACAGGTGGTTCTCGACGACCGGATCGGTCGATGTCGCCACGCGGTTGCGATAGAGCTTCGACCCTGCCTCCTGCTTGCGTCCCTTGAGGCTAGAACCGAGGTCTTTGAGAAGCATCGGCACGCCGTAAAGCCTGCCGTTCTTGTCTGGACCGTCGACGTGGATATCTTCAAGTGTATTTTCATAGACTTCGAGCACGGCGCCGAGCTGAGGATTTAGACGCTCGACCGCCGCCGCTCCCTGCGCCACGATCTCCCGTGGATTGACCTGTTTGGTTCGAATCAGCTCCGCAAGAGCAATGGCATCTTGTTTGATCCACTCTTCCCAACTCATGGCAAGACGTATTGGTATTGTCATAGGCAACCTATGCGACAAGATCTGCTCGCCGGGCGGGATCGAACTTCAACGCCGTGTCCAATCAAATGTGTGTCGATCATTTGACGCGGTAACGTTCGATGACCTCGGGGTCGGGATCAATTCCAAGTCCCGAGCCCTGGGGAACGAATAGCTTGCCTTCTTTCGGGATGGTAGCGCCTCCAAAAAGTTCGGCTTCGAAGTCGCAGTAAAGTCGTTCCAGCAAAGGCACATTGCGTTGTGCGGCGTTAATGTGAAGGGTAGCGATCATTCCCGGGCCAAAGAGGGCGCAGTGCGGCACGAACTCGACCGCGCTTGCTTCGCATAGTGCTGAGATTTTCAACAATTCCGTAACACCGCCCGTCTTGGCGACGTCGGGCTGCGCGATGTCGATCGCCTGTGCATCGATCATCGCAGCGAAGTCGTGAAGTGAGCCGGCATTTTCTCCAGCGGCAATGCGGTGGTTCTTTTCGGCGCGAATGCGCGAAAGGCCACGATAGTTCTCCGGTGGCCAGACGGGTTCTTCCAGCCAGAGAAGACCGAGGTCCGCAAGACGAGCATCCATCGCAAGAGCCTCGGCCACGGACCAAGGACAATTCACGTCCAGCATGATGGAGGCCTTTCCCTCGGCCGCCTGGCAGGCTGCTGCGATCTCCGGGTAATTCACTTCGTGTAATTTGATATATCGATATCCACGGGAGATCGCTTGACGGGTCGCAGTTGCCACGCCTTCCTGGCTGTCGTAGCGCAACAGACTGGCATAGACATTCACATTTTGCGCAAATGCCCCGCCAAGCAGGTCCACCAGCGGCAGTCCGGCTGCCTTACCCGCGATGTCCCACAAAGCAATGTCAACCGCGGAGATGGCATACATTGTCGGGCCGACGCGGCCGAAATTCTGCAGCCCGAACTCCAGCTTGAATTTGATTTTAGAAATTGCGGCCGCATCCTCGCCGACGATCAGAGGGAAGATCTTGGTTTCGATGAGGTTTTTGAGAGCGACATCCTCCGTCCGTGAGAACGCCTCTCCCCAGCCGACGAAACCGTTTTCGGTCTCGATTCTGACCAGCATGGTGTCGAACGTATTTTTTGGCGCGCCGGTAAAATTCCAAACCGGCTTTGCATCGCTCTGAAAAGGAATGGCAACGAGAACGGCTTCGGCTTTTACGATACGACCAGCTTTGAGAGATACGTGGCTCTGGGGACTGAGGATGTGATCGACGTTCAAACGGCTCTCCATGCAGGTCCCACCAAAAACTAGGGAGGCCAAACGCGAAATGGTTGTCTATGGCGCGATGGCGAAAAGCCCTGATCCGCTCTAGGCAGGAACGTCAGAGCTAAAGGTTCACAGCCAGGGACCTCTCTGATTTCTTTATCAGACAAAGTTAATTGTTGACAATTGACAGTTTTGGCGATTTTCATAGAAAAAGTCGACTGAAAAGTTGATTTCCATGGAAAAAGGCAACTGAAAAAGTGGACGCGGGGGAATGTCATGAGTGGAATTGCAGACCTGGAGCCAGCGACGAAACAAAGCCTGGACCGCGTTGCTGCGAACAGATTGCGCGATGCGCTCGTGTCTGGCCGAATAGCTGCGGGCGCACGTCTTACCGAGATCAGTTTGGCTGAGCAGTTCGGTCTGTCACGCGGAACCATTCGGGCCGCCTTGCAACGGCTGGTTTCTGAAGGACTGATCGTGCAGCGACCCTATACGGGCTGGGAAGTAACAACTTTGTCCCCACACGATGTCTGGGAGCTGGGTACCTTGCGCGCGAGCCTTGAGGGCCTGGCGGGACGTCTCGCAGCCGAGCGAATTGATGATGCTGGAAGAACCGCTCTCATGAATGTCTTCCGTGCTATGGAAGATGCTGCTCGCGATGAAAATCAATCCCTTTTGGCGGCTGATCTTGCTTTGCATAGGATGATCGTCAGCTTATCGGGTAACGAGCGGCTTGCTCACCACTATGACCTCATCACCAATCAATTGAGACTTTATATCGCCTCATCTAACCGTCTTGTCGGAATCGAGGGTGGTATCGTCGCACGCCATTATGAACTTATTGAGCCAATCCTGAAGGGCGACGGGGATGCTGCGGAGCAAGCGTTTCGGGACTTCTTCCACCGTTCTAATAGCGAGCTCGCCGAATTCCTTGCAGTGGGTGAGCGGGAGCCAGTGGAAGCCGCTCCTACGTCAAAAAATTAAGCCGAAAGATTAGAGAGCTCCCGATCTTGAGGAGCCGTGACCAGCGCGCGGCTTAATTCGATGGCCAGACGGGCGGGGGTTGTTCGAACGACCGCACTGCGTGTGCGCTCGGACAGCATTTACTCTTCACGTCGGATGATAAGACTCAAGCCCGACCTGCGATTCAATTCGCGGACATGTCTGGGGTCGCTATCCCCAAGTAGATCTGCGTTGCAAGTGGCCCAAAGCCCCCCCCCCGGCGGTACTAGTCCCGAACTACTTGGTATTCCAAAGAGGGGGCCAAGAGTGCGGCGGCCAAGAGCTCCACAAATGCCCGACGCGCGACGGCGCAATGTCAAATAGGACGGTATGAGCCTGCCCTTGACAAACCCATCCATATTGTAGAGCTTTAATTGTTAACAATCATCTGTTGGCAATCTGCCGGTCCCTAGGGGCCGAGCCGGCCGCGGCTGGCTGCGCACATCCGCACATTCTGATTGGGCCAAACCATGTGAGAAGAGGGACGCATGAATAAGGGATTGTTGGTCTCGGGGGGCCTCCCCCAATTTTATGGCTACTTGGAAATGATCGCGCTGGCATTGGTCCTTTTGGCGCTGTCCTACATGATCAAGCGCATCTTCGTGCGAAACACTCATGGTTTCATCATCGCCAATAGACAAGTGGGGTTCGGCTTCGGAGTGGGTGCCGTTATCTCGGCTTGGACCTACGCGATGGCGGTCTTGATGAGCGCGGGGATGACGTTCCAGTGGGGCTTGTCAGGGCTACTCTGGTTCGTCGTTCCGAACGGCTTCGCGGTCATGGCCATGATCCCGTTTGCGCGCATCCTTCGCCGGAGCATGCCGAATGGGTACACCATTGCAGAATTCATCAAGCATCGTTTTGACGACTCCAAGCTTGCGTCTGGCGTGGTGACCTTGTCGGTCATTCTCAGCATTCTGCTGGCGATACTGATTAACCTCAAAGGCCTGTCGATTGTGATGTCTGTCGTCTTTGGGATTAAGCCCGAATTCGCCGCGACCGCCAGCATCCTTTGCATATTAGCGTATTCTTACTTTGGCGGTTTGTGGACCAGCGTCATCACCGGAACATTGAACACGCTGATGCTGACAGTACCGTCCGCCATTGTGGTCGTTGCCGTGTATCACTTTATACCCGGGGGAGCGGACGCAGTGTTTTCTGCTGTGGGTGAAGCCAATCCCCAGAACCTGAGCGTACTGCGAGCCGATGCCGCCGCTGGATTTGGAATCACCTTGGCATTCGGTCTGCTCACTGCCGTCGGGGACCAGGCTCTCTGGCAGAAAGTCTGGTCGATCCGAAGCCGTGAAGTCACACGGGTATTTTTCTGGGCAGGAGCACTCTTCTATCCCATCCCTATCGCTGCGGGCATGCTCGGCCTCGTTGGCATAGCGTACGGTTTGACACCTGCGGATATCGGCGGCGACATCGTTGCAATCGGCCCGCATATCGTGTCTCACCTTGGGTTACCCGTGATCCTTGTCCTTCTTTATTGCCTGACCATCTTGGCCGCATCATACTCCAGCGTTGATGCTGCGAGTTCTGCACTCTCTTCCGTCGTCGCAGTCGACATCGTTCACAGGCTATGGCCGGACACGAACGAGCGCCGCTTGTTCCTGATTACAAAGGTTTCGATCCTTTCCGGTGGAGCGGTCGGCTTGGCAATCTTGCTCACCGGCATTGACTTCACCTCGTTGGTGTTGACGGAGTCCTCCCTACGAACGGCAATCCTGGTGCCATTCGTTCTAGCAATCGTCTGGCCCCCTACCAATACAATCGGCTTCGTAGCGGGTGTCGTGCTAGCGATCGTAGTCGGTCAAACGGCACGCTATTTCCATGGCGAGCTCTGGGGCACCCTCACGACTTTGGGAGTGAGCGGCGGGACGGTTCTTATCGCAGGCCTGCTGGATGGCCGGAAATTCGATATGGCGTCGCTACGAAATGTCCGAAGTGAAATCGGTGGCGATAGCACGGCTCTTGCTTCCGATAGCCAATTCGAAACAGCAAGAACGTAAAGGAGCGGCAATGTCGATATATCACATCGTATTAGCATTGGGCGCGGTCGCGACCCTCCTCTTCTTCATTGGCCTTAAGCAAGGAGCCGTCGCAGCTATTCGAGACGCCGACAAAACTTCCGAGAACGAAACCGTTGAAGATGGTGGTTACGCCTGGACGGCTATCGCGGCCGTAATAGCATCCAGCACAATCATCACATTGGCGGGGACAAGCCCGATATTCATCTATTTGGGGCCTCTTCTGGCTATCGGAAGCGCAGCCGGTATCGGCACCGCGTTCCTCGTTGGGGATCGAAAGTAAATTACGGTCAATTGTTCAGCACAGACTCACGGGCTTTTCGCAATACCCGTGAGTTGCTCATTGCCACCAACGCCGTTTGCATTTGGTTTTGGCGAGCGAGAAGAATGGCCACTCGATCAGACCGCGCTGATCGCGCGGGCTGGCGTCGCCCGTGGCGATGACGAACGGATCGAGCTTGCTTCGCTCGCTCGGCGTGATGAGGCGGCGCGACGACATGAGCAAGCGCAGCCTCAACGATTTGCGTTGCCGGCGGCGCGCGCCTCGACGTGGCGCGGGTCCGACGTTGAGCTGCAAGCAGCCTGATCAGCCGAGGTTTCGCGGTCGGCGATCGCGTAGACAACCCCGCCACCGAGCTTGCGGAAGGTCGGTCCGTTGCGGTGGCAGCGGAGCTTCTCGAGCGCACGCGCGAGAGGCCAAGGTGGCGCGCGGCTCCGGGGGTGCGCACATAGCGCGTCGTGAGCTGCGCGGTCTGGTCGAGCATAGGAGATCTCCGTCTTGCCTTGAAGCGCCGCAGCCAAGTCGCGGCATGTCGGGGCCAGAGTTGCGTAGAGTTTTGGCGTTGGGGATGGACGAAAATTCGGCCTTCGATTGTGTCCCCCCACAGCGCAACCGGGCGAAGCCGAGCGTTGCCAGCGAGGCGCGGGTTGACTCATTGGGCGCACGAATTGCAGAGATCGAAGTGCTGGTCAGAGGCCGCGCAGGAGTTTTAGATAGCCGCGCTCGACGAGCGCGATCGAATCGTGAATGAGCCGGTTCGCCCTACGGCGGGCGTGCGAATCCTTCCAGTCGACCAAACGACGATGGGCGTGGTCTGAGGCGAGCACCTTCGCTGCCACGTCTCGCGGACCGCCGCCGAGGTCGTGGACGTCGAAGGCGTGAAGCAGCTGAATCAATCGCCGCTTCTGAAACGCTGTCAGCCGCAAGGCCGCCGGTAGAGAACCGGTGCGCTGGCCGGCAAGGCAACGCGCGAAATGTAGCGCCACGTGCGCCCGCAGCGCGCCCATGCTGTCGAGCGGTACAAGCACGGCAGGCCGGCGGGGCGGCCTGCTCGTCGCGCAACCGGACATGTAGCTCACCCGAGCAGTCCGCGATCACCAGCTCGCGACGGTCAGCATCGGGCGGCTCGAGGAGCGACTGCCCGAAAACGCTGCGATCAACCGAATGGGGAGTATCGAAGCCCGGCGGCGCGGGCTCCAGGCTCAATGTTCCCGGTGACGCCTCGGCGGAGCCAGATGGCTGGCTCTGGCGCAACCGGAGAGACTGGGTCATGGGCGACACCGCAGCCTCCATCGACGTGCGAAACTCGTTCGGATGGTGTCGGGATCAGCGCCCTCGCGCGCGATCTGGCGCTCAGGCGGCGGCTTCATCGTGCAGGTCGCGCACCGAATCGAGGATGCGGGATCATGATGCGTCGTGATTTCCAGCGTGTCGAGCAAGCTACGAAAATAGCGACGCATGCTCTGCCGATCGCCGTCTCTGCGAGCGCTTCGTTTCGGATTGGCCCGCGATCGCAGCTCATTCCTTTTCCAAATCTTGATGCAGTCGTCTCAAGCAGGCTCGGACTCGTGGACCCAGTCGGCTTTGACCGACTTCAAAAGCGGAATCACCTCGCGCCCGAACGCCGGCAGTTCGTCAGTGAAATTCAGGAAGGCGCAAAGGATCATGTCGACGCCGATCGCCTCATAGGCACGGATACGCTCCGCGATCAGCTCGGGGGGACCGAACAGACGGGTCTTGAAGCCGTCATTGGGCTGAACCAGGTTGGCGTGGCTCGAGTCCGCCCACATCCCGATCCTCTCGGCTGTCGATGCGCCAGCCTGCTTCACCTGGTCGGCGAAGGCCTGCACGATCTCGGGGTCGGCGCCGGCGATGATCGCCTCGAGTTGCTCGAGCGCTTCCCGCTCGGTCGGCCGCTGGATGATGAAGCCGTTGAGCCCGAACTTGACGGTGCGGCCTTCCGCCTTGGCGAGCGCGCGGACCTCGTCGATCTGCTGCTTGGCGCCCTCCACCGTGGTGCCATTGAGAAAATACCAATCCGAATATTTCGCGGCCATCCGGCGCGCGGCCTTGGAATTGCCGCCCTGGAAAATCTCCGGATGTGGCTGCGAGATCGGCCTCGGTTTTAGCCAAGCGTTATTAATCCTGTAGAAGTCGCCCTTGAAGGTGAAACGGTCTTGCGTCCAGAGACCTTTGAGCACCTGGATGAACTCCTCCGAGCGGCGATACCGTTCGTCATGTTCCAGCCAGGGCTCGCCAAAGGCGCGAAACTCGTCCTTGAACCAGCCAGTGAGGATGTTGATGGCAAACCGCCCCTTGGAATAGACGTCGATCGTGGCCCCCACCTTCGCGATCATGGCCGGATGCCAGAAGCCGGTGTGAATCGCGCTGATCAGCTTCAGCCGCTTGGTCTGAGCCGAGAGCACTGCCGTGCAGGTGATGGCTTCCTGCTGCAGCTCCCAGCCATGGCTCGCGATGAAGCGCGCCGGCGCCAGGCCATATTCGAAGCCGAGCGCTTCGGCCTCACGCGCCAGAGAAGCGTTGTAGTCGAGCGTCCAGTCGGTGCGCTGCGGAACGTTGCTGATGACGAAGCCGCCGCTGCCGAGCGGCATCCAATATCCAAAACGAATCGCCATGACGCGCAGCTCCTGCTCATACAGTCGTGGTCTGGACCGGCTCCACGGCCGCCGTTCCGGCCGCTGCGGCACCGAGATAGAATTGGGCAACATCGTCCCGCTCGGCGAGATCAGCTGCCGTGCCTGACGCAGCGACCTTGCCGTTCTCGAGGACGTAACCGTGATCGGCAAATTGAAGGACAAGATGGGCGTTCTGCTCGGCCAGCAGAAAGCTGACGCCCTCGTTTCTGTTGAGATCGCGGATGATGTGGAAGATCTCCTCCACGATGATCGGCGCCAGGCCCATCGAAGGCTCGTCGAGCAGCACGAGGGTCGGACGCGTCATCAGTGCGCGCCCGATCGCAACCATCTGCTGCTCGCCTCCCGAGGTCAGGCCGCAACGCACGCCGCGGCGCTGTCTGAGCCGCGGAAACCAAGTGTAGATGCGTTCGAGATCGTCGGCGAGCGCACGACGGCTCGGCCGGCGCACAAACCCGCCGCTGCGAAGGTTCTCCTCGACCGTGAGCTGAGGAAAGACGTGACGACCTTCCAGAACCTGGACCACTCCCCTGGCAACAAGGTCGGCCGGATCGAGCGCTCTGGTGATCTCGCCGCGCCAGTTGATTGCGCCACGGCTCAAGTGTCCGCGCTCGGACGCGAGCAGGTTCGAGATTGCCTTCAGCGTAGTGGTCTTCCCGGCGCCATTGGCGCCGAGAAGAGCAACGATTGATCCCTCTTCGACCCTGAACGAAACGCCGCGCAAGGCCAGAATCGCCTGACTGTAGAGGACCTCGATGTTATCGACTTCGAGAAACTGCGACGCGGTCATGACGATCCTTCAGGGCAACATCAGTTGGTTGCATCGCGCGGTGTGATGCCCTTTTCCTTGGCGTAGGCGGCAGCGCGCTCATAGATCAGGGGCAGCAGCAAGTCCCGGTCGGATTTCACCCAACCGTTGGACACCACGTTCCACTTCTCACCGTCCCACTGCAGCACCTTGCCCGCGCCACCGCCCTCGTGGTCCTTCGCCGAGAGCTTCAGCGGCTGCTGGAGACCGGTGGCGCCGATTTCCGCAAGGCGCTTCTCGGAGAGGTCGAGATGCTCGAGGCCCCACTGCGCTTCCTCGCCATTGATCGGCCGCACGCCGAAATGCGCCTGTGCCGTCCGGATCGCCTCCACCGCGACGATCGCCTCGTCGACGCCGGAATTGTAGTAGACCGAGCCAAAACTCTTCGGGTCCTTGAGATCGCTGAGACCCTTGTCGAGAATGTATTTCTTGAGCTTCTGATGGATCTCGAAATTCGCGCCGGCGGGGAATGGCGTGATTGCGAGATAGCCCTTGGCCACGGCGCCGGCAGGGCGAACGTCCTCCTCGGAGCCCGACCAGATCCCGCCGACGATATGATCGACCGGAAAGCCCACCTTGGCGGCGGTCTTGATCGCAACCGGCGTCATGACGCCCCAGCCGCGCAAGAATACCCAGTCGGGCTTGAGCTGGCGGATCTTGGCCCATTGCGCCGATTGTTCATTGCCCGGATGCGGCACCGGAATCTGGATGTCCTCGAAGCCGTACGTCTTGGCAAGGTGGGCAAGCGGGACCTGCGTTTCCTTGCCGTAAGGCGAATCGTGATAGACGGTCGCGATCTTGAGGCCCTTCAGCTTGTCCTTGCCGCCGACCTTCTCCGCGATGAAATTGACCGCCGAGGAGGCTTCGCTCCAGAAGCTGAAGACGACCGGGAAGCTGTACGGGAACACCCGCCCGTCGATCGCCTCGGTGCGGCCATAGGCGATCGTGACCAGCGGAATCTTGTCGGCCACCGATTTCTCGGTCAGTGCCTTCGAAATCGGATCGCCATGCGGCAGGAAGATCGGCACCGGCGAACCGTTCTTGCCTGCCTTCACTCGTTCATAGCATTCGACGCCCTTCTCGACCTCCCAGTTGGTCTCGCATTCGTCCCAGACCAGCTTGATGCCGTTGATGCCGCCTTCGACCTCGTTGATGTAGCGGAAATAATCGATCTCGCCGGCCCAGACCGGAATGCCGCTCGATGCATAGGCACCGACGCGAAACGTCGCGAGCGGGAAGTATTGCGTTTTTGCGTCTTCCGCCGAGGCGGTGGTGCCGATGGCCGCCGCCGACAGAACGAGGGCAGCCAGGCCGATCGCCCTGCTCATGATCCGCTTCTGTTTCCGTAAAGACATCTGCTTACCCTCCATTTGATGCAGAATTCACGTCGGGGCTCACGCCCGCATTTGATGGTTTCGTTGCTTGCTAGCGGCCGAGGCGCGCGGCCAGTTGCGTCCATGCGCGCGACAGCAGTGCTGCGAGCCCTCTCGGCTCCTTGATCAGGAACCAGACGATCAGCGCGCCGAACAACGCCTTCTGAAGATTTTCGAGCTGTCCGGGATCGATCGCGCCTCCGAACAACCCGCCGCCGACGTGATCGAGCAGGATCGGCAGCAAGATCATGAAGGCGGCGCCCAGATAGTTGCCGCTGATGCTGCCCATGCCGCCGATGATGATCGCAAACATCACCTGGAACGAACGATCCAGGTTGAAGCTGCGCGCATCGACCGTGCCGAGATAGGCAAAGGCCCAGAGCGCACCTGCGATCCCGATCACCAGCGAGCTCACGAAGAACGCCTTCAGCTTTCCGGCGGATACCGGAACGCCGATCACCGCAGCCGCGGTATCCATGTCACGGATCGCCATCCAGGTCCGGCCGGTCTGACTGCGAACCAGCCGCGTTGCGACAACAGTCACGACGACGACGGTGGCCAGCGTCAGGAAATAGCGACCGGTCGGGCTCGAGAGATCATGGCCGAAGATCGCAAGCCGTGGCGCCGAGATCGAGCTTGAGGTCGAATAGTTCGAGAACCAGCCATATTGATTGAACAGCCATTCGAGCAGAAACTGCGTCGCCAGCGTCGATGCGACGAGGTAGAAGCCCTTGATCCGCAGGCTCGGCAGCCCAGCGACGATGCCCACCAGCCCGGAGATGACGCCGCCGAGCAGCAGGCTGACCGGCAACGGCAGCTCCGGCAGGCGCAGCAGCAGATTGTATGTCGCATACGCACCGACCGACATGAACCCGCCGGTGCCGAGCGAGGCCTGCCCGGCGTAGCCCATCAGCAGGTTCAGCCCCAGCGCGGTGAGCGACATGATCAGGAACGGGATCAGGACGGCATTGAGCCAGTAGTCGTTGGCCACCAGGGGAATGCCGACCAGTGCGGCGAGCAGCAGAACCGCCGAGCCGACGCGCAGCCGATCCCGCGTAACCCGGGCGGTGTCACGCGTAGCGCTGAACCCTTCGATGGCATCGGTGCCGATCGCAGACATGCGTCAAATCCTTTCGATCGGCGCTTCGCCGAACAGGCCAGCCGGGCGGACCAGAAGAAAAGCGACCGCCAGCACATAGGCGAACCAGGTCGACACGCTGCCTCCCAGCAGGCTTCCGAGATAGATTTCAGCGAGGCTGTCGCCGGCGCCGACGATCAGCCCGCCGACGATCGCGCCTGCCATCGACGTAAATCCGCCGATGATGAGCACCGGCAGTGCCTTGAGCACGACGAGGGTGAGCGCGAACTGCACGCCCTGGCGCGCACCCCACAGCAGACCAGCAACCAGCGAGACGAAGCCCGCGACGCCCCACACGATCTGCCACAAGGTCTGGAGCCGGATCCCGATCGAGAGTGCGGCCTGCGGATCGTCGGCGATCGCGCGCAGCGCGATCCCGATGCGCGTCTTGTTGAAGAAGATCGAGAGCGCGATCACGAGAATGCCGGCTGTGCCCGCCGCCGCGAGGTCGAACTGGCTGACCTGGACTCCGCCGATCTCGATCGGGGTATCGACGATGCCGAGGTCGAGTTCATGCACGCTCGCGCCCATCGCGATCTGCGCGACGCCCTCGATCATGAAGGACACGCCCAGCGTCGCCATGAACAGCGTGATCTGTGGCCGGTTGACCAGCGGCCGCAACACGACGCGTTCCACCGCGATCCCGAGCACCACCATGACCGACAGCGTGATCAGCGCGGCCAGCCAGAAATCGAGGCCCTTGTCACGCAGGGTTACGAAGGTGAGCGCCGCACACAGCACCATCGACCCTTGCGCGAAATTAAAAACGCCGGATGCCTTGAAGACCAGCACAAATCCAATCGCAACCAGCGAGTACATGACGCCCGCAAGCAGGCCGCCGACCAGCGTTTCGACGAAGAAGCTCATCTGGACCTCAATGTGCTGTGCCCAGATAGGCGGCGATCACGTCCGGGTTCCTGCGCACCTGCTCCGGAGAGCCATCCCCGACCTTGCGGCCGTAATCGAGCACGACCACGTGATGCGAGAGCCCCATCACGACGCTCATGTCATGCTCGATCAGCACGATGCTGGTGCGAAGGCGCGTGTTGGTCTCCAGGATGAAGCCGCTCATCTCCTGCTTTTCGTCCTGGTTCATCCCGGCCATCGGCTCGTCGAGCAGCAGCAGGCTCGGTCCGCCGACCAGGGCCCGCGCGAGATCGACCCGCTTCTGAACGCCGTAAGGAAGTGTCGCGACCACCTTGTCACGGTGCTTGGTCAAGTCCAGAAAGGCGACGATCTCATCGACCCGCCGGTTGAACTCGCGCGCTTCGCGCCGGTCGCGGCCGATGCCGAAGGCGTGCTCGACAATGGTCGCGCGGCAATGCCGGATCAGTCCGGCCAGCACGTTGTCGAGGACGCTGAGATGCCGGAACAGCGCATTGTGCTGGAAGGTCCGGCCAACGCCCAAATGCGCGGCTCGCGCCGGGCGAATCCGGACAAATTGCTCGCCATTGAAAGTGATGCTGCCACTGTCGGCCCGATAGACCCCGTTGATGATGTTGAGCAGCGAGCTCTTGCCGGCCCCGTTTGGCCCGATCAGCGCGCAGATCTCGCCTCGCTCCACGTTGAAGCTGAGCGCATTCAGCGCCTTGATCCCCTTGAACGAAAGCGAGACGTCACGCAGTTGCAGAACCGGTTCGGCCATCGCACATCACGCCTCGACGGGCTGACGCGGGGCCAGACTGGCCGTCTCGCGCTCGCGGCGCTTGACCGCCTGGATGTCGCGATAGCTTGCTGCCGGATGGCTCGACGGCAGATACGGGCCGTCTCCGAACAGCTTCTCCCGCAGGGTGCCGGGACGATAGCCGGTCGGATAGACGCCACGCTTCTGCAGCTCCGGAACCAGCAGATCGACAACGTCCTCGAAGGTCTCCGGCGTCACTGCATAGGCGAGATTGAATCCGTCGACGTCGGTCTCCTCCACCCATTGTTGCAGGATATCGGCTACCGTCGACGCCGAACCGACGAACACCGGGCCGAGCCCGCCGATGCCGCCCCAGCGCGCAAGCTCCTCGATGGTCCAGGACTTGCTGCCGCTGGCGAGATGATCGACCACGGAAACGATCGCATTCGTCTCGACCTTCCTGACCAGATCGGTCGGTGCATACTGTCCGAAATCGATGCCGCTCCATCCGGACATGAACACGAGCGCGCCGTCATAGGAGGCGTATTGCTGATACTCCCTGAACTTTGCCTCCGCCTTCGCGTCGGTTTCATCGACAATCACCGTGACCAGATTGTAGGTCAGCACCTTGCGCGGATCGCGACCGGCCTCAGCCGCGAGCCGCCGCACCTCGGCCACATAGGACTTCAGGACCGGCTTGATCGGAGCAGCGACAAACACGCATTCGGCGTGCCCGGCAGCAAACGCCTTGCCGGCACCGGAGGCTCCGGCCTGATACAGCACCGGCGTCCGCTGCGGCGACGGCTCACAGAGATGATAGCCCGGCACGTCAAAGTATCGGCCCTTGTGGGCGATCTCATGAACTTTCGAAGGGTCGGTGAATATCCGCTTCCCGGCATCGCGCAGAACGGCCCCCTCCTCCCAGCTCCCCTCCAGCAACTTGTAGAGCACCTCGGCATATTCGGCCGCCACCTCGTACCGGTTGTCGTGACGGCGTAGCCCGCCCTGGCCGATGTTCTTGGCTCCACTCTCCAGATACGAGGTCACGATGTTCCATCCGACGCGGCCCTTGCTGTGATGATCCGCGGTCGAGAGCCTGCGCGCGAACGTGTAGGGATGCTCAAATGACGTCGATGCCGTGATGCCGATGCCGAGATGCTCGGTTGCAAGGGCAATCGGCGCGACCAGTTGCAAGGGATCGTTGACGGGGATCTGCGCCGCCTGCTCGAGCGCATGGAACAGAGAGTTCTTGTAGACGTCATAGTAGCCGATCACGTCGGCGATGAAGATGCCGTCAAATATCCCCCGCTCCAGCGTTCGCCCGAGATCCTGCCAATAATCAAGATCCTTGTACTTGTAGGAGCGGTCTCGCGGATGCGCCCAGACACCGGGAGACTGATGACCGACACAATTCATGTCGAATGCATTGAACCGAATCTGTCGCGCCATTCACACATCTCCGTGGCGTCGCTCAGCGCGACACCGTTGGCTCTTTCGCGCGACATCTCGCCACAACACGCGATCCATCGTCCATCGCGTTTATCGATCTTTTTCGACACGCATCTTTCGTGGTATCCCGTTGCAGGATGAAGAATTCGCTCTTGGCTCCTTTCAGCTTTGCGTCGCAGGTTCAGATCATGCGGCACACTCGATGTAAGCTGCGACAACAACGTGCTTCGATCGATCGCGTTTCGACACGATCCGACGCGTCGATCGGGGGGTCACGGAGAAGACTTCATTCGCGATCGATATAACCGCGAGCATCGCAGTCTTTGTCGCCGACCGTTGCGTCACTTCAGGCGACATCGATCGGCAAGCTCACACAGCAGATTTTCCTTCGCGCGACGCGAAGCCCCAAACGATTGTGTTGCATCCGAACAGAAATTCAGTCTGGCCCTCGCACGCGAGCGGGGTATTCTTCGAGACAACAATTCCATCCATCCAAGAACTCATGTAACCAGCAAACGCAGCACGATGACCATTCATCCTGGCAGACCGAGCATCAGCGACGACGCCCTTCACAAGCGTTTCGCTCCAATTTTCGAGACGATCGCGGCAGGTGCGGTCGCGCGCGAGCGAAACCGCACGCTACCGATCGAGGAAATCAGGCTGTTGAAGGAAGCCGGCTTCGGAGCTTTGCGTGTGCCGATCGAGTTCGGAGGGCTCGGCGCGACGCTCCGCCAGACGTTCGAGCTGCTGATCGAGCTCGCGGCCGCGGATTCCAACCTGCCGCAGGCGTTACGCGCACACTTCAACCTGGTCGAAGACTTGCGGCTGAACAAGGATGAGGCAGTTAAGGCACGATGGCTCGGAGCTATCGCGAACGGCGCGCTTGTCGGGGTCGCCGTCACCGAGCCAGGCGTTGGTGCGGTCGATCGCTACCGGACCGCCGTCACATCGGAAGAAGCCGCGCTGCGGCTCAACGGGCTGAAGTATTACACGACCGGCACACTCTACGCCGACCACCTTCTCGTCGCGGCCGACCAAGACGGCAAGCGGGTTACTGTTCTGGTTGACACCAGCCAGCCAGGCGTCAACGTTGAGGACGACTGGGACGGCTTCGGCCAGCGGCTCACTGCAAGCGGCACGGCGGAGTTCAAGAATGTCACGGTCACCCCGGATCGGATCATCGGTCCCGGCTACGGCACGGAAGGCCGGGTATTTGGAACGGCCCATGTTCAGCTGATCCTGCTCGCCACGCTCGCAGGGATCGCGAAACGCGCCGCGGCGGATACGAGCGACTGGATCAAAGCACGAACGCGCACGTTCACCCATGCCGTCGCCGACCTGCCACGCAACGATCCCCTGGTGCAGCAGGTCATCGGCCAGCTCCTCAGCGCCGCGTTTGGCGCGCGAGCAACGGTTCTCGCCGCGGTCGACGAGCTCGCGCAGACGCTTGATGGTCGCCACCAGGACCCGCAGCAGCTCGATGCCTCCGAACTTGCGGCGGCGCAGGCGCAGGTGACGGTCATCAAGCTCGTGCTCGACGCCGTGACCACGCTTTTCGAGGTGGGCGGTGCCTCCCTCAGCTCGGAGAAGCTCGCCATCGATCGGCACTGGCGAAACGCACGTACCATCGCTTCCCACAACCCCGCGATCTTCAAACTCCGCGCAATCGGTGCGTACGAGCTGAATGGCGCGGCGCTTCCATATGCCTGGAGTGCCGGCGTTCGTTCCACACGACAACACGCCAGTTAGCAGGCGCTCGTTTGACCGCTTTACGCCGTGCCGAGAGGCACGCCCCCCATCGCCACCAATCCATTATTCCATCAGGAGAGCCAAGTGTCCAACAAGCGGACAGTCGCAATTATCGGAGCGGGTCTAGCCGGAACGACGGCCGGACTTGGCCTCGTCAACGCAGGATTTGACGTCACCATTTACAGCGACCGGGACCGCGCGTCGCTACGCAACGATGTGCCTCCTACGGGAACGGCTGTCTATTTCGGCAAATCCCTCGAATACGATGCCGAGGTCATCGAGGACCTCTATGACGCCGGAACCAGCACAGGGATGAGCGTCCGGATATTCTCCGGCACCGGCGAAACCCGAACACCCGTTATCGAGTTCGACCGTCCCTTCAACTATCGGGCGCAGGCGGTGGATACGCGGCTGCGTGCCGACGACCGCCTCGGTCGCTTCCTGGCGCGAGGCGGAAAGTTCGTCGTGCGTACGGTCACGACGGAAGATCTGGACGCAATTGCAGCAGACGCCGATCTTACCCTCGTTGCGACGGGCAAGGGCGGATTGTCGACCCTGTTCCCGGTTGACCCCGATCGCACTGTCTACGCCGAACCGCAGCGGCACCTGTTGCTCGCAACATTCAAGGATCTGGATCGTGCCGATCATCAGTTCGCCTATCGCAGCTCGGACGGCGCCAGGCACAACTGGTTCAACATCCATGCCGATTTCGGGGAGACGTTCTTCGGTCCTTATCTGCACAAGGATCTCGGCGCCACCCGGGCGTTCATTGGCTTCGCCAAGCCCGGCAGCCCCTGGATCGACATCTTCAACACCGTAAAAGATCCTCAGAGCGCGCGCGACGCCGTGGTGAAGCTGTTCGCAACCTATTTCCCGGAAGATGCGGAGCTGATCGATCAGCTGAAACCCTTGCACGAGGATCCACACTCCTGGCTTCTCGGCGCGGTCTCACCGACTGCTCGACGCGCCGTCGCCCGCACCAAAAACGGACACGCTGTTGCAGCAATCGGAGATGCGGCAGTCTCCTTTGATCCGCTCGGCGGTCAGGGCGCGCAAAATGCAGTTGTCCAATCCGTGCTACTGATCCGCGCGCTGAAGGAGCACAAGGACAGGATCACCTACGAATGGCTGCAGGATCAATTCGACAAGCATTGGGACCACCGCGCCAAGGCCGCGACGGAAGTTACTCGGCTGTTTCTCGGCGATAAGAAATACGCAGCGCATGCGGAACTGCTATTTCCAGCCGCTGCTGTCAACGCAAAGATCGGAAGCGCGTTCTTCGATTTTCTCTCGGAGCCACAGCCGTTGCTCGGTATCCAGAGCCGACAGCAAATAGTCAAGTTCATTTCGGATCTGGCGGGTGAGCCAGCGGACAAGGTCTTGGCAACGTTCAAACCGCCGGAGCAACTTGCGCACGCGCAAGCGGTCGAGCCCGCGCTCGTCTCATCATAAGCGACGGAGTCCACTACCTGGGCGATGTCGGTCGCTGCCAGGAGATGGACATGGTCCATCATCACGCATCATGAGCACACTCCGTCGCAATGGCCCGACGTGCGCGGCACAATATCCTCAAGCTCAACCCCCGCGGCGGTAGCGGCGTGAAAATAGGCTCGTATGAGGCGGTCGCTCAGTATTATTATGAAATCGACAACAAGGAGCGCGCTATCGAATTGGTGGAGCTGTCGCTGGGGTCGCTTGGCACTCTGGATGTGATCGAAGAGGACTGGAAGGAGCGTGCGGCATCGCAATTGGTTCAAACGCTGGCCAACTACAAGGGTAAGAGGGTATGCCATGGCCGATTTTGCGCAACTCCGGAACAAGCGGTTACGGAGGGTAACCGGCGGGCAGCAATACCGATGGAGCCCCATGACGCAGGACCATGACCACGCGATGGTCTACCCATTCCGTCGGGCTTTCGGGTGCAAATTTCAAATTGAGGCAATCTGCAGTTGCGGGCCCAGCAGCATGAGCGCGCGCTGCATCGCCCTGACCTCGTCCCGGGAGCGCGCATCCATAGGTATCGAACGTCCTGGCCGCCCGTCAGCATAACCGGCGTCGGCTGACCGGGCCTCGTATCTGATCAGGTGCCCCGTGTCGTGGCAATCCGGCCGCGTGGTGCGTCGAAATTCACAGCTCCATGTATATGACCTCAATAGGCATGCCGCCGAGACCGTGAGAGAACGAGCCTCGGCCCACGCTGCGAAAGCCGCATTTTCGGTAGAAGCCTTCGGCGTTGATCGTCGCCTCAAGCCTGATTGGCCCGCTATGGCCCAAGCGCGCTTGCGCTATACCGATCTCGAGCAACCGCCGGCCAAGTCCGACGCCTGCTGCCTCGGGCAGTATGAACAATCTGGTTACCTCGCCAGGCTCGACGTCGACAAATGCAACCACGACGTCTCCGCGCTGACACACGGTCATCCGTCCCTTGGCAATAAGGCCTTCGTAAAATATCGGCGTACGCTCCCCCATCCAATTCTCGATTTGAGCCCGCGAGTAGGATGCGCCCGCAAGCCCAGCGATCGACGCCTTGGTGATGTTGAAAACCGTTTCCGCATCTTCCCGACGTGCGGGCCGAAAGGAAAATTTGCCGTCGGCTATCATGAAAACCCGCGTTCCAAATCGCTTCGTCTGCCTTTCAATCTGCGAAATCGCCGTGGCGTCAGTCAACAGTGCGCGTCAGCCGGTGGTGATGTTCCGATCCGCTGAGAGCGCGAAGTGCCAGAGGCGCTAACGGCCCCGACCAGCGAAGTCGAAGCAATTGTCGACATCGGAACCGTTCGCCGAAGACCGAAGTAAAATTCTTGAACGGCGGCGCATCGAGGCGAGCATCCAGCGTCCACTTTTGCTGTTAACCGCGAGGTGTTCCGGCTCCGTCGCAAGATCATCTGTGAGCTTCTTGTCTCACCAAGTTGACATGACCTGATCGACGTAGAAGCTGCGCACGTTGGTGATGCCCTGCCCGCCTTACGCCAACGGCAACCGTGCTCCCACGGCTGTTCCAGTCTCGCCCGCACCATCCCTGCTCGTTAGCTTGCTGTTCGAGCGCAGATTTTCGTCGTATTATTCTATCTTGGGATGATTTTCTGCTTCTTGGCAAGTTTTCAGAACTAAATCCACCTTAGGCTGGAGCGGATTATGCCCTACGACCGAATAGATGCCCGTATCCTCCAGATCGTGCAAAGGAACAACCGTCTAACCTCCGATGCGATCGGCGAGATGGCGGGGCTTTCTGCCACCGCGTGTCAACGACGACTGAAGAGACTTCGTTCCGAAGGTATCATCGAGGCAGACGTCTCAATCGTTTCGCCGAAGGCAGCGGGAAGGCCAATTCAAATGCTTGTGCTGGTGACCTTGGAGCGCGAGCGTTCAGACATCATCGACAGGTTGAAGAAGGCGATCAAAACGAACGATGAAATCGTCAACGGGTTTTACGTCACCGGCGATGCCGACTTGGTCCTGTACATGACCGCCCGCACCATGGAAGATTATGAGGAGTTCACCCAGCAATTCTTTTACAAGAACCCAGACATTAAGGGCTTCAAGACGATGGTTATCCTGGACCGCGTAAAGTCCGGCTTTGCCATTCCAATCGAAGCTCCAGCCCAGGATTGATCACCCCCCGCGACCACGAGAGCCGGACATCTCACTGTCGGACCAATCGCGAGCGACGCCTCGAGACTACGTCCTCGCCGACTGCAACGCTCGTCATCCAGCCGACGGACGTCGGCATTCGTGGCGAGTCCGAGAGGCCACCGTCGCAAAACAGCCATGGCATGGTTATCTGACGCCGCGAAGTCAGGACCTGTTAGCGAAGCCGACAGCCCTTCCCGGTAAACCCAACTCCGACCGGCATCAACATCAGACCAAGATGACCACGGCAACATTTCTGATTGGATCGCCGCACAGCCAGCTCCCTGAAGCGCGCATCCTCGTGCTGCGCTCCAGCTCGCGCAGTTCGTCTGTCGCCGGTGATGCTCCATGCAGACTCGCATTCCGCCGTCATATCCATGTTGAATGTGTTAGCCGATCAGGACCCATAAGGCGGCTGCAGGATGCGGCCATCTTCGGCGGTCATCCGCCATCAGCGCCACCACCGAGACATTCCCCATAGGCTTCTCCTATGACCGACCCAAAAGTGCCTATTTGTCTGTCCGGGCAGCGCGCGTTACTGCTTCAGCACGAAATGGTCGCGTGGTGTTGGCACCCGGCTCGTCTGCACGACGCAAAGCGCTATAGCCTTCACGCCGAGGACCAACGCAGACCCGAGCGTCCGATCCGCGGCAACCATTGAGCCTTGAGTTGAAGAGCCAGGTTTGGGGCTGCGGCCGGATCAGAACGCAGAGGGCCGGGACGCACGATTAGATGCGGGGTGAATAGTAAGCAAAGCAGGGAGGTTGAATTCCGTCGAGTCGCTCAAAACGGTCATCAAATCAGAACAATGACAGAACCGTGACGCTCATCCGACGAGCAAGGTCGCCATCGCGCGGACGCTCGGAAGATGAAGACTGGGAGGAACTTAAATTGGATGGGCAATTGCAGGCGTTAATGGACGCCATCGATCTCGCACGCGACGAGCGTTCCATTCGCAACGCGATCAAAAAGTTCACTGTCTCATCTGGCTTCGATCGCTATGCCTACATTCATATCAACGCCGATGATGTGGTCGCTTTGAGCGATTATCCCGCGGAATGGCAGAACCTCTATCTTCAAAGCATTACACGATCATTGACCCTGTCGTAACGACCGCCAAACGCAGCATGCGGATGTTCGCCTGGTCAGGAACGCGACGTGCGCAAGAGTTCGCGCGAGGTCAGGCAATTCTATTCCGAGGCAACTGACTTCGGCATTCGCTCCGGCGTTTCCATTCCGATCAGGACAAGCTATGGCCGCACCGCGATGATCACGCTCGCATCAGATCGTCGGCGGGTCGAGGTTCCGCCATGGGACCCGATGCAGGCGGCATTGGCGCTCGCCTACATTCATGTTCATCTTAGCCTGGCGTCTGCGTCGTCGTTCAAAACGGGGGATGTGACGTTGTCGACGCAGGAAGCGATTTCACTCAGCTGGTCTTCATATGGCAAGTCGATGAACGTGATCGCCGACTTGCTTGGGATCAAGCCACGAACGGTCCAATTCTATCTGGATAACGCGCGCGACAAACTCGGCGCCAGCAATCTCCAGCACGCCGTCCGCATCGCCATGGAGAAAGAGTTGATCTAGATCCGGCGTGAGCGCCCCGGGGCAGCACTCACTCTCATGTTGGGTAATGCCCCGAGCGAGACAAAGACGGAAGCCACGACGCCCACACCGGTGCGCGCTGATTCACGAAGTCTGCGAGTTTGCCGATTATCCGGCCGGTACCTTTGGAACGTAGCCGAGCCGATCGATCAGGTTGTTCAAGACAAGCTGGCGCGCCCGATGTTCGGCTTCCGCGTGTTCATGAATTCGTTGGAGTTCCGCCCGGCGTTCTGGGCCACAGTTTGTGTCAGTCTCTGCGGCTGCCCAGTCCAGTCGGGCGGTCTCTGCGAGCGCGACGCTAACCCGGTATTCGCGAATAGCATCGACGGTCAGGTGTTCAATCTCCGGTTGCGTCATTCCGCCAAAGATGCGATCGAGATCGCAATTGAGCCCGGTGCCGGGCGATTCATCATCCTTGATCGATACCATAACTCTCACACGGGCCTGGTCCGCGGTGCGCCCCCGCCGACGATAATCCTTTGATCCCTAGCCGGGGGTTGGAAACTGTGTCTAGACAGCCCTGCGACCTTTAGCACCGAGGCACCTGGACATACGTCACAGGCCCCCGGCCAATAGGTCAGAGGATCCTGATGCCGTCACGGCCGGCACCAACCGCTAGACAGAGGTTTCCACACCTCCAGGCAGTGCGTACTGCCCTGTGATTCCTTATAGATCGATCGGGGGTCTGGCGCCAGCCGTGGAGAATATGGCGGATTCAATCAAACCGGCTCAGTCTGAGCCGGCCAACAGCCGACCGAGATGAAAGGCGAGCCGGATGATTGACGGCGTACGACACCTGCTGATGAGCATCGGAAAAGAGTCCCCCGCGCCGGAACAGAATTGGCTGGATCGCCGAGCGGCTGCATCTCAGCATTACGGAGCTGATGGGCGATAACGCTGCTTTGCAGCTCCCCTATACCAGGCTTGGCTGTCCAGCCCCCATTGTCGCGACCCGCAGGCCGGCCTATTTCGGTTTGCTGACACCAATGCCGGTCAGATCGATCCGGATGCCCGCCTTGTTTGGGTTGTCCGGCTCCTGCGGGGTCCCATTGACCGGACCGCTCGCGGACCTCGCCGCGTCATTCCCGTCCACGGGCTCGTCGCCAGAGTCCGGCTGAGGCTTGCGGACCGGCAGACTACCGGGATCGGGTTCGTCGAACACGTATTTCCCGTCGAAATAACCGGTCTTCCACGCGTCAATCGCATCGCCGAACGCCTCGTCGACCGGTGCGCCATACCACTTCGTAACGATGCGATAGACCTTGCCGAAGAGTGCGGTTCCCATCCTGAGATTGGCACAGGCATCGATCAGATCTGGTTTGAGTTCGGCGACGTCGCTGATGCCGAGCCCGGCCGGATATTGGGTCACGCCGACGCGGACCATCGCTTGGCCGACGTAACGGCGGACCAACTCCATGGCGTCGTCTGGCGTCTTGGGCGGCGTCACGAGGATGACGCGGTTTCCAGTGCGGATGGTGACGGCAAGCGGATCGAGCGATCCGACGGCGCGGATGAACTTCTCGACGATCGCCGGCTTCAAATCTGGATCGGCACATTGATGAATGGTGGCGGCATCGATCATGATGAACCCCTTCAGGTGTTGAACGAGAGCACGAGCGGCAGGGCGAACAGGCGCGCCCAGGCTTGGGTGGTCGCTCTTTGAATCGGGAGGATGCCTGTGCCGGCTGTCCACCAATCGTTGCCGATCGCGACAAGCACGTCGGGCGAGTGGAGCATCGACTGCAGGACGGGCCAGACGAGCAACTGCTCGTAACAGATCAGCGGCGCGACGCGCCGGCCGGCCGACTCCACGATGGGGTTGCCGAAGAACGTGGCGCTGGCGCCTCCGCCCTGCCCCGTCCATGCGAGCCAGGGTTGCCACATCGAGATCGGCACCGGCATGCGCTCGCCATAGAGCCGGCGCGCGCGACCGGCGCTCATCTCCATCATGGTGTTGTCATAGCCTTGGCGATCGACGATCGCGGCACCGGCGATCACCGTGATGTCGGTGCCGCGAAGGCCGTCCATCCAGAAGGCGCTCGTGGTCGGCGTCCACAGCCCGGCGGCACTCTCGGGAAGCACGACAACGCGGGCTTCGACCGCGCCCACTTCGCGCACGCGCTGGAGAAGCGCTTGGGATTGCTCGAGGTCCGGGGCCCGGCCGAGCCCGCGTCCAAGCTTGGTATCGAGACCAGTCCATCCGTCTGGTTGGGCCGGCGCAATCCAGTGCGCCGCCGACCAAGCCCAGAAGCCGGCCGCGAGGATCGCTGCGGCAGGCCATGTGCCTGTCGTCATGGTGAGCAGGATAGCCACAGTCGCCGCCAGTCCCCACCATCCCCATCCGGGAAACAGGACACCGGCCGCCGTGATCGGCTGCGCCCATCCGACGACCCCGAAAGGCGGCACGCTCATCAAGACCGCCCCGAGCCCAAACCAAAGCGCCATCCCCCATCCCGGCCGCCTTTGCCACAGCACGGCGTGGACCAGGGCGAAGATCGCCGCCGCGCCGATCCACAAGGCGATGCCAACACCAAAATCTGTATCGTAGAAATTGACGACGCCTTGCGGCAGCCCACGCGAAGCCGCAAGGAAATAGGCCGCGCTCACTGCCGCTGAGATCAACCGCGACGGCGCGAACGCCCAAAGCGTCGGGAAGGCGCAGGCGAGCGGCAGAGCGAGTGGGTGACCGCACCAGGCAGCAGCCCCGACTGCGGCCGCGGCGCCGGCCATCGCCCCGCCGCGCCAGGAGCTATGGGCCGATGGCGAGGACCGGCCGGGCGAGGCCGAGAATGCCCGATGATGGGATCGGGCCAAAGTAGCGGGAATCATAGGAGCCTGCGAAGTCGGAGTGGAGATAGAGCTCGCCGGCGGGAATGACGCCGCCGGCAAACGGCGCGAGAGGACGGCCGGCGGCATCGGTATGCCGGACATCGGAATCGGGGAGCTGACGGCCGTCGATCGAGACCTGATCAGCCACATCGAGGCGTTGGCCGCCGATCGCGGCGACGGTCTTGATGAGGGGGCTTAAGCCCCCGGCGCAAAGTCCGCGCCGGAGGTAGCCGCGCGCAAAGGCGCGCTCGAACTCGGCCGTGTCCGGCGGACAGATGAAGACGAGATCGCCGACGGCGGCCTCACGATCCAGCGGCTCGATCCGCCAGAGACCCCGCGGATAGCTCGGCGTCATGTTGATGCGCAGTCCGGCGCACCAGCCAGCGCCCGCGAAGGCAGCGACGAGTCCGGCGCCCGCCGCCAGGATCAGCAAGGGGAGGTGCCGAATGCTCATTTCAGGGTCTGCCCCGGGCTTTCGGTTAGACGCTGTGCCTCGGCCTGCTTGAGGGCCTGCGCGGCACGCTCCTGGGCGGCGAGTTGCTGTGCCGCACGCATCGCAGGCCAGGCTTCCTTGAGCTGGTCACGACGCGCTGGATCCATGCCAGCCGCCGCCTTCTCGAAGGCCTGCCCCTTCGCCTCCCCGGCCGCGTTCGGCAGGAATGTGCGATCGCCAAAACGCTCTGCGACAGCCTTGTTGAAACCGTCGATTTCCGCTTTCACCATCCTGTCCGCGAGCGCGAATTCGAGCGCGCTGGGCAGGTCGTTGCGGTCGATGGCATCGCGCACGCGCTCGAGTACGCGACGCGCGTCGCGTGACAACGCGGGGATGTCGATCGCGACCCGCTGCCGGGTCGCGCATTCCTCGGCTTCATGCTTGTGCTCGGCCTCGGCCCGAAGACGTAAGTAACGCTCGATGTCGCGCTTGAGCGCCGGCACATTGGCCTCGGCGCGCTGGCGCTCCTGTTTGTCGGCCTTGCCCGCCAGCAGGCCGGTCTTGCCGCGCAGCGCCCCGAACGAGTCAGGGTTCGAGGCGAGCAGGGCGAGCGTCGAAGTCGCCGCGGCGGAATCTTTCAGCACGGCGTCGAAGTTCGTCGCGCGGAACGCGCGCTCGGGATTGGCAAAGACGAGGCGGAAGCGAGTGGAGACTTGCTCCCACTGCTGCTTGATGGCGGGATCGGCGAGGATCCTGTCCTCGACGGTGTCGATGAGGGATTTTGGAAACGTCATCACGCCGGCGACCATGGGCTTCTCCTCCTTGTGTGCGGTGCTGATGATGGGTTTGCGGCTGTCGATGAGGCCTAGTTTTTCGCCGAGCGCGCGCAGCCGACGGCCGACGTCGGCAAGGCGCAGCTTCTGACGAACCGTCCAGCGCAGGCGGTCGTTCAAGAGCGTGCGCGCCACCTTGACGATGTGCAGTCCGCGGTTCGCGGCGAAACGCAGCGCATCGCGATAGAGACTGCCGCGTTCGTAATCGAGCGTGGTTTCTTTCGCGCGGCGCTGCGACAGGATCGGGATCAGGCCGCCTGCCTTCTGGAACGAACGCCGGCCGTAGTAGAGCGCCACATCCTCGCGGTGGCGGGTCAGCGCGACGTAGCTCAGGTGCTTGTCGAGGGACAGCGTTGCCAGCACCTTGACCCGGTCGACCGTCGCTCCTTGCGCCTTATGCACGGTCGTCGCATAGCCGTGGTCGACATTGCGATAGAAGCGCTGATCGACCTCGACGCGGCGGCGGCCCTCGCCCTCGCCGATCTCGGCGACCAGGCGCGCCGGCTCGGCTTCCACGACCCTGCCGATCATGCCGTTTTTGACGCCGAGCGAGCCCTCGTTTTTCAAGAAGACGATCTGGTCGCCCGGGGCAAACCTGCGCCCGCCATCCTCGGTCCGGAAGGCATGTCCTGCTCCGACCAGACCGCGCTCGACGAGTTTAGCCCGCGCCATTTCGTTCAGCGCGCGGACGTCGCGGCGCAGATGCGCCAGGATCAATGTCGACTTGGACGGATCGTAGTCGCGATTCCAATCGGCGATCAGATTGTCGATCGCCTGCGCCTTCAACTCCGAGCCGAACAGACGTCCATGGTGACCATAGGCGGACAGGGCCTGCGCCGTCCGGCCACGGGCAAGATCGAGCGAGGCGTCGCGCATCCATTGCTGGCGCTGGCGATAGATCGTTTCGAGTTCAGCATAGCCGACGCGCTCGACGATCGCGCGGAATGCCGCCCCCGCTTCGATCGGCTGAAGCTGCTCGGGATCGCCGACCAGGACGAGCTTCGCTCCTGCCTTTGATGCTGTTTCGACGAACAGCGCCATCTGCCGCGAGGCGACCATGCCGGCTTCGTCCAGAACAAAAACCGTTCTATCATCGAGGCCGTCGCGCCCGTTCTTCCAACGCAACTCCCAGGAGGCCAGCGTGCGCGACTCGATGCCCGCCTCCTTCTCCAATCCCTCGGCCGCCTTGCCCGCCAAGGCGCCGCCAACGACGCGGTAGCCGGCGGCCTCCCACACCTCGCGCGCGGCCCGCATCATCGTGGTCTTGCCCGCCCCAGCCCGGCCGACAACCGCCGCGATCCTCTCTCCGGACGCCAGATGCTCGATGGCGGTGCGCTGCTCGACCGAGAGGTTGGTGTGCCGCGCGGACACGGCGGCGATGATTGGTGCCTTCACCGCGAATTCCTCCCTGCCCGAGAGGTGGACCGCGCGCCGCGCCATCTCCGCTTCGAGCCGGATCAGCTCGCGTGTCGTATATTTCGCCGGTACCCGCGCGCCCGTGGCGAAGTCGATCGTCTCGCCTTCCAGCCGCAGCGCATCGGGGCTTTGCAGCACCCGCGCCATCAAGTGCTGGAAGGTTCCGGCATCGTCGACATAGCGATGCAGGAGCTTGCCGACATCCCGCTCATCGAACACGCTCTTTTCCCGCGAAATCATGTCGAGCACGATCTCCGGACGGCGCTGGATTCGCCTGAGAGTTTCGGCGCGGTTCTCCTCGAAGACGCGCAGCCGTTCGAGGTCGGGATCGCGCCCCTCGCGCTCCGCCCGGCGCTGGATGGCTTTGGCCGCAACGCCGATATGGGTGGTTGGCACGACATCGATCCCACGCTCGGCGTAGGACCGCCCATCGACCCGAATCTCGTGACCGTTCAGGGCGAGATGCTGGTTCTGCAACTCGAGCCAGCCGTTGCGCTGCTCGAGGAACTCCTGTTTCTCGCCGGCCCAAAGCCGGTAGACGATCTTGCCGGACTTCATGCGCAGCGGCTGCCCGTCCTCACCGATAACCGCGACCCGCTTTGGCCCGAATCCACCCTCGGTGAGAGGCCGCAGCGTTGTCATGAGGTGGACATGCGGATTGCCCGGCTCGTCATGATAGACCCAGTCCGCAACCTGTCCGCGCGACAGCACCTGCTCCGCCACGAACTGGCGCATCAGCGCGATGTTCTGCTTAGGTGTCAGTTCGACAGGCAGCGCGATGATGAACTCCTTGGCGAACTGCGCATCCGCGCGCTTTTCGAAGGCCTCGACCTTGTTCCAGAAGGCCTCCGACGCACCCGCGATGGAGCGATCGGCGATCATCGTCCGAAGCCAGGCGGGCGCGTTCGGCGGAACCTGGAATTCCTCGTGGATCATCCCGCCCTTGTTGGAATAGTCGACGGTGCGGCCCTCGGCCTCGAATTCCATCTTCGCGCAATGCCGGTAGGCGGCAGCCAGCACGGCGCTGCGGCCATCGCCGCGTCCGATAAGCTGGGGCGTGAAATGGGTGATGGCCACGGCTGGAGCGATCCCGAAACGAGTGAACATGCTGTTCGTCGGAACCGGCCGCCTGTTCGAGGCGGGAAGCAGGACGTCGCGTCAGCGACGTATTACTGCGCCCTTGGGAAGCCGCTCCTTCGGAACGGCGGGATGATCTTCCAAAGCGTCGGCTTCGCCGACCCCGTTAATTACCCGGGTCGCGCTTCGCGCTCTCCCTGGCTTTCTTGTCACGCGCTTCGCGCAGTTCGATAGGAAGGGTCTTCCGGAATGAAAAAGCCCTCGCGGCAAATCAGGGACGAAATCGCACGGCTCCAGGACCAGCTGAAGCAGGCTGAGACGCGGGAGGCCGAGCGCATCGGCCGCATCGCGCTCAAGGCTGGGATGGGAGAGATCGAGATCGAGGAAGGCGCGTTGCTGTCTGCATTCGAGGAGATCGCTGGCCGGTTTCGCAAAGGCGGGAGCCGACCCGCCGAGGCGGCCACGGCCGTCCCGCCTGGCGCGTTTTCGGGCGTGGCTGAACAGGGCTGAACGCATGCGCCGCTCCGATGCCAATGACGCCCGCAAGAAGGACACACGGGAGAAGATCGAGCTCGGCGGCCTGATCGTGAAGGCCGGGCTGCGCTACGAGAAGCGCGCGCTGTTGCTCGGCCTGTTGCTTGATGCCGCCGATCGTTTGCGCGGCAACGAGGCGGAACGCGAGCGCCTGATGGCGATCGGCGCGAAGGCGTTTGGCCATGAGAACAAATAAGATCGCGCTGGCGCTCGCGCCGGCCGTGCTGATGGCGGGCTTGTGCCTTGCCCTCACCGGCATCGAAGCGTGGCTTTCGAAGTTCGGAAGAACCCCAAACGCGCACCTGGTGCTCGGCCGGATCGGCATCGCCCTGCCCTACGTGATCGCTGCGGCGATCGGCGTGGTCTTCCTGTTCGCGGCGGCTGGTGCGACAGCGATCCGCTGGGCCGGTTGGAGCGTCGTGTTCGGCGGCCTGCTGGTGGTCGCGATCGCCGCCTCGCGCGAGATCGCCCGCCTCCATTCCTTTGCCAATGCCCTGCCCGCTGGAGACCGGCTTGTCGCTTATGCCGATCCCTCGACCATCACTGGAGCGACGATCGCTGCGCTCGCGACCGTGTTCGGGCTGCGGGTGGCCATGAAGGGCAACGCCGCCTTTGCGGCCACAGCGCCGCGCCGCATTCGCGGCCAACGCGCCATCCATGGCGAGTCGGACTGGATGACGATGACCGAGGCTGCGCGGCTGTTCCAGGAGGCGGGTGGCATCGTGGTCGGGGAGCGCTATCGCGTCGATCGGGAAGCGGTCGCCGACCAGTCCTTCCGCGCCGACGACCCTGAGACATGGGGCAGCGGCGGCAGGTCTCCCCTCCTCTGCTTTGACGGGTCATTTGGATCGTCGCACGGCATCGTGTTCGCCGGTTCCGGCGGCTTCAAGACGACATCCATGACGGTGCCGACGGCGCTCAAATGGGGCGGCGGACTGGTCGTTCTCGACCCCTCAGACGAGGTCGCACCGATGGTCACGGGACACCGGCATGGTGCGGGTCGTCAGGTCTTCGTGCTCGACCCGCGCTCCTTAGGCGTCGGCTTCAATGTGCTCGACTGGATCGGCCAGCACGGCGCAACCAAGGAAGAGGACATTGCCGCCGTCGCCTCATGGATCATGACCGACAATCCACGCCAGGGCTCGGCGCGGGACGACTTCTTTCGTGCCTCGGCGTTGCAGCTGCTGACGGCGTTGACCGCCGATGTCTGCCTGTCTGGTCACACGGAAAAGAAGGATCAGCACCTCCGCCAGGTCCGCGCCAATCTCTCCGAGCCGGAGCCGAAGTTGCGCCAACGCCTGCAGACGATTTACGAAAACTCCGGCTCTGGATTCGTGAAGGAGAATGTCGCGCCCTTCATCGCCATGACCCCGGAAACCTTTAGCGGCGTCTACGCCAACGCCGTGAAGGAAACCCACTGGCTCTCCTATGCCAACTATGCCGCGCTGGTGTCCGGCTCGAGCTTCACGACGGCCGAGATCGCGGAAGGCCGGACGGACGCCTTCATCAATCTCGACCTGAAGACGCTGGAGAATCATGCCGGCCTCGCCCGCGTTATCATCGGATCGCTGCTCAACGCCATCTACAATCGCAATGGCGAAGTGACCGGCCACACCCTGTTCCTGCTCGATGAGGTCGCCCGTCTCGGCTACTTGCGCATTCTTGAAACCGCGCGCGACGCGGGTCGCAAATACGGCATCACCCTCTTGATGCTCTACCAGTCGATCGGCCAGATGCGCGAGGCCTATGGCGGACGTGATGCCACCAGCAAGTGGTTCGAGAGCGCGTCCTGGATCTCCTTCTCGGCGATCAACGACCCTGAAACGGCGGACTACATCTCGAAGCGCTGCGGTGACACGACCGTCGAGGTCGATCAACTGAGCCGATCCTCGCAGATGTCGGGTTCCTCCAGAACGCGGTCCAAGCAGCTTACGCGCCGGCCGCTGATGCTGCCGCATGAGGTCCTGCGCATGCGGACGGACGAGCAGATCATCTTCACGGCCGGCAATCCGCCGCTGCGGTGCGGACGCGCCATCTGGTTCAGGCGAGCTGACATGAGAGTGTGCGTCGGCGAGAACAGGTTCTACCGGAGAGAAGCTGGCGGGCGTAGCTGATGATCGTAGAATACGGCGACGAGGCAAAGTCCCTGGCGGGCCGTACAAGATCGGCTGGCTCCCAGGTAGCCCCTGATGTTTTCTCGCTTTTTCGCCGTGGGCGGGCGTCTACCGCGCCCAACTTGCACGCATTCAGCGCCCCAGAACCTAGCGCCGGGTTCCTTGTTGCCGTATTGTCATAGCTCTCCGGGAGCGGGATCATGGTCGAGCGGAACGGGATTGCGAGGACGCCGCGCGAGCATTTCAGGCGAACTGCAGAAGACGAACTCGAGAAGTTTGTCCGCAAAGAGATTGCATTCCAGCAAGCCGAGCGCATCGAGCGCGCAAGGGAGCTGCGCCTTCCTGTTCAGAACGAGATCGTACCTTCCGGGTCTGGACCGAGTTCGAAATTGATGGCACGACGATCTCCCTGACTGGGTCCGAGCTCAAGCTGGCTGCCGTGGGCGCACGGCAGCGTACGTGATCGTTGCAGTCAAGGACTGCTCGGGCACACGCCCCCCCCCCCCCCCCCCGGCGCAATTCCTTTCTGGGGGCAGAGCCGTCTTCTGATCTGCATCATCGACGGCACACTGTTGACTGCGCCCGCTGTTCTGCGGGCCGGCGACGAACATCGAGGAGCGGCGGCGTTCCCCTTCACTCCGATGGTGCCGCCGGATGGGTTCCATGACGCCGCCCCAATCGTAGCCTTCTGATGATCATCGTGCATGCGATGATGGGGACATGCTGATGGCGGCGCCGGAAGTACCGGAGACATTTGATATCTCGGCAGCGGGCAGAGCGGCTTCTCTGTCGCTGCACAGGAAAGCGTAGAGTTCCTTCACGCAAATGCGGGCGTCCTTCTTTTCTTTTTGAAAGGGCGGGACGATGGGCAACCTGATATCGGCCTTTTGGTAGAACGGACTGCGCTCTTCGTACAGCTGGTTAACCTTCTGCTCGATGTCGACGCCTTGCAGCAGCGGCCGGGTGGTGTCCCCCTTGAGGCGCCTGCGGAGCTCTTTCGGCTCGGTGTCGAGCCAGATCGACCTCGCCTTATCAAGGATCAGGGCTTGATTGGTTTCCTTGGCAAAGCAGCCGCCGCCGGTTGCGATGACGATGGGCCCTCTCTCCAGCTGCTTGGCGAGCTCTTTGGTCTCCAGGTCCCTGAAGTGCGCCTCGCCGCGGCCAGGGTCGTCGAACATCTCCTTCAGATTGCCGTGCGCGGCGACGATTCGCTTATCGATGTCGACAAACTCCACCCCCAACTCCTTGGCAAGCTGGGCGCCGATGCGCGACTTGCCGCTCGCCGGCATGCCGACGAGCACGACCGGCCGCGTACCGAGGGCCGCGAGGATCTCGCCGGCTTGCGGCGAGCGAGCGATTGCAATCTGTTGTCTTGCGACGGTGCTCGACCTGGAGGTCCCTGCCGCCCTCGACCTGCTTTCTCCTGACGAGCCCCAGTGTAATATGTCAAAGGCACCGCGCGGAATGGGGACCAGCTCGCATTCGCTCTGCGCGCGCTGCGCGAGCTCGGCCCGGTAACTGGCCGGCGTATGGAACTCGACCACGAAGCGATAGTTCTGCGCGGTTCTGAACGCCGTGTGAACGCCGCGTAACCGCGGCGTGTCCATCCTGATGAACCAGTTGGTGGTCTCGACCTCGTCGCAGTCCCGCTCCTCGAAGGCCACTTGCGCCCTCCTGAAGCCGCGCGTAAAATCCTCCTCCGGGATCTCGAAGACATGGCGCACGGCATTGGTGACCAGTTGGGCCTCCGGCGCCGCGCTCACGCTCTGGCCGGTCAACTCGTCGGCTACCGAGACCTGCCCGCGCGACCGTTGGTCAAGATGCGGCACCTTCACTTCGATGCCGTTCTGCCGCAAAAGCTCGGCAACCGCATGCACAGTTTCGGTAATCGCGCTTTCTTGCGCTTCGGCGGGGGCGGCTTCGAGCCTGGCGCGCTCCAGGGCCTCTTCGACGCTCAGCGTTATCCTGCTGGCGGGGTCGTCGTCCGCCGAGGTTGCTAAGGCGCTGGGCAGGATGCGCTTCTCGACGGCGAGTCGGACCGAGGCCTCCATGACCGAGGCTGCCAGCGTGGGGTTCTCCTTCAGATCCGCCAGGCTGCCAATGACGTCAAACCGGCCCTGGTGGAGCTTTGCCGCCTGCGCCTTGACATAGGGCGCCGGCCTGAAGCCCGGCCTCCGCTCCAAGAGCCGCCGCAATTCGTTGGCTTTTTGCGTGAACACCCGCGTACCGGTATCGGACTTGTAGGCATCCGTGCCGACCTTAATGCCGACGCTCAACAGATTGATGGCGCTTTCACGCAGATCGTCCGGGTTGTAGCCGTCGGGCCGCGGATCGATGCGCGGCTGGTAGTGGTTGAGCAGGAAGTCGATACGCTTCCTGGCGTCAGCGGCTGCCGGATAGGATTCGCTGAGTTTCGGGAAGAGCGCGCCGGCGTCGGCGCTGACGGCAGGCTTCGCGCCGGTTGAGGCCACGGATCGCGCTAACTGCTGCTTGACGTCCGACTGCTCATGAGCGGGCTCGCTATTGAGCTGCAGGTTCCAATCCTGGAGCTCGGCCACTAGCAAGGCGGCCAGTTCGCAGGCCACCGGATGCCTGGCGGCCTTGCTGTCTTCCCCCGCCCTGGCGATGAGCTCACGGAGAGTCTGGCCATCCGGCCGATCTTCCTGCAACAGTGCGAGGATGTCGGCCTTGAGCTCAGGATGAATGCCCTCGTAGGTGCCGAACATGGCACGCTCAGCAAACCAGCGTTGCGCCTCCAGCGGCTGCGCCAGCATGTTGCGCTGCAGGCAGCTGTAGGTCTCCAGCACGGGCCCGGAGGCCGACAGGATTTGCTTGGACCGGCTGAACTGGTAGCCGCCTTTCTCAATGGCCGGCGTGTGCGACTTCGGCGGCTTCAGCGAGGCGATGTCGCGCGCCTGCAGCTGCGCGTCGAACTGGCGCACATGCTCGTAAAGGCGAGGCCGGTCGCCGACGATGACGACGGCGTCGCCGTCAAAATCGCCGTCGAGCTTTTTTTGTTCGGCGCTCGGAATCGCAACCAAAGAGCCGGGCGCGAACACCTCCGTCGCCTGCAGGATCCCGACGCACTCGAGCGCGGTGTCGGCCTTGACCCGGTCCTTTTCCCCCAGCCAGCGCGAATGGCACTTTACGTCCTCGGCAGACATCACCACCCCGCGCTCGGCGAAGTCCGCCGGCCACATTTCGTCGGGCACAACGATCAAGATGCCCTTGGCAAAGAAAGTCGGATCGTCGGCGGCAAGCCCAGCCCCCGACCTGTGCGCGACGTTGAAGCTGTATTGGAAGGCCACGCACCGATCCAGGAATGCCGCGGTCCGATCGCCATCGCGCGCCGACCTGACCCGGTCGGCAGCGAACGGGCGCAGGTTGGGCTTGTCATAGGGAGAGCGTCCGACAAGCACGCCAGCGTCACGGGTCAAGGTCTTGCTCTTGGCCGTCGGCACATGCAGGTATTCGTCGCTGGACGGCACGGCGATAGCGCCCGAACCCCCAATATGCCCGCCCGTGACCGTCCGGAACAGCTCCTCGGCGGTGAGGCTTTGATGGGTTTCGAGCCAAGCCAGAGCCTTCTCGCGGGTCTCCTGTGCCACCTCGACGCTGCGCGGATAATGTTGCAGCGCCGAGGGCGGTACTGCCGATTGCCTTTTATCCGCAAAGGCCGGCATCCGCTCGGGAGCGTCGTGGCGAGCCCGGGCAATGGCCGGCATGCGCTCGGCCAGTGAGGCCCTGATGAAGCCGCAGCCGTCATGCGGCCGCAAGGCGATCTCGCCGTCTCGCCCCTCGAACCGGAAGGGATGCACTGCGCCTGCGGGGCGGTCGGGCAGAAGGGACAGCCTGAAGCGCCCTTCCAGCGCATAATCATGCGGGCCAACGTCGGAGATGCCCGGCGGCGAGGCAAATCCGCGGCGCTGGGTATAGTAATAGGCTTCTTTGAACGGCGCCCAGGCCCGCGACAGCTGCTCAAAGGCCGTACCCGGAGCCGTCTCGGCATAGGGGATCGCCAGAAGCTTGCCGCTTGGGGCCTCTTCGGCCGCGAAGGGCAGCTGAGAGGCAAGCTGGTTCAGGCTCTTTTCCGGCGGCTTCAGTTTGCTGCCGCCGAACAGGTCCATGCGGTAGGGCGCGCCCTCCACGATGAGCGTGCGTGTCAGCATGGCGCCAGTCGGAGCTCCCTTTAGCTGCACCGCCACCACCTTCACCGCGCCCGAGGTCAAGCGGTGGAAAATGGAATAGCGCAACTCGGCTTCGCCGACCAGCGGCCGACCTTGCATGTCAACCACCGGCAGCCGCATCAGTCCGGCATCGCCTTGCGGCGGTCTCGGCTCGTGGTCCATGGCTTGAAGGACCCGATGGACATCGAAGCTGGCGGCTGCATGCTGGGCCTGGACCATCGATGCGTTCTGCGCCATGAAGGTGTCGAGCGCTTCGAGCGGCTCCTTCGCCTCGATCTCGGCGATCACGTTCCAGCTCTTGTAGGAAAGGTCGCCGTAGATCAGGGCGCGGGCACTGTCCAGGATCTGCCTGGTCTTGCCGTGCAGCTCTTCTTGCCTGGCCTGCAAGGCGAGCTCGTCGCCGTCGACATAGGGCCGCCGGTAGAGCGTCTCCAGCACCGCCCGGCTCTTAAGCACCTGATAGATCGAAAGTGCCGGGAAGCGGCTTGCATTGGCGGCGTTGGTGCGCTCGGCCTGGTCTGCCTTGAGATGAGCATCGATCTTGTGTTCCACCACCGGCTGGATGGCGTTGAGCAGGTTCAGCGCCTGCCTGCGGTGCCAGCGCAACACCGGCTTCGGGCTGCGAGCCAGTGGCAGCAGGGAGGCGCAAAGATTGCCCATCGTCTCGAGGTTGTTGTCGCGCTTAAACTCGGGAGCGGCACGCAACTCCTCGAGCCTCTCCAGCCCCGGCTGTGCCAGCGCACCGAGATCGTCCAACAACTGCGCCTTGCCCAACGCCTTGAATATAATCGCGATGGCACGGACATCGGCCTGCTGCAGCCGATCCTCGGCATTTTGGAGCTGGTGCGCCAGCCGACGCAGCCGGTCCTTCAGCAAGGCGGGTTCGGCGACCTCGCCGGCGGCCTCTCCCTCCTCGATACTCCGCGACAGACCGTTGGCGACCCTGACTAGCGCAGGCGTGCTGAAAGTGCTGAAGCGACGGCCCTCGGAACCGAGCTCGCCGGCGATGGCAACGATCGCCCTGCGTGCTTTTTCTTCTTCCGGCCACTTGCCGAAACCGCTCACCAGATTGCCCAATTCTTCATCCGAGAATCCGTTGCCGTCGCGGGCAATCACCGCGCCGGCGATGGCAAGCGTCGCTTCACGCGTCTTCTGCTGGTTCGGCCATTTGCTGAAGCCGTACACCAAATCGGCCAACTCTGGATCCGAAAATCCGTCAAGATTGCCGTCGCGGGCAAGCACCGCCTCGGCGCTGGCAAGCGTCCCTTCGAGCGTCTTCTGCTGGTCCGACATTGCGTCGGAGATGCGGTGCGGGCCTCCTTCGCTATCAGGACGCACCGCTTGTCCGACCAACTCTCCGCGATCCAGCAAAACGCATCTCAGGGCCTGGGCGCCTTGATGACGCACGGGCTCGACGGAAAGTGATGAGCCGGCTTGCTGAACCGGGGTGGTCGGTTCACGGCCATGATCACGCTCGGCCGAAGCGGACAAGGTCAATGGATTGGCTTCCTGCCCGCCGCTGGCCCAATGACTGCGAGTGTCCATCTCCGAAGCGATACCGCCCGAGGAATCCAAGATGGCGTTGCGGTCGATGATCTCCGTAAGGCCGTCAGTAGCGCGTCCCTGTGACGGATTTCGCAAAAGGCGAGGGCCGTCAAACAATGCGGACTCACGATAGGGGCGATTCAGGCGAGGATTCGGGCAACGTTCAATCTCGGCCAGCACCTCGATGACGCCCGTAAGGCCGTCAGAAGTGCGCTCCTGTGACGGATTTTGCAAAAGGCGAGGGCTGTCAAGCAATGCGGACTCACGATAGGGGCGATGCAAGCGAGGAGGCGGGCGACGTTCAATCTCGGCCAGCACCGCGCCTAGCCGCGGCGACATACTACCGAGCGAATTGTCTTCCCGATCGGATGATTCCACCGAGCTCACTACGCTTGGCTGCTCCAGATTGTCAGTTGCTGACGGAGAAGCTTCCGTGCTCGCTTCCTGCGTAGCATTGGTCCACTCGCGCTGCTGGATTTCCACATCTTCTTCGATGATGGTATACAAAGCACGATCAGCCCGGCCTCGCTCGACAAAATCCATGCCTAGTCTCCCGTTTTAGAAGCCCCGCCGGCGGTTCTGATCACGGGTATAGCGGATTGCAGCTTACGAGATGCTGACGATCGCGACGAGAATCCCCGCGTCAGGGCGTCTCGTCACAAGACCCCAAGCTCGCCGAATAGCAACTATGGTTGGAAGCTCGAGATTTCCAAATGCAGCACGGCCCCAGCATCGTTTCTCGAGTTCGGTTGGGTGGCCCCTTAGCAGAAAGTAACGCGTCCGGCTAAGCTACCATCAGCCTCGCGTCATTTGCCGGCCGCTGAGGCCGCCTTCTCCCCGTTTCAGTTCCTGAGACTCGACCCGTATCGTCGTCTGGACAGCGGGAGCCTGGCTTTTCTCCGTCCAAGCAAATACCTAACCAACCAAGAGCCACTGATCCGTACGAGTGGAAATCAAGCGGCTACGCCAGGCCCGCGCCAATAAGACTAATTGAGAGATATCGATCAGGCAGCGTTCGAAATCCAATTCAAAAGAGCTGTTTTCGGTTTGGCGCCGACCGAGAAATCGGCCACCTCGCCGCCCTTGAAGATCGCGAGCGCCGGAATGGAGCGCACGCCCAATTGGGCGGCGAGTTCCGGGTTTTCATCGATGTTGAGCTTGGCGACCTTGATCTTGCCTTCCATCTCGACGGAGATTTCCTCGAGGCTCGAAGCAATCATCTTGCAGGGATCGCACCATTCGGCCCAGAAATCGACGAGGACGGGTGCTGCGGATTCCAGAACTTCCGACTGGAAGTTATTGATATCGACTTTCACGGTAGCCATGACTGCTCCTTTTTGAAGAAGATGTTGAACCAATGTGACGGTGCGGCGCAGAATTTTCAACTGTCAACCCGACCATGGTGGCTGTAAAACTCACGCGCGAACCGCTGCTGCCGGCTGTCCTTTGACAGCCAGCCTTACCACTAACACGCGGTTGCGTGCGCAAGTTTTTCAGGTTCATCCGCTAGTCGTCCGTTCTTTAATCGCAGGCACGGTGTCAACCCCGATCGACAAAAATGATCCGCTGCCGGGTTCATGGTTCTTTCCGCGGGTGACCCGAGCGCTCATTGATCGCAGCACCGCCCGAGCATCGGCGAGATAATCGAGCGCTTGAGTGAGCGACATGGGACGATTGAGCCGGCGTTCGGTGAGGCAGTGCGTAGCGCGGGTGTACCATGGGCCGTTCTTCACTACTAAAAGTGCGTCCCGACCATACTCGGCCGACGCGCGTCCCGCGGGTCACGCCACCTTGTAGCCGCCGGCATAATCGCGGTTGGCGCTCAAGACTTCAACTTGGGTCATGGGTCATCTCTCAGAGGGCGCCGGAGGCCTCTCCTCCGTTCTTCAACCCTTCACGGCGAAGCCGCAGGGGAAGGCTTTTCCCTCACGGCGTAACGTCGGAGTTAAGGAAGTCGGATCGACGTCTACGCGACGCCGGTTGAGCTCTGGTGGATCCTCGAGCTTATCGCAAAGCTGCTTTTGGCGAGCGGCAACAATGGAAGGAGTCCAATCGTTGTGCTCCAAAACCTGCGTCGTCAACACGAACGGCGACACGCCGTCTTTTGCGAAGTACGCCTTTTCTTGCGATCGAAGTCCCAATTGCTGGCCGAGGCATTTTTCTTCCTCGTCAGAAGAGCCAAATTTCCGAGCGAGTGAACGATGTCGAGGCGCTTCTGCGCGTCCGGAAACCACTCGATCCACTTGCTGTCTGCCCTCGGATTCTGCGGCATCACGTGCTCAGACGGTGATGGTATCGTAGTCGTAACTTGCGCCCCCGCCGGACATCAATGCGTCCAGACGAAGCAACACAGCGGACCGGGCGCGAGCGGCTAGTGTATCGTATAGAGGTCCGCTCAAAACCTTGAACGTCGCTGCCTGTTCGGCCTGCGAAAGCTGTAGCGCGGATTTCTCGCTTGCCAAATCATCACCGCTCTCGACTTACTTGGTGAGCCGTGAGAATTTCTCTATGCGGTCATTGAAACTGCTCTTACGGATCAACATGGAGTACGCAAGGCGCTCCAAGTCCCGGAAGAACGTCTCCATTTTCTGAGGCTGGCTGCGGTGGCGCACGGCAAAGGCTTAGGCGGGCGGTAGCCAATCGTCAAATTCGAGGCGGTTTAACCAGTTCAAAATGCTCGTTGACAACTTCCGCCTTTTCCGAGCTGACGTAAGCGGAATCGGTCAATTCAGCAAAGACCTTGCCGGTGGGAACGATGACATCATCGATCAGTTGCTTGGGTTTGTAAGCTTGCGCAACATGGTCGCGGAACTCTTTGAGGACCGTGCCTTTCCGGTTTCGCTTTGCGATAGATCATGCGAATGAGGCTGAGAAGCTCACTGAACTGATCGCGTCCCAAAGATTCTTCCAGATCTTCCCATTTCTTGGTGTAGGCGTCCCGTTGCCTGTCTTCGATCGCACCGACAATCTCGGCCTTTAAAATGTCGCCAGGTGCGAGTGGTAGACCACGGCTATTTAGAATCGAGAAGATGCGATACGCAGAGTCAAGGTCCCGGGTCGAGACAACGACGAGGAAGCAGCGCGTGACCATGAATTGTGCGAGTGTCAAGCGCTCCGCGACCGTCATCTGCTTAAGCCGCTCGTCAAAGTAAAGAGCGTTGCGGCGCAGGTTTTGGCGACTATCAGAATTTTGCTCGCCGAGGGCGATGAGCTTGGCTAAGCCGGAAACCTGCGGACAGAAGTCGGGAGCGGCTCACAGCGAAGAAAGCGAGGTATCGAGAGATTGAATCGTTTGGCCCCTATCGATTCATAGAAAGCATTGGGCCTCACTTCCACAGGAAGCGAGAATCCGCCTATGCCGAACCTCAAATTAGAACCGCTTCACCTTCGCCGCATCGATACCACGCGCAACATGCGGCGGTTTTACTTGCTTTCCATCCAGCCGACCTTGTTCGGCGGGATCTCGCTGATCCGCAACTGGGGCCGGATACGATGGTGTAAACCTTTGACGGCAGCGATGAAGCGGGCGACGCATTCGGACGACTGGAACGCGCCAAGAGCTGCCGCGGATACGCTGCTGTGGAGGAGAAGGCCTGATAGCTCGTCAGTTTTCCGTGGATTGTGGCTCCGCCTGTGATATCTGCCCTACCCGTCCGGCACTCTTCATGTCAGACGGAGGAAAATCACAGCAAGGGAGCCCATTCCCTGACGACCGCGAATGAGATTGCCGAAAACATCGCCGCCGAGTACAGCATGACAAAGACACGGGCGAAGGCTATCGTGGACGGCGTCTTCAAGGCGATTGCCGACGCAGCGGTGAGCGGTGCGGAGACAAGCATCCCGGGCTTCGGCAAATTCAAGGTCAGTGCGACGTGAAAGTCGCCTAAATAATTGTTTGTACAGGAGTTGTCTCATGGAACAAACCTGATGTTCCGTCATCAGTAGCCTACCGGCACATGCGGGACTGGTAACGGTCCGGTGTGAAGCTGCCGGGACAATGTAGCCGGGCCTTCGGGCCATGCCGATGCCGTGAGGCAGAGGTATCTTCTGCGAGCATCATTGCGGATGGGGCG
>NZ_JACMYP010000021.1 GCF_020889705.1 Bradyrhizobium altum | reverse complement strand
AGCTTCATAGATAACCAACTTGATCCTGGGACTGGAACCATCCGCGTCCGCGCTTTGGTAACCAACAGCACTGGGGCGTTGACCCCGGGTCTTTACGCGCGAGTTCAGTTCGCAGGTAGTGGCAAGCGATCGGCCATTCTGGTGTCTGATCGAGCCGTTCTTACCGATCAGAACAGGAAGTATGTCTACGTCGTCGCCCCCAACAACAAGGCCACCAGAAGGGATGTCACAACGGGACGCACTGTAAGAGGGTTGCGCGTGATCGAATCCGGCCTCGGGCCAGACGACCGGATAGTCGTCGGTGGTCTCCAAAAACTCTATGTCACGGACACTCTAGTCACGCCGCATATGGCCCAATTGAGACTCACCGATGACGTTGGCTCCGTGAGCTCGCAAGATAACGCCTCGGACCACTGAAGTACCTCAATGGACCTTTCAAAGTTCTTCATCAACAGGCCGACCTTTGCCATCGTCCTGTCCTTCGTCATCTTTGGGGCAGGACTTATCGCCATCCCTCAACTGCCCTCCGGTGAATTTCCGGAGGTGGTGCCACCAACCGTCGTCGTCAGGGCAACCTATCCTGGCGCGAATCCCAAGGAAATTGCCGATTCCGTCGCAGTGCCCCTGGAAGAGGCAATCACCGGCGTCGAGGACATGATCTACATGAAGTCGGTGGCAAGCTCAGACGGCAGCCTCCAGACCGTGGTGACGTTCTCGTCCAACGTGAGGCCCGACGAGGCAGCCGTTCGCGTTCAAACCGTGTCGCCCAAGCCCTCAGCCGCTTGCCAGAAACTGTTCGCCAAGATGGCGTCACGACCCAGAAGCAGTCGCCCACTCCTCTCATGTATCTGGACGTATATTCTCCGGATGGAACGTACGATTCCCTTTACGTCCGCAACTACATCCGCTTGCACGTCAAGGATGAGTTGGCCCGGCTGCCAGGAGTTGGCGACGTACAACTTTATGGGTCTGGCGACTATGCTATGCGGATATGGCTCGAACCAAACAAGCTCGCAGCACGAGGACTGACAGCGCAGGATGCCATCGACGCAGTTCGCGAGCAGAATGTCCAGGTTTCGGCAGGGCAACTTGGGGCCGAGCCGTCGCCCAAAGATACAGATCTACTTATCTCCATCAACGTTCAGGGACGACTACGCAACGAGCAGGAGTTCTCGGACATAGTTCTGAAGACTGGCGATGCGGGCCAGACGACCAAACTAGCGGACGTCGCGCGTGTCCAACTGGATTCCGGTGACTACACGATGCGCCTGTTCCGCGGGCAACAGGCCGGCGCGGCGATCGGTATCTTCCTCACGCCCGGCGCCAACGCGATCGGCGTCGCCAAAGCCGTTTACGCCAAGCTGGATATTCTCTCGAAGCATTTTCCCAACGGGGTCAGTTACCGCTCTGAATGGGACCCGACCATTTTTGTGAGAGAATCTATTAGTGCGGTTCAGCAATCGCTCCTTGACCGTCCTGATCGTCATCGTCGTGATCTTCTTCCTGCAAACCTGGCGAGCTTCCATCATCCCGCTGATCGCGGTGCCCGTCTCGATCATTGGCACCTTTTCCTTCCTTTATCTACTTGGCCACTTGATCAACACGCCGACGCTCTTCGGCATGGTTCTCGCAATTGGCATTGTGGTCGACGACGCGATCGTCGTGGTCGAGAATGTCGAGCGCAATATCGAGCTCGGCTTAAGCCCAAGCGATGCGGCACATCAAGCGATGAAGGAAGTGTCTGGCCCGATCGTCGCAATCGGTGTCGTCCTGTGCTCCGTGTTTGTGCCCATGGCCTTCGTGACCGGGATCACCGGCCAGTTCTACAAACAGTTTGCGGTCACGATCGCGATCTCGACCGTCCTCTCCGCGATAAACTCTCTCACCCTTTCTCCAGCTCTCGCCGCGAAGCTACTCCGTGGACATGGTGCCCCCAAGGACCTGGTCACTCGCATTATGGACCGCGGGCTGGGATGGCTATTCCGACCGTTCAATCGCTTCTTCAGTCGAAACTCGACACGCTATGAGCGCACCGTAGGCAGCCTCCTCCGCAGACGCGGAGGGGTCTTCACGACTTATCTCTTGCTGCTGAGCGGCAAGTTCGTGCTGTTCCAGGTCATTCCGAGCGGCTTCATACCCAACCAGGACAAATTGTACCTATTTGGCGGCGCCCAACTACCCGGTGGCGCGTCACTTTCACGTACCGACAATCTGACCCGCGAGATGGCTGCAATCGCAGAGAAGGTCGACGGCGTCGACTTTGTCACCTCCTACGTTGGGTTCAACGCTCTGCAGAACACCAACACACCTAACTTCGCCACCTCGTACATCATCCTCAAACCGTTTGATGCACGCTCGCGCAACGCAGGCGACGTCAATGCAGAACTCACTAAGAAATTCGCCGCGCTGAGCGCCGGATCCGCCTATGCCGTGCTGCCACCGCCTATAAAGGGTCTGGGTAATGGATCGGGTTACTCGCTGTTCCTGAAGGACAACGCAGGGCTACGATATGGGGCTCTGCAGAAAGCGCTGGAGCGATTCCAGGCTGAGATCGCAAATACGCCTGGGATCACCTATCCGGTCAGCTCCTACCAAGCCAACGTCCCACACTTGGAAGTCAAGGTCGATCGCGTTAAGGCAAAGTCTCAAGGTATCGCCCTTACGGACCTCTTTGACACCCTCCAGGTCTATCTCGCATCCGTTTACATCAACGACTTTAACCTATTCGGCCGGGTATACAGGGTCATCGCCCAGGCTGATACCTCGCTCCGGCAACGAGTCGAGGACATCACAAACCTGCGCGTACGAAATTCACGCGGTGAAATGGTCCCGATCGGAGCAGTCGCGACTGTACTGCACACGTACGGTCCGGATCCAGTTATGCGCTACAATGGGTATCCGGCGGCGGACCTCATCGGTGATGCCGATCCCAAAGTGCTGTCGTCGGGCGAGGTTCCTACCAAGCTCCGCGAAATTGCTCACAGGGTTCTGCCAACTGGCATCGAACTTGAGTGGACCGACCCGAGTTACCAGCAGGCCACGCAGAGCAGTTCCGCCATCATTGTGTTTGCTATCGCTGTGATGCTTGCTTTCCTGGCACTGGCTGCCTTGTACGAAAGTTGGACGATGCCACTCGCGGTCATTCTCATCGTCCCAGTGTGCATGTTCGCTGCCCTCTCAGGGGTCTGGCTCACGGGCGGCAGCAACAATGTCTTCGTGCAAGTCGGCTTGGTTGTGCTGATGGGCCTCGCATGCAAGAACGCTATCCTGATCGTCGAATTTGCACGCGAGCTAGAGATCCAGGGAGAAGGTACGGTCGCATCTGCCCTGGAAGCCTGCCGGCTCCGGCTGCGCCCGATCGTCATGACATCCGTGGCCTTCATCGCGGGCACGGTACCGCTGCTTATCGGCGCTGGCGCTGGAAGCGAAGTCCGGCGCGCGACCGGCGTAACGGTCTTTGCACGTATGCTGGGCGACCATCTTCGGCCTCTTCCTGACGCCCGTCATCTATGTTGCGATCCGCAAGTTCGGTGCCGGGGGTGCCGGGACAGGCTTCAACTGACGATCCCCGCTGATTTGGGAGGTGAAAACGTCGCGCGGGCGGCTATCTTTGCGTGTCCGGAGTGATCCGGCCGGCGGCTCTGGCCGATCAGCACTGTCCCAAAAACGGGCGAGATCGCCGGCGTTAGATCACCATAAGATCTCGTCCAACGATAATTTCCCCTTTGAAGTGCTTAGCTGCGGCTTCACGCCAGTCCGCATCGCTCACTTCACCAGTACCAGGCACCAAATGCGACAATACTAGCGTCTTGACACCTGCCTCGGCCGCAATGCGGCCAACCTCCTCGGTAGGCGAATGGACAGCATACATGTGCTTCATCGCTACATCGTATGTTCCGGGAAACCCCGTGGCGACTAGCCTACGCACGAAGTTTTGAGTAGCGGCGACATCCATCGCCTCGTGCACAAGGACGTCGGCTCCTTTGGCCAGATCCGCCACCGCAGCGAGCGGCACGGTATCGCCCGAAAATGCAATCGAGCGGTCAGCGAAATCGAACCGGTATGCGAACGATGGTACTATCGGGGGATGCTGCACTTGAACGGCTCGCACCGTGACAACCGGGTCCTTCATAACCACTCCGGCACCCGTGACCTCGTGGACCTCGATCATCTCCAGCGGCTTACGCTGAAAGTCTTCTGCCCAGAAGTCTATTGTCGGCTTATGGGCTGCGAACAAATCACGGGTCATTTGGCCCAGCGGCGGCGGCCCATACGCCTGCACCGACTGCTGTAGCCCGTGTATCCAGCCCAGCACAAGGAACGGCCCCAGCTCGATATTGTGATCAGGATGATGGTGAGTAATGAAGATCGATCGTACCTGTGAGAACGGCACGCCCGTTCGCGCGAACTGCCTCGTGACGGAGAGGCCGCAGTCAAGAACGTAGGCTGCACCGTCATGGACGATGGCATGTGACGTCATCCTCTGTGCTTGACCCGGCACAGGTCCCGCCCCAGTGCCGAGCAGAACAAGTTTAGTCCCCTTCGGGTCTTTTAGGGCTGCTCGCGTTCGGGCGGCAATTTCGTCGATATCCTCAGCATGAGCCGGGCTCGCACCCCCCACTACTGCCGGTGCCGACGCAGCCGCCGCCAGAATCGAGCGCCTCGTTATTCCGTTCGAACTACTTTCCATCCGGTGCGCCCCGCCGCCGCTATGGTACCTGGTAGATTGAAGGGAAGCGGCCGCGATGGCCGCTCCCAACTATCGCTCTGCCGAACGTCACTCCTTGGCCTTACCCACAGGACATCCAGCGGGAGGATCACCGATAAACGTCCTCGCAGAGAAGAGCTCGGGGAACGGAATCTCTTCTAGAGTCGGCGTCAACCAAGCGATTCCAGAAACGCCGAAGTAGGCATTTCGGGATCCCAGGGTACGTCGGGTCAGCATCAGGTGGCGATACTTCCAGGTAGTGAATTCCTCGGCGATATCAGCGAGCGTCTCGCCCAACACCTTGATCTCCGGCCGTTCATCGTACGCAATCTGCCAGGCTCGCTCGACCTCCGGGCTCGGCTTGTACGGCTCAGCGAAGTCGCGCTCGAACTGACCTCGAGGAACAGGCAGCTTTTCATGATGCAAGAATGCCAACACATCGTCGTAGAGGCTTGGTGCGCTCAGGGCCTCGTTCAGCTGCTGCCATCGGCGCGGCTGCGGCTTAAAGTGCTCCAACTGCTCCTTCTGCTTGATTCCAAACAGGTAGACCATGTGCCTATAAATCCAGCCCTGGAGAGCGGTGTCCCGCCCCAACGTGGTTCCGATCACGCCGAGCATCGGCAGCAGGTCTAACGGGGTCATCCATGACAGGGAACGCCACGTGGCATTGAGGGGTTCATGCGCATCGACCACCCTCCGCAATGCTTGCTGGGCCTTAAGGAGGTCGTTCTGCCTCAAATGGGCCTGAGCGGCTTGAAGTTCTCGGACAATTAGCGACCAGTAGAGCTCCATCACCTGGCAGTTGACGATGAAAGAGTACTCCCCAGGATGGCCAGTCAACGTCCTCTGTATCGAATGCAGTTTTTCAGTCTGCAGCCACATGCTGTATGGCGTCTGTTCGAATCTATCTTCCTCGGTGATCGTGACGGTCATTGCGCTGGTGCTCCCATTCTCCATGAGTGTCTGCCCTAAAGTGGATCGAGCGCCGCTGCACATGCGGGTCTGACGCAATTAGCTCACAGAACGCGCCTGCAGGTGGCTCAAGCCCATTGGGTGAGCGTTACCGACAGACTCATCGAAACGCCCGATCCTCCACCGCATGTTCGGGGCGTTTGGGACCCCTTGGAAAGCCGCCTCCTGCTGAACACATCGTCTAAAATTTTGAACGGCGGAAGCGCTTCCACTACGGCCGCCTGAACAGGTCAGCGACCTTCCTCCAGGCCTCTTCAATCCCGGGCTGCTACCCCCTAAGGGTGCAACGCTCGAACTATTGTCTGGCAATCACACCAGCGGGCAAAAAAAATCCCCATTGCCGGGAGAGCAACGGGGTCATCGCATGTCAACGTGGCATGTCAACGCGACAAGTTTGGGAGAGCCGAATGCCTCTCCCCAGGAGGACTAAGCCGATCCATAGCTCCGAGGGCGAGGTCTACTTGTGAAACTTCGGCAGAGCCGTTGATGCAGGCGCGTCCGGGGCCCATAGACGGAAACTCAAGTTGGCGAACACACTGAAGCCCTTCGTAACCGTCGCCGAGTCGATGCCAGCAATCGGGGTACCGCCGGACGCTCGCGCCGAGACTTCGTCAAACGCCCAGACGTTCAAGGCAGCTGGCCCGAAGTTGTAGCCGACTAGTCCACCAACAGCCCACGTATTGTAGCGGTTGACGTTGATCGCGTTTCCGTAGAATGCGCTCGACGTATCATTTCCGACCTGGCCGGCGTAGTAAGCGACCGGGCCTACGGTCCAGTTTCCGATTGTCTTTGCGGCAGTAAACTCAGCATGCAGAATTTCGCCGCTTCGATAGCCGGTGATCGTGTTCTTGGTATTGATTTCGCCGAAGATATTCGCGGTGAGATTCCAGCCGTCTTTGAGATACGAGACGATGAACTCTGGCTGAAAGGTCCACCAAGGATTTCCCACATTGCCGAGGCCATTCACGCCGGTCTTCGTTCCGTCCGGCACGTACATTCCCAAGCCGGTCTTCGCGAAAAAGCCGCTGTCTCCGAGCTTCCAACTCAACTCAGCCGGAACGATGTAGGTGTTGTGCATGCCCGACATCTGCAGATCGACTGGACTGCCGACGCTTGACATAATGAACGGTTGCACCACGACGGCCGAATAGGTACCGCCAAGAAAACTCCAACCTGGGACAAACAACAGGCCGTTTGCCTCGACGGCCGCTTGCACGCCTGTCTTTCCACCGGCGGGATTGAGCAACGCTTGCCCTGGTCCGGCGAGATTCGACTGGTACGTGAACACTTGATTGAAGCTGTAGATTCCCGGCGGCGGAAGTCCTGCGCTGCCGCCGATCGTCAACCCCGGCTTCTGCGCGGCTCCCGGCGATCCGAATTCAAATGCATTAGCTGCTTGCATCGTTGCGACGACACTCAATGCAACAACGCTTAGGTTAAAAGATGTCTTCAAAGTCATTTGCCCCTCCGGCTGAGCGCCACAGCGATCCCGTTGTCTCTCCTCACGCGGTCAAAACGCCGCACGCGAAAAGATAACAGGTCAAAGTCGGACAGATGACAACGCATCAACGCGATCTCCGTTACGTATTTCATGAACGGTGATCTTGCAGATACAAGAGTATCACCGACGATATCTGAGCAATCAGTATTTCCACTACGCCACAACGTCTGCGCTCTACGCATTCGCGTAGGACTCCTGCGACTTCTCCAGTCGAACACAAACACCAGGCTTCGGCTCTCCGATGAACTCGATCCCGGCGCCTTCGAGCGCTCGTCGAATCTTGTCTATCGTCTCGAACTTGGCGTTGATTGGCCCTGTCATTCGCTCTAGTCGGCGAATCGTCGCAATACCGACGCCAGCGGCAACGGCGAGTTGGAATTGCTCCCAGCCGATCAGGCTGCGCGCCGCCTTAACTTGTCGTGCCCAAACCAGCATTAATCCCCTCACGTGCTGTTGTTGCGCGCTCCGAGCAAGCAGCGGACACACTGCCCTCGGGCACCTCCGCGATCGACCTCCTCTCAGAGGTCGACAAACCGCGGCTCTTTGAACGCACCAGCTCACCGACTTGCATCCCGCGATCTAGGAGTCGCGTTCAGCGAACCACAGCACTAAGCGCGGTCCATGCAGCTCATGTTCTGCAATTGCGCGGCGGCATCGATGACTTCATGATCGCACCCGGGTTGTCCTATGATCTGCAATCCCGCCGGCGGAGCATCTCTCATTCTCGGCATAGGGATAGTTGCCGCTGGATATCCGACAAGATTGGCGGGCGCCGTGTGCGCCATGAGCGCTTTGCGAACATCTCCCGTCCATCCATCGATATCCACACGCTCGGTTCCGACCAGCGGCGCGGAACACGGACATGTCGGAAGAACAAGGAGCTCAAATTGTTCGAACAGCGAAGCCATTTTCAGGGAGAACGTTCGTCGCGCGTCTTGAGCTTTCGCGTAATCACCTATGCTGATCGATCGCGATCGCTCAAGTCTGGCGGCGGTCTCCTTCCCATAGCGTTCGCTTATCAAGCTTGGTGAATTTCTCGAGAAGTGAACCATGCCGCCTTCAGCCGGGACGAGGGTGGCGAAGATCGAATACGCCTCGTCGAGTCGCTCAGTTTCTTCAACGACGTCATGCTCTCGACGGAGCCTCTCGGCGACCCTTTCAAAGTCGCTGGCGATGTCGCTCTCAACAGGAACGTCGGTTGGGGTACTGAGAACGCCAATCTTCCGCTTCGGTCTGGCGTCGCTCCGTGGGATGTCCATACCCAGCGCACTTGCCAACAGGACCAAGTCTTCCGCATTCCCGCAGATCAGACCGACATGGTCGAGCGTCGGCGCGAGTGGAAAGACACCGTCCGTTGGTAGAATGCCAAACGTTGGCTTGAACCCTACCACTCCGCACAGCGCCGCCGGGATTCGAACGGACCCGCCGGTGTCCGTTCCGAGACCAGCCGGCACAACTCCGTAAGCCACCGCAACTGCCGATCCACCGCTTGACCCTCCTGGTATCCGTTTCGGATCGGCCGGGTTGAGAGTTGGACCAAACGCGTCACTTGACGTGGTGACGCCCCAGGCAAATTCGTGGGTTGTCGTCTTACCGAGGACGATCGCGCCGGCATCACGCAAACGACGCACTACGGTAGCGTCAGTTTTCGGTACATTGCCAATGTAAGCGGCTGACCCATAACGAGTTTCGATGTCAGCAGTTTCGATATTGTCTTTTATGACGATCGGGATGCCCTCGAGGCGCCTCACCAATCCCTTTGCATATCGTCGATCACTCTCGGCCGCGCGATCTACCGCGCGGCCTTCGATGGCTGCAAAGGCATTCAGCTCGGCCGAGCACCCTCTCGCCCTCTCAAGGGCTTCCTGCACGAGCTGCCGCGAGGTCGTCGCGCCCGCCTTTAGCTTGACGAGCATCTCTGCGATGGATCGGGATCTCATCCTCGTTCACCAGAGGCTTCTGAGCAGAGCGTCGAGCTTTCGATCCGCGTCCTCCCCAAGATCGGCTACCTCAGCCTTGTAGTTCGCTCGCAGGAGATCCGCGATCTCCGGAAGCGCTGAGAGCCCGATCTCAAAAGACCTAAGATGGCTTGGTAGACCGAGGTACGAAACGAGGTTTTCTATCCGGGAGGCGAGCGCCGGCCCTGGGTTAGACTCTCCGCGGGAATTGAACACCTGGAGCTTGCTGCCATACCGCGCTTCACAAGCCCGAATTACGGGCGCGAGCGTTATGCAAGAAGTGGCACTGTGCGGGAATCCAAACGTCCCACCCAAGATGTGCCCGATCCGATGACTGAGACCGTAGATGACGGATGCTGGGTAGAAGTAACATTGCCACGCCGCCAATTGGAGTTGGAGCAGGTCGCTCAGATCGACGGCCCCTTTCTGGACCGCTTCTTCTGTTTCCAGATCAACGGGCCAACGTTCCAGGACGCTAAAGAACTTGTTTGCCCCAGCTGCAGCCATGACTGCGTGTGGGTGGTCGACGTCGACCTGGCGCATGCCTTCGATCGCGTGGTCGAGCCCCTTGATCGCTGATGACAGGAGCAACGCACGAGGCGTGTTCATGAGGAGACTGGGATCCATCAGCACGATTTTGGGAACTGTCGCTCGCTCGGCGTAGCTTCTCTTGAACGGACGCGGGCCAGACGTTTCAGTAATTCCAAAATAGTGAGAGAACTCAGATCCGGACAGAGTTGTCGGCAGAGCTACTATTGGGAGATATCGCGCTTGCCGAAGATAATGAAAATGAGAAACCGCCTTTGCGGCGTCCAGAACCGAACCACCGCCAAAAGCGACTATTGAACGGGCACCGGCCTGGATACACCGGTCAAGCGCATCCTCGATTGCGCTGTCCGGGGCATGGGGCGGGAAATCGGAGAGAATTCCCGCGGCATCGTGAAGGTGCGGTAGAATGACACGCTTGGTTGAGAAAAGTAGCGGCTCAACCGTAAAAATCATCGGCCGTTCGAAGCCCTCGTCGGACAGCTCTCGAATAGCCGTGTCCACGATTCCCACCCCCCACCGCAGGGTGTCCTGCGGCAGGCATCGGAGGATACCTCCGTTGCTTACGTGGCTCGAGCGATGGAGGGCTGACTTCTGCACGGTAACCGCTCCTTCAGTTCTGGGGAAGCGGCACGGGAGCCGGGCGCAGCGCGATACTACGCTCGATCTCAATGCGCCTGTCTTCGAACTCCGGCGCCAAGCAGAGCTTGGTTCCGAGCTCCTCGGCGGATTCATCGACGGTCAGTTGAGTGGGCGTCGAAAGGGCGCAGATATGCCCATCGGGATCCCGGAAGTAGAAGAGCTTGCTGTAGAGGCAGTCGAAAACACCCGAAACCTTTACGTCCGCCCGCTTGAGACGCTCTCGCTCGTGAGTAAGAGCGGATTCGTTCTCAACTTCCAGGGAGAAGTGATGCGACAGTCCGGTGCCAAGACGTCCCGTGGTGTATCCCGGCAGACCGAAGAAGGTCAGGACCGAGCCAGGTGAGAGGTCATCGTCACAGCCGTAGTAGTAGTGCGTGCCTCCCCGCTCATCCAAATAGTCCGTCTTCTTGATCATTCGAAGTCCAACTGTCTCGACGAAGAACTTCTCGGTCCGCTCGGCGTTCGACGAGATAGACGTGATGTGGTGGAAACCACGCAGGGCGAAGTCATCGGTAACGGTCGGCATCTGCCGCGGCCAAGTTTCAGCAGCGGTAAGGATCTCATCGCGACCACCGATGAGATTTTCCTTCGGCTGAGGCCGGAACCCAGACCCCAGCACGGCTTCATCGTGCCCAAAGCCGGGCTCGGTAGTCGCGATTTCGATGATCGCGCCATCGGGATCACGTAGGTAGATCGCGTGGAAGTAATTGCGGTTGTAGGGCCCGGTGACATGGATCCCCGCGTCCGTGAGTCTTCGCTTCCACTTCAGAAGGCCATTTCTTGTTGGGACATGAAGAGCCAGATGATGGTTTGTACCAGCACCCCAACGCCCCTTCGGATCACCAACGCGGGGCGACGTAACCCCAGCGACAGCCACCTTTTGATCCACGAACCCAACGTCTGGCATCATGTAGAAGATCGGGTTCCATTCGATGTAGCTGATGGTGTGGCCACGCTTCTTTTCGCCCTTGAATGCTTGAAACCCAAAGGTGATCACCGGCAAGCGGGGGTCCAAATGATGGACGGTCCGTTTCACCACCGGTAGACCCAAGAGTGTCGAGTAGAAGTGTTCGATCCTGCCGAGATTTGCGGCGACAAACACTTGGTTATTGACGCCGCGAATAATCATTTCGTTCATTTTTGGACCTCGCGATTACGGGCGCCGAAGCGCCATCCCTACCGATCACGAATGATGGCAGCGTCGTCGCGAGACATGAAGATGGCTAACGGAGGACGCAGCGTTCAATAAGTTGAACGGCGAGCGAAGCCCTCAGGCCGAACGTTTGCTCGAGCTCTTGGGCTGCAGATCGTCCGAAGCTGCATGCTCGAATGCGGTGGCGCGCGGTATCTCCAACGCGAGAAAATCAACCAAGGATCTTACTGCGGGGAGTAAGCCGCGCTTGTATGGGATGAGCGCTGACATGCGCGCGTCAGCCGCAATCCAGCGGGGCAATATCTGCTTCAGCTTTCCCGCAGCAATTTCCTCGCGGCAAATGTAACCGGGCAAAGCCGCAATACCCAGGTTGGCACATGCCGACTCCTTGAGCGCAACCAGATTGTTGCTCTGGAAGCGAGGCACCGTCTGAACGATGCACCTCCGGCCGTTCGGTCCGGTCAACACCAGATTTGATGAACCGGTCCTCGCGATCGCGATCGTATCGTGTTGGGCAACTTCCTCAGGAGTTGTCGGTGTGCCCCTGGCCTCCAAGTATCCGGGCCCCGCGAACAGGTACCACGGGGCCCGCGCGATGGCTCGCTGGACGAGTGAAGAATTCTGCAAGGGCGCGGTATGGCCGCGCAGCGCCAAGTCGAAGCCATCAGCTACAATATCGACTAGAGCATCTGTCGTAATCTCTACGATTTGCACTTTCGGATACTTCTTAAGAAATACTGGTATCAGATCCTTCAACGCAAACTGGGCGATTTCGACGGCTGTCGTCATCCTGATGACACCGCTTGGCTCGGTTGCCCTCTGGCGTACCGCCTCCTCCGCGACCTCCGCGGCCTGCAACAATGTCTGAGCGTAGTGGTAGAACTGCGTTCCTACCTCAGTCATGCCGAAGCACCGAGACGTCCTGTTGAGCAGGGTTACGCCCAGGATCCCCTCGAGCTCCCTTACCCGATTGCTCAAGGTGGACTTCGGCAAGCCCAAGGTTCTACTCGCAGAGGTGAAGCCCCCTCTGTCGACAACCTGGACAAAATAGAAGACGTCTTTGAGGTCAAGCACGACTAAGAACCATCGAAATTTACCCTAGGTCGATAATGCCACCACTCACACCTTTAGATCACAAACGTATCGGTTTAAGCTACTCTAAACACTTGCCATTCTTACCTCAAAAGGTTGCGGTGCGGAAGGAAACCTACTTGTCTCACGACATAAGCGGCTCGTATCCTGCCTCAAACCGGAAGATTGCTGGAGTGGGCCATGCTTCGTCTTTACGATAGCCTGCTATCTGGAAATTGCTGGAAGGTTCGAATCCTACTCTCGCAGTTGGGCCTCAAGTACGAAAGGATCACGTTGGACCTGGTCCGAGGTGACCACCTTCAGCCGGATTTCGTAAAACTGAGCCGGTTCTCAAGGGTCCCTACATTGGTCTTGGATGATGGTCGTCCTCTCGTGGAGTCCGGCGCCATACTGATGCATCTTGCGGACGGAACGCACCTACTCCCTGACGACAAGTATGCCCGGACAGAGGTGCTCAGCTGGTTGTTCTTCGAACAGGCCGATCTTCAAAAGGCCATTGCGATCCCTCGTGTGTACAGTCTTCGTGGGCTGGCGTCCCAGATGGCGGATGAAATTGCCCTTCGGCAAAAGGACGGAGACGGCGCGCTAGTTAAGCTCGAGAGCTGGATTAAGACGCGAAATTGGCTAGTGGGCAGCAACTACACGATCGCCGACCTTGGAGTTTTCGCCTACGTGTCCGTAGCTGCGGAGGGCGGCTACCAAATGGAACGGTATCCCGGAATTCTCAAATGGCTAGACAACGTGCGATCGACCAAAGGATGGGTACCGCTTATCGTAGAGAATTCGCGCTCTAGATAATCGGTACCCATCTCCCCCCAACGCGAAGCTCTAGGCGTCGAGAAACGTGGCGAATTTCTCCGGGCCGAACTTGTCAAGCTTCATGTCGTTCTCGGGCAGGCCGTTGTCGGCGTAGCCAATGCACATTCCGCATACGACCATGTCGCTTTCCGGAATGCCGAGCTCTTTCCGCAACAATCGATATTGCAGAGACCAAATCTGCTGCGCGAGCGTGTCAAGTCCCCGGCCTTGCGCGGCGAGCATTACCGTTTGAAGGAAGCCGCCGTAGCAGATGAAGCTCGCAGGGACCAGTCGCCGATCCATCGTAAAAATGAGACCGACAGGAGCCCCGAAGAACTTGAATTGCCTCGCAACATCGCGGCGGCGACCTTCCTTGTCGCTTCTTTCAACACCCTGCGAGTCACCTAGCTGGCCGCGAAACTTGTTGAACCACGAAGCATGTGGCTCCGGAATCGGATCCGGGAAGAATGGATACTCCGGAACGAGCTTGTCGTGGTTGTCGTTGAAGTTCTTCACCGCAGCCTCAACAAGCCGCTCGCGCGCCTTGCCTGTCAACACGTAGCATTTCCACGGCTGTGTGTTGCTCGAACTGGGAGTGAACCTGGCAACCGAGAGGATATCTTTGACGACTTCGACCGGAACAGGCTTGTCAGTAAAGCCGCGTTTTGCCCGACGGCCTTTGATGATTTCGTCGATGTAGACAGGATTCTCGGACTCTTTTGGCATTTGCCGTTGAAGTTCTAATGTCATCGCCTCCCCCGAATTCGTTGAACCAAGACCGCCGAAGTAGCGGCATGCCTCATAATCGGAGTTCAGAAGCCGTCTAGGGAAGTAGCCCAACTTCGAACTTATCGTTCAATAAATTCGAACGATACAGATCCAGGCGGGGCATTTCGCGTCACCGCCGAAGGAGAACCGAACGGCTCCTGGCCGGTCCATGCCTAGACACGTCAGCATGGGCAAACGAGCGCCTTCCAACCGAAGGCCGCCCCGTCGGCAGGTCGCTAGTCTACTCTGTACGTCGCCGAGAGCAACCAGACAGCATCATTGCAAGACCTGTCTTCTGCTCGAGTTGGCGATGCACGCGACAGCCTAGATGTGGCAATCAGCTCTGGGACAGAACGTCTGACGTAGACGCAGCAAGTGAGCGAGCTTTTTCTGTCTTGGTACCTTTCAGCGCCGACGGCGTGTAAGACACCGGGATCAAGTCGCCTGGCACGAAGCGGCGCAATAGGCCCCACAGGCCCCGCGGCTCGATCAGGATGATGACAATCGAGATCGGGCCAAGCACGATGAAGTGCCAAACGCCGACCTCGGCGAGGTACTCCCGCAGCAAGAAAAACACGATGCCGCCGATGACCGGGCCCTCAAAGCTGCCGACGCCACCAATTAGCACTATGAAGATGATGTAGACGGTCCACTCTGTGATCGAGAACGAGGCCGGCGGCGCTACGCGCAGCTTCTGCAGCGTAATCAACGCGCCTGCGAGGCCAAGAAACGGTGCGGTCCACAGAAAGCACAGCACACGCGACCGTGTGAGATTGACGCCGACCGCGCCGGCGCCATCCTCGTTGTCGCGCATTGCGGTCAGCCCGAGGCCGACGGCTGACCGCATCAGCAGCCAGGTCGAGATAAAGACGACGGCCAGGAGCACCAGCGCCAGCCAGTAGATGTGAGCGTAACGTTCGCCAATCCGCGCACCGAACTGCTTCACAGCCGACACCGGCATGCTGATGCCTGAACCGCCTCCGAACGCCGAGAGCTTGCCGGCGCACAGCATCAGCGTCTCGGCGACCACCCAGCTGCCGACCGCGAGATATGCGGTGCGCAGGCGAAAAATGATGACCATGACCGGCACGGCCAATAGCATCGCCACGGCGCCCGCCATGAGCACGGAGAGGTACGGATTCCACTCACCGAACACGAGGAAGCCGAAGAACGCATAAGCGCCGACGCCGACGAAAGCGTGCTGGCCGATGGTAACAATGTCCGCATAGCCGGCAAGCAGGTTCCACATTAGCGCCAGCACTAGCATCAGCATGAACTCGGTCATGACCTGCATGCCGCTGGCGTCGAGCAGGAACGGTCCCGTGGCGAGGAAGACAATGCCGCAGGCGAGCAGCAGACGGCCGACAAATACTGAGTAGGAAGTGGTGAGGAAGTGGGTCACGGCTGTCGTCCTCAGTATTTGGGAAACAGGCCCTGCGGCCGTGTCAGAAAGATCGCCAAGAACACGATGTGACCCGCCAGCACTTGCCAGGCCGCATCAAACTGGGCTCCGACCGCCTGGGCGACGCCGATAATGATGCCGCCGATCAGCGTGCCCCATAGATTGCCGAGGCCGCCAAGCACCACCGCCTCGAACGCTATTAGGAGTCGGCTCGGGCCGCTGGTCGGATCGAAATTGGTCCAGATCGCCATAAAGCCCGCCGAGATCGCCATGGTGGCGCCGACGATTGCCATCGCGATGGCGTAAATCCGCGCCGAACGCAGGCCGACGAGATCGGCGGTTGCGACGCTGTCGGACACCGCGCGAATCCGCGCACCGATCCGACTACGGTAGAGCAGCAGGTCGAGCAGCCAAATCAGCAGCGTGGCCGAGATGAAGATTACCAGCGGCAGCACGCCGACATTGATGTTGCCGCTTAGCGGAATAGTTGCGGTCTCGATCGCGCCGCCACCGACTTTCCGGATGTCAGCCCCGTAGACGCCCTGCAGGGCGTTTTGGATGACAATCGAGAGGCCAAAGGTGACGAGGATGATCGACAGCACATCCTTACCGAGCACCCGTTGCAGTAGCAGGCGCTGCAGGAGGTAGCCCCCGACAAACGAGATCGGGATCACAATCGCTACCGCGGCGAGCGTCGGCAATCCGAGGCCGCCGGTCAGCGACAGAAGCACGAACGAGATCATCACGATCAGGTCACCGTGGGCGATGTTGACGAAGCGCATCACGCCGACCGAGAGCGAGAGCCCTATCGCGAACAGCGCGTACAGGCCCCCGAGCAGCACGCCCTGTAAGATCTGATTCGTCCAGATTTCGACCATGTGGCTAGAGTCCAAAATAGTGTTTGACGACGGTGTCGTGGGTGACGTCGGCCGGACGCCCGGAGAGATTCACCCTGCCCTCAAGTAGGCAGTAAAAGCGGTCGGCGACTGCGAGCGACCGACTGATGTCCTGCTCGACTACGAGAATGCTGATGCCGCGGTCGCGGACGGTCGGGATGATTTGGTAGAGATCCTTGATAATGGTCGGCGCAAGTCCAAGGCTAATCTCATCGCACAGCATCAGTTTGGGGTTGGCGAGCAGCGCACGGCCGACCGCGACCATCTGCTGCTGGCCCCCAGAGAGCTCGCGCGAGAGCTGCCGGCGCTTCTCCTTCAGTACCGGGAAGAACCGGTAGACGTCGTCGAAACCGATGTCGCCGCGACGGCCGACTTCCCAGCCAATCTCAAGGTTTTCTTCCACCGTAAGCGAGGGAAATAACCGGCGACCTTCAGGTACCAGCGCGACCCCGCTGCGGACGATATCAGCGGTGTGTGTGCCACGAAGGTCAGCGCCCTCGAAGCGGATCGCGCCTTCAGTTCGATCGACCTGGCCGACGATCGTCTTGAGAAGCGACGATTTGCCGGCGCCATTGGCTCCGATGATCGAGACCACCTCGCCGGCGCCAAGCGTGATGCTGACGTTGGTCAGGGCACGGAACTGACCGTGGTAGACTGACAAGTTCTCGATCGAGAGTAGCGGACTGGCGGTCATATGGTGCCCTCACACGCCAAGATAGACTTCCTTGACGCGACTGTCGGCGAGCACCTCGTCTGGCGCACCGCTGGAGATGATGGTGCCGCCGTGCAACACCGCAAGCCGGGTTGCGATCCGGCGCAGCGCATGCAGCACGTGCTCGATCCAGACTATGGTGGCGCCCTGGTCGCGCGCAGTCTTAACGATCTCGAGCAAGGTATCGCACTCAGACTCGGTGAGGCCGCCGGCAATCTCGTCGAGCAGCAGAAGCCGCGGCTTCTGAGCCAGTGCCTTCGCGAGCTCTAGCCGCTTGAGATCAAGCAAGGAGAGATGGCCGGCCGGTGTACGCAGCCGGTGTATGAGCCCGGTGAGTTCGATAACGTGCTGGGCCTGCTCCTTGGCGGCGCGGATCCCCATGCGACCGCCATGCACGGCGGCCACCATGACGTTCTCGAACACGCTCATGTGGGTGAAGGGCTTTGGCACCTGGTAGGTACGGCCGATGCCGAGGCGACAGCGGTCCCACACCTTGACGTGGGTGATGTCGCGGTCGTCCAGGTGGACTTGGCCTGCACTCGGCACCTGCGCACCGGCAATGATATTAAACAGCGTGGTCTTGCCGGCGCCGTTAGGGCCGATCACGCCAAGCACATTACCGGCAGCTACCGTCAAATCGAGATTCTGAAGGACCGAGAGAGCGCCAAACCGCTTCGAGACGTCGACAAGCTTGAGCATGAGTTCGTGATGTCCATTAGCTGAGGCGCAGACCGGTCTCTTGCTGGTCGCGGGCTCAGCCAGGCAGCAAGCCGAGGACTGGCACCGATCTGACGATCAGACCAATCCGCGGAAATCTTGCGAGACGAGTGACGTTTCACCGGACCGAAGCGGGCCGCGCCGGCGCGATTCCGACGCGGACGGAACGTCAGGCGTACTTGATTGGATGCGGCTCGCCGCCCACCGGGATGTCCTTTGCCGTGGAGTTGTCCACGATGGTCATCTCGTAAGGGTACTTCTTGCCTTTATCCCATTGGCCGATGACGAGTGGCGTCTGGGCGCAGTTCGGGAACGGCCCCTTGTTGAAGTTGATCGGTCCAACGATCGACTTGTAGTCGGTAGCCTTGATGGCATCCCGGATCGACGCCGCATTGGCCAGATCCTGGGTCCGCTTAAGAACGTCGAAAACCAACTCAAATAATGCATGTGGGAAGCCCAGCGGGAGCGACCACTGGCGGCTCGATGCTTTCTCGTACGCGTCCGCGAGCTGCGCCGAGCTCTGTCCATTGAGGCCGGAAACGTAGGGATGGAATTTCGACCACCACACCTCGGTAGTCAGCCCGATAGCACGGTCCCCGAGCGGGGTAATTGCTGGGGGGAACTCGAGCGCCTTACCGACAAATACAACCCGCGGCTTGAAGCCTTGCTGCGCCGCCCCATTCCAAAAGGTGGTGAACTCAGGCGGCGGCACCACGCCACTGATGATCTGCACGTCGGCAGCCTTGAAAGCTGCGATCTGGGAATTGTAGTTGCTTGCCGGCATATCGAAGCGGCCCGGGTCCACTACGCTGAAGCCATGCTGACCATAGAAGGCGGGAAAGCCACGTTCTTTGTCAGACTGGGCGAGGCCGTCACCATCGTTGGGCCACAAGCCACCCACTCTCTTGTTGGTATCCAGCCGATTGAAAAACGGAACGAGTGATCCGACCAATCCCTGGCCGCTGAAGAAGAAGTGGTAAGTCCAGTCGAAGCCCTTCTTCGGATCACCCTTGCGGCCGAAGAAGTAAGGCTCGAGGGGTGCGCCGCTCGTAATGCAAGGGATGCCGTTGGCTTCGCACTGATCCGACACCGGATTGACCGTCTCCGGTGTCGCGAACCCCACCACGAGATCGACCTTGTCCTTGAGAATGAGCTCTTGCGTCACCTCGGCGGCGCGGTTGGGGCTGGACTGACTATCTTTGACCACGATCTCGTACGGATGCTCGGTCCCGTGGATCTTGATCTTTCCGCCGAGCGTCTGCTTTAGCTGGCCGAGCGTGAACGGAACGTGCTCACAGAAGAACGCAAGCGGACCGGTCGCCGGCATCACCAAGCCGACCTTGATGGTCTTCGGTACGGCGAACGCTACCCGCGGCAGCCCTCCTACCGCGGTCAGCGCGACGGTCGCGCCGGCCGCTTGAAGCAACGACCGGCGATGGAGTGGAATCCTTCCAACAAACATTGATCACTTCCCCCCAATTTCGGAAGCTACGGTCCGTCCGCGGCCCCCAAGAACATTCTCACAGTATGTCGTGGCGGATTTTTCCTCCGCCATCAGTGACGTGCTTGCGATAACCGATCCAAACCAGTCCGGAACAGTTCGCACTGACTCGACGTCTTTGGGAAGAAGGTCAAAGTTGAACGGATCGTTCAAAAAAGCCGAACGTTCGAGACGGGCCGGAGAGGTTTGTTCGAGGTCGCTAGGCGCGAGCAAACTCCATGAGGCACAGATAGTCCTGAGCGAGTTAGTGACGAAACGCCGCTTCGATTGCTGGTGCCCATTTTGGCGCGCATGTCGACTGATCGAAAAATCGAGCCTCAAGATAAGTGCAAGCCGAAGTCGTAGTGCAGATGGAAAAAGGGCGAGTTCTGGATGAGGCCGTCCGGCGCCGGCCCCGCCGGCATCTCGATGAACTCTCTCACCAGGCTGTCCTTGACGCCGAAGACGACGTCGGTGTCGAGATACTCGTCGCCTTCCGCGAATACGTGCGTCACCAATTTCTGATAGCCGGGCGCCGAAATCATGAAGTGGATGTGCGCCGGTCGCCACGGATGCCGTCCCTGCTTCTCTAACATGGCTCCGACAGGACCGTCGTGAGGAATGGGATATGCCGCCGGCTTAATACTCCAGAAGCTGAACCTCCCATCTCCGTTCGTGGAGAACCGGGCCCTCATTGCTAGGCTACCAGTCTCCTCGAGTTGCTGGACATCGTAGTAGCCATCGCCGTCCGAATGCCAGACATCGACGACGGCGCCCTTGATCGGAGTGCCGTCCGGAGCATTCACGGTTCCCGTGACGATGAGCGGGTCACCTTCGAGACCGCCAGAGATGTTTTCCCCGCACTCTTTCTCGGGTGGCCCCTCGACGTAAAAGGGCCCAAGCACCGTCGACTCCGTGACGCCCTGGGCTGCTCCGTGATTAATGGCATCCACGAGCATCGAGGCCCCGAGCGTATCTGACAGGAGCACGAACTCCTGACGAGTGTCACTGCATATTTTGCCGGTATTGGTCAGGAACGCGATCCCCCTCTCCCATTCCTCGATGGTTGGCCGCACCTCCCTCACGAATGCATGGAGATGCCGGACCAACGCAGCGCTGATCTCAGCCGCCCGTCTGTCGCTTGCGCCTGAAAGACGGTTGATGACCGCCTCGGTGATCGTGATCTCGTCAAAGTTTCGCATAGTTCCCTGTCCAACTCTTTCTGGTGAGGTCCCGTCAAATCCTGTAGTCGTCCACCTGGATCGTCTTCGGCGGACGACCGTCGCACGCCGCGCGCAGTATCTCCCGGATCGCCGAGTGGTCGAAAGGCCGGGGATTCCAGTACGAGTTCTCCATCGTGAGCTTCGTGGCTCGATCGATATTGTCCTCTCCGAAGCCGAGCTCGCCCAGCGACGCCGGCAACTCCAACGCTCGCGAAAGGTCGTAGATCTTTCTGGCTGGATCGTTCGAACCGGTGGCCGTTCGTAGCGCCTCCAGGGCCGTCGGCGTCGCCTCCAGATTGTACGCAAGCGCATAGGGAAGCAGGATCGCGTGCGTCTCCGCGTGCGGCAAATCGAAGGAGCCGGCCACAACGTGACAAAGTTTGTGGTGAAGAGCCATCCCGACTGCCCCCAAGCAGACGCCACAAAGCCACGCGCCGTACAGCGCATCGGACCGACTTTGAACGGCTGTCGGATCCGATACCATCTGCGGCAGCGATCGGATCAACGCTGCGATGCCTTCCTGAGCAAACAGGCTGATGATGGGATTTCCGTTCTGCGCGTAGAGCGCCTCAGCGGCATGAGCAATCGCGTTGAGACCCGACGCCGCGGCAAGCCGAGCCGGCAATGACTTCGTAAGTTCGACGTCGTAGATGATCGCCTTCGGAAGGATCGCCGGGTCGGTCACCGTAGTCTTCTCAGCGCCCTCCCTCTGACCGAGGATCGGCGTCATCTCCGAGCCTGCATAAGTCGTAGGCACGCATATCTGCGGGATCCCAGTGCGCAGCGCGAGAGCCTTGCCAAGGCCGATAGCCGAGCCTCCTCCGATCGATACAATGCAGTCGGAAATGGCGCCCACCATGGCGTGCATGGCATCCTTCGTCACACTGGTCGGAGTGTGCAGGACGGCGCCCGCATAGACGTCGCTGCAGGAGCGACCGAGAAGGTCGCGGAGCATTTCGCCTTCACGCTGCTGGGCCGCACTGCAAACCACGAACGCCCGCCTTCGATCCAGCCGTTCAACCTCGCTGCCAATCGACTCGATGGTCCGCGAACCAAACACCACGCGCGTCGGCACGCCGGGAAAAGTAAAGCGTGGCATCATTCACCTTCGAAAAACACTGAAAGGACCGCGAAAGCCCACTGGGGCCTCCGCGATCTTGGGTGACGCTTCGCCTACTCGGCCGCGTCGTTCATGTAGGACTTCTTGACGTCCTGGGCTTTCGCGTAGTCAGGCTGGAAGCGGACGCTGGCGTAGTGGGACTTCTGCTCCGCTTCCTGCGCACGCTTCCCTAGTTCCGCCGTGTCGCCGAAGCCGAGCACCTGCCGCGCCAGCTCGGTCAGCGGCCCATCGACCTGATACTCCGTGCGTTGCATCGTCAGCAAGTTAATGAGATAGAGGGGCGTGCCGTTGAACTTCTCGAACATCTCGTGGCGATTGCCCCACTCGCTCAGGAATCGCTCGCTGATCTGGCGGAAGATCTTAATGCGGTCGTAGGCGCTGATCTCCGCACCGCGGAGAGCCTCGGCGAGCTTCGGACCGATGTATGGATCTTCCATCTCGCGCTTCGACGGCTGGATAACGACGCCGCGACCGCAGAAGTCGATCAGGGTGTTCACCATCTTGGCCTGATTCTCGAGATAGTAGGCGCGACCGAAGTCGATGTAGATATTGTTCGGCTTGAACAGCCCTCCGGGCGTCGCGAATCCCGTCTCTTCAGCGGCGATCATGAACGCCCGGCAGGTTTCGCGGAAGCGAATGAGCTCAGCGAGCTGCGCCGCGACGACCGGGTTGGTGCTGGTGCCCAGCGACTGAGTCAAGAGTAGAGCGAGGCCGACCATCAGTTCGGCGTGGACGCAATGACGAATCTGGGTCTCGAGATGCACCCAATCGAATTGACGTTGCGGATACCATTTCGCGTGGTCTGGATTGCCAACGTGCTGTACCCGGTCCCACGGAATGAGAACGTCATCGAAGTAGACCATCGCGTCGAGTTCGTCACCGATGGTGGCCAACGGACGATCGTACGGATCTGCGTCCGGCTGCGCGTTCGACTTGCGGGCCACGACCGAAATGCCCTTGGTAGCGATCGGCACCAGCGCGTAGACAGTCTGCTCCGCGGTCTGGCCGGGGCGCCACAAGTTTCCGATAAGAAGGTGATTGACGAAGGGAACGGATGTGCCGATCGCCTTCCAGCCGCGCACAAGGATTCCGTCGTCGCGCTCTTCGATGATCTTCAGCATTGGCGTCTCGGCCATCGCATTGTCACGGCCGCGATCGAACTGGACGTCGAGGAACATCGGCGAGATAGCCAGATCCTGAGACGTGACCTCCTCCCACTGACGCTGAATGTTGCCGGAGAGATCGCGCTTCTTGCCGCTGAAGCGCGAATTGTCCGACCAAGGCTTCTGGTCATCCACCTGGGTGAACATGACCACGTTCATACCGGCTGGCGGCCGTGTGAAGATGCCGCCCTTGAAATGACGGCAGAGGAAGTCGCAGTACTGGCGGCGCTTGACCACATCTTCCTTTGACCGCGGCAGAAACCAATGCATTGACTGACGCTTACCGCTCTCGTCGACAAAGGTCGCAACGTCCTGATTCTTCAGGTCCAGGTGAAGATCGTAGTATTCGGCGATGGCATTCGCATACCCCTTCGTCATGGGATGCGTGGTCACGTCCTCGATCAGCTCACCACCGACGTAGACGCGGCGACCGTCTCGTAGAGATTGAAGATACTCGGCACCGGTTCTCATAGCTCACTCCTTGTTATGTTCTTAGGAAACTTGCCGCTGGAACGTCGCTGTGTCCCAGTAGTCTTCGCTGTGGCGTATCCGGCCGTCTGCGACTTCGAGCAGTTGGACTCCGCGCAACGAAATGGTCTTGGCTTCAGTCGCGCCGCTCCCCTGCGGAGCGGTCGCGCGCATGACGTAGGCGACGGCGACAGCTCCATCGCCTCCTACAATCATGGACTTTACCTCCCAGCGGACGTCCGGGAGCCAGCTGAACAGCTTCTGCATGCCCACCGCGATCTCGGCGGAGCCCTGCTTCGTCTTGAGTTGCGCGACTTCGTCGTGCGTCGCATCATCGCAATAGAGCGCAAGGATCGCGCGGTCATCGTGCCGGCCGTAGGCATCGTAGAGCGCGTTGACGACTTCCTTTGGAGACGACACGGGCGTCATGCGCGCGCCTCCAGATCGACGCCATGCATGTAGCGGCCCTGACCGTAGAGCAGCGGTGGACCGACAGCCGAGGCATGAATGCTTTCGATTGCGGCGATCGCGATGCGATGGCTTCCGACCACGAGCTGCTCGACCGTCCGACATTCGAACACGACTGATGCCTCGCGCAGCCGCGGAACCCCGTTTCCGCCCGAAACATCGTCCGGCACCAGGACGTGCCCGTCGATGAACTTGTCGACGCCAGGACGCGAGCAGAACTCCGATAAGTGAAGCTGATCCTGAGTGAGGAGATTCACCGCGAAACGCCCGCCTTTCTGCACGTGGCTGGCGGTCACGGTCTTGCCGTTCAGGCAGATCAGTATCGTCGGAGGTTCGGTGCACACCGAGGTGAACGAGTTGATCGTCATACCCCAGGGCCTGTCGCCATGCCAAGTTGTCACGACGCTAACGCTTCCAACGAAGTGCCGCATCGCTGCCCGAAATGCCACCGCATCCGCAGTCGTCTGCGAGGGCGAAACTCCGAGGTCGCTTCCAATTCCCGAGTTGTTCTTCATGGTAAGCCTCGTCGCGACTTATTCGTGTCACGGAGGCTAAGTGGCGCGCCTGGCCGACGTCTAATCGATAATAAATATTCCAGCTATCGGCCGGATCGATCCATCCGTCTTATGCGCGTTAAGACACCATTCGAGGGACGCCGAAAAGCCGAGATCCACCACATCGCACGGCAACATCTCGCAACCGCAATATGAGAGATACCGCCGATCGAAATCCGACAAAGGACGAGCTCATTCCGATAGTGCATGGCGATGCAAATTGTTACGGTCCGAGGTCCCATTCATCGGGAGCCCTGGGGTGAACCTACGAAGTATTGACCTCAACCTACTCGTTATACTCGACGCGCTCCTCACCGAGCGCAACGTAAGCCGGGCTGGGGAGCGCATCGGTCTCAGCCAATCGGCGATGAGCGCGGCTCTCGCGCGATTGCGCGAAGTCTTCCATGATCCATTGCTCGTGCGCGTTGGGCGCGACCTGGCTCTCACGCGAAGTGCGGAGGACCTCATCGTCCCGCTAAAGGAATCGCTTAGCAAAGTCGAACAGCTGCTGCTGCGTCGCCCTGGATTCGACCCGTCGAGCGATGCGCGGACGTTCTCGATCAGCGCGTCCGACTATGCGGGATTGGTCCTGCTCACGCCGCTCGTCAGGATGATCTCGAACGAGGCTCCGAACGTGACGATTCATCTATTGCCTCGTGCTCGCGACGCCGCGCGCGTGCTGCAGACGAACCAGGCGGACATTGTCATTGAGCCGATCGAACTCTTCGGACCGAACGACTATCCGACGGCGTCGCTGCTGAGCGATCGCTGGCTGTGCGCCGTTGATGCAAATCACCCCGACGTCACAGGCAATACGTTGACCGAGACGCAGTTTCTCGAACTCCCGCATCTCGTCTACGGCATCGGAGACGATCGGCAGCTGAACCTCGCCGACCAACATCTTGCCGACGCCGGCGTTCAACGGCGTATCGAGGTGACGGTCGAAAGCTTCCTGTTGAACCCATTTCTTATCAAAGGGACGCGGCTCGTCAGCCTCGTGCTGGAACGGGCGGCCAGGAGGCTGATTGACACGGTCGATATCAAGTTGCTGGAGTCCCCAATATCTGTCCCGGACATCCACGAGGCCATGTACTGGCACCCACGCCATACGACCGATCCGGGACACAAGTGGCTAAGAGAGAAACTGCTTAACGTCGCGCAGCAACTGGATTGAGGGCTGATCCGCGCTCACATCCGGCATCGCGACCGACCCCGCGCGATCTTTTCGGCAAGCCTGCTTCCGCCTCGCTAGGCTGGTGTGATCTATGAGGGTTTATGGTGCGCTCGGAGGGCGGGCTCATTGCTGTGATTTCAACGGGTTACGGGACCAAGCGAGGGGGTCTAGGTGCATTTCCCGCCAATTGGTACCTTTCGGCGCGAAGACCCAAGCTATCATCACGTGTGGCCCACGCTGATCGACCGGCCAAACACCGTCATCCGACGACAACGCCGGCGATCCGGAGACCGAGCCAACAGCAAACCTGATAGGCGCGAACCTGTTTTGACGGGCGGCCCAGGTGGCCCGGAGCGGCTTGGGCTAGGATAGCCCAGGATGATGGACCGAGGTCCAATCCGCTTCGGTTAGGGGCGAAATGTACATGTCCTCGATGGGCCATTCCGGACAGCTGATGGCGAGGTAGCCGCAAGCTCGCTCCCAGGGCGACTGGTCCGAACTGCGCGACCAGCAATGCAAGACAGGGAGAAACTGCGTTGATGGCGTGCCCCAACGTTCCACGTTCGAACTTCTCTTCACGATTGCGTTTCACTCCGTGGCAGGGCTCGGACGATGGCTTCCATTCCCTGCTTAGCGAGCATTGATGTGACCGGATTTGCGTTGGCGGCATAAAGTGCTTCGGCCGCATGAGCGAATGCATTGATTCCGGACGTGACCGACAGCGGCACGGGTAATGTCAGCGTCAGATCAACGTCGTAGATGATGACTTCTGGAAGGACCTTTCGATTTCTCTGTGTGGTCTTGCGACCTGCCTCCGTCTCGCCGAGAATTGGCGTCGCTTCGGAACCCGCGTAGGTGGTCGGAATGACGATCTGGGGAAGGTCGGTACGCAACGCGATAGCTTTTCCGAGTCCGGTGGTGGAGCCTCCCCCTACAGACACGACGGAATCGGCGCCCAAAGACGCTACACGGCAAACTGCCCGTTCAGTGACCTCAATCGGCGTGTGCATCTCTGCTTCTGTGAACACACCAACCGAATGCGCACCCAGTCGATGGGAGACCTCATTTGCCAAGGGTTTTTGAAATGGGGCCGATAAAACCAAGGCGCGCGAACAGCCGAGTGCGTCAAGCTCGCGGCTAAGGCAAGCAAGAGTTCCAGAGCCAAATACCACGCGCCCTGGCAGGGCCGCATAAACGAATGGCCGCATCGTCGCTTTCCTTCCCTCGCCGGGACGTTTGACGGACCAAGACCTCCATCGCACATCCGACCAACCCATAATCGGGGATTTGTGGTGCAGAGAGCTCCGCGGGACGATTGAGATCCGAAGGCGCTCATCCTTACGTCGTGACCATCTTCGCTCATTTGCTCGCGTCACCCTCGGCGTCTTCGGCGTCGCCTATTGGGCCAGAAATAAACGCTTGCGTACTGCGAAACCGTTTCGGCTTCCCGTGCCGATGAGGATTAGGATTGCCTGGTAGGTATCCCGACTTTCATACCATTCATCTCCTCCGTGACGGCGATTTGGCAGCTGAGCCGACTGTTCCTGCGCACGTCGAATGCAAGCTCCAGCATCTCCGCCTCCAAACCGACGGGCAACCCGACATAGTCCATCAAGCCTTCCTCGATATACACGTGGCACGTAGCGCAGGAGCAGGCCCCGCCGCATTCGGCCACAACCCCGGACACCAAGTTGTCGATTGCCACATCCTTGAGCTTGCAGCCCGGCGTGGCACGCACCTGCCGAACGTTACCCGACGGTTCAATGAAATTGATGAGGACCATCACCAGCTCCATTTTGTGCGGAAACCTCGGTTTCCTTATTTTCTTGAGCGAGGCTTTGCTGTAAGTGCCCTATCGCTTTCCGCGCGCGAACGAAGTCCTGCGGGCGATTTATTGCGTCAAGAGCGATCAGCGCACTGTTCCGGAAATAGGCCACACTGAACGAGCCATCGCCTGGCTCGCCATGTACCTCAATTCGATCGTACCCGACGGATAGCCCGGCGATCTGCAGCTTCATGTCGTATTGGTCCGACCAGAACCAGGGCACATCGGGTGCTGGCGCGTCCAGTTCAAGGATGGACGCTGCCACCTGATTGCCCTGCGCAATAGCGTTCTGCACTGATTCGACTCGCGAAAAACGTCCTGTCGTCTGCAGCTGCTGCGACGTGCAATCGCCGGCAGCATAGATGAGCGGATCGGAAGTACGGCAGCGGACGTCGACGACGATCCCTCCTTCAGTGTCCAAGTTCGCTACTTCCGCAAGTTCCGTGCGGGGCATCGCTCCAACGGCAGCAACGACCACATCAACTTCGGTCTGAAAGCCATTCGCGCAGGAGACAAGCAACCTGCCCGATCGCGATTTAACGATGCTAGAGATCGCGGTATTAAGCTGAATGAGGGCCCCTCGCTCGCGATGAAGTGCCGCAAAGAAACGCGAAGTTTCGGGAGCCACGACCCGACCGAGCACGCGGTCGGCGGCCTCCAGGACCGTTACCTCAAGGCCCATTTTCCGGGCAGATGCGGCCAACTCCAATCCGATGTATCCACCGCCAACAATTGCGATCTGCCGCGCCGCGCGAAAAGCCGTTCGCAAGGCCAACGCATCCTCAAATCCTCGCAGGTAATGCGCATGCTCGCTTCCTTGCACGGCCAGAGGCCTTGCGGAAGCTCCTGTTGCGAGTGCCAGACAGTCGTACCCGAGTTCACTTCGGTCTGAGAGCACTACCGCTTTTCTCGCGCGGTCGATGGAACTCGCCAATCGACCCGTGAGAAGTTCTATATTCTGATCTCGATAGAAACTATCCTTCCTGATAGCTAAATCCGAGCAATCAGCCTTGGACAAAATGAAGTTCTTTGACAACGGCGGGCGCTGATAGGCGCCCGTGCTTTCGCACTCGATCATTGAAATCGGACCTGTGTGGCCGCGCTGCCGCAGGCTGATGGCGGCTTGCAAGCCGGCCTGCCCGCAACCAACCACCACTATCCTCTTGCTACGGTGTCCACTCATGATGCGTTCCCTGGAACATGCTGCGGTCGCCGCAAGCGCAGCAATGCGACCTGTCCGAGCAAATCTCACTCAGTCGTCGGTCAGTTCGCCGACACAGAAATGTTCCATATGCTTTTCTGCGAGCCGGCTGTGGTAATCACCAAATTCCGCGGTCGCATCCTTGCCTGCATACATGCGTGCTACAAACGGCCCTCCTGGATGCCTGTCTTTCCATTCGGAGAAATCGTAAACCTTGTTCCGAATGATAATCCAGCAGTTATCGAACGTACCGTGAGCGGCCACCTCGGCGCGGGTTACTTTTCTGTCGCCCTTCAGGGAAACCGAAGGCTTCCATAGAGTCTGCGACAACTTCTTGCGGGTTTCTGCGGCCGCGCTTCGATCACGGAAGTCCCACGGGCCGTACTTCTTGGTCGGAAGTTTGTCTCCGATTTTCCTGGCATCAAACGCATAGATCCAGGCGTCATCATCTCCCGCACGTTTTTCGTGATCAAACGCCGGAAAATCGCGTTCATTCAACGCCTTCATCAAAATTTTTCGCTCGTCCGAGTCCGGTGGCTCCAGATGCTTGAAAAGGAACTTCGACATAAACTGAAAGCGTGTCGCTCTATAATGTCGAACCCTCTCATAGTGCATAAGCGCGGTCTTGTAGTCTCCGCGGTGGAGTTCGAATGCTTTGCCGAGGGCTGCGGCATCTTCGAAGGATTGCGATGCTCCCTGGCCGAAAGTCGGAAGCATCGGATGGGCGGCGTCGCCGAGCAGACATACTCTGCCCTGGTGCCAGCTCTCGAATGCATCTCGGTCATAGAGACCCCATTTCGTCGGGCTCTCCATCGCCGCTGCCATGGCCAAGACGTCTTCCTTGCGAGGATCGTCGCCAAATCCCTTGTTCATGTGCTTGATCATGTCGGCATGATCGATGGGATACCAATCGTCGGCCTGAAAGTCTTCGGCGTTTGGTTCGTAGTAGGCCAACCAGACGTTGAGAAGTTCTCCACCTCTGACCCAGTAGGTCATGCAGAATGCAACATCATTCTTGATTACGTCCATGCTGAACGAATCGATCGGATTGTTGTCCATCGGACGGCCGTCTTGCTTGGTCAGCTTGGCCACATCTTCTCGAGCAATTAATCCGCGATAACAAATTACCTCGGTCCAGCGACGCGGCTTCGTATCGGGCCAAAGGAGCCGAAGGACCTTTGAGTTGACCCCATCCGCACCGATCAATACGTCACCCCGAGCGGATGAACCGTCAGAAAAAGTCGCGGTGACCGAGTTTTCATCCTGTGAGATGCCGGCGAGTCGCTTGTTCATCTGGACGGAGATTGGCGAGCTTACGCCCTTGTCCGGCGCAAAATCGTCTGCCCGCTTATAAAGGCACATGAGAAGGTCAAGGCGATGCATGTGGTGAAACCCAGCATTGTCGCCGGCCGCCGTTTTATGGTCGAGCTTGCGCGCGGAGACTGTGCCGTCAGGCATGATCTGCCTTGTAGTCTCCAGGATTGCAGCACGCCCCCCGTCGATCGCCCCATGCTTGCCCTTTGGATCACCGCCATCCAAATCGATCCCCAGCCATTTGCAAATTCGCGCACCATTAGGGGCGATATTCAGACCCGCGCCAGCCGTGCTGGGCTCAGACGTTTGTTCGAAGACATCGATGGCATCGAATGCCCCGGATTCCCGTAGGGCTAAGGCCGAACAGAGCCCGCCCATCCCTGCTCCAATCACAATCGCACGCATTCCCGAACCCTCCTTTTTTCGGCAGACATATTCCCATCCGCGTCAAATGCCAGGCGGCTACAATCGGCCGGACTGTCGTCTTCCTGAAAGATCTATTCTTCCAAGAACCGAACCTTATATTTCAGGAACCGGACCAATTAAGAGGCATTTTGTGACCTATTTTCTGGGTTGCGCTGGCAGTTGAAACCGTCAGAATGACGATTGCGCTCGATCTTGGTCGCCATCAGATGATACGAAACGCCCCATGCTCAACAGCTTAACTCCCGCCGGCACGTTCTCAGTTCGCGAAACGCATGGCATTGCCTTGCAACATAAGAACAAGCTGTTGGCACACAGCGACGGACGAGGCTGGCAAAACTTGTATGCGTCGGTTGCGGCCGAAAAACCTTGGCACGATACCCTACCCCCGATCCACCATCACTGTATCGCGTACTGCCTCAGCGATTCCGCGATGATTTCACGAAGGATCGACGGTGAGAAGCCGCGAACAGCGCGATTGAGCCCTCGGCTTCACGGAATGATTCCCGCCGGAGTGTCTTCTGACTGGCGCGTTGCAGGCTCTCCCCAAGTGCTCCTCGTGTACATCCGAAAGACGATTGTCGAGCGACTCGCTGCGGATGTATTTGAAAGAGATCCCGAACAGCTGGAAATCATACCGGGGCTTGGATTTCGCGACGGCCTTCTTGAGCAATTGGTTCTGGCGGTCCTCAGCGAACTGAGGAATGAGAAGAACAGCAACCCGGTTTACGTAGATACGCTCGCAAATGCGATCGCGATCCAACTATTAAAACGATACACCTCCAAGCACATCGGGAGCTTCGAAAATCGGCTCTATGAATCGGGCGATTTATCTCAATTTCATCTGAATCGCGTCGTCGACTACATCGCGGCCTTTCTCGATAGCGAGTTAACCATCGGAAAACTGGCGCACGTCGCGAGCATGAACCCGATATACTTCGCCAGAGTGTTCAAGAAACGACTAGGGGTCGCGCCGCACCAATACATACTATTCAAGCGCATCGAGCGAGCGAAAGAGTTGCTCGCATATTCCGACACACCCATCGTCGAAATTGCTCTGGCGAGCGGCTTTTCCAGCCAGAGTCACCTCTCGTCCGTCTTCAAACAAATCGTCGGAGCAACGCCCGGAAACTTCCGATCGCAGAAAGGCGAACGGAGTAATCGCTAGAGGTTCTAGCGTTAGGATCCGACAATACGCCTTAGAACGTTCGACATTCTATCGAGAGTTGGGGTGTCCGTGGCCTTCGATTGCCAGGCGATGAATCCGTCGGGGCGAACTAGAACCGCTCCGGTGGCCTCCAGGCCATATCTCTCTTCAAATGAGCCGTCGAGATCGATGAGGTCACTATCGTCTCCGATCCGGTAGGCATTAAGCGGCACCCCAAGGTTCGCTGCTGCAGTCACGCCCACCTTCAACCAAGTATCGCCCTCGCCTCCCGCTAGAAGGACGAACTTCTGACCAAAGATATCAAGCACTGAGATCGATTGCCCACCCTGCTCAAGAACCAAATGGGGGGCCCTATCGCCAGTTTGAGCAGGTCGCGCAAGCGGACTGCTGTAATAATTTACACCGTCCGCGGGAGGGTAGCGATAACCTATCTCGAGCGTCAGATCGTCCATTAGCGCCGGCGCCTCCTCTAACCCCAACTCTGGATCAATTCGCCGAACCCAACGGCTGTACGCCTGGTTCACCGTAGTCACGCATATTGGACGTCGTTCCGTGTCATAGGTGTCCAGTAGACCATCGCTTGCGATTCCCCGACATACAAGTGAAAGCTTCCAAGCAATGTTGTGAGCGTCATGTATTCCAGTATTGCCGCCGAAACCTCCCGACGGCGGCATGACGTGGGCAGCATCGCCCGCTAAGAAAACGCGGCCCGATCTAAAACGAGCCGCGGTCACGGCATGCGCTTTCCAGACCGCAACATCGAGAATCTCAACTTCCAAGTCGGTCACACCGATAGCGCTTCGCAACAACGCAATACATCTTTCCTTCGTGATGCCGCGAGCAACATCGCGGGCACCCGGCTTCGTCGTGTCGCCCAACGTGCTGACCACTAGGAAGCCAGATTGTGCAGCCTTCTCCAGTCGAAAGAAGCCGCGCAGTTCCTCATTGAATACATAAATCACGCCGTGTTCGCGATCACGTACATATGGCTCAAGATCAGCCTTAAAATAGATCGTAATGCTGTCCGACAGATGCCCAGGCCCGCTTGTGTCGATACCGAGTATCTCTCGGATCGGGCTACGGTTGCCGTCGGCAGCAATCATATAGGCAGCACGCACGGTACTTTGTTCGCCGGTCGCAAGGTCCTTAACGACGGCCGTCACCCCTGTTTCGTCTTGATCGAACGAAACGAGTTCGGTTCCGTATCGAAGAGCAGCCCCCAGCTCTTCGGCGCGGCCTCTTATCAAGGGTTCAAGTCTCTGCTGCGAGAGGAAAAGGCGCCTGGATGGACTGAACGCTTCGACCCCGGCGTTCAAGTCGGCGATGTATTGTGCTATTTCCTTGCCGGCAAGACTCTCGACGGAATTGATGCCACCGCCACGGCCAAATTGCTCTTGGGACGCTTGAACAATCACTTGCTCTAGTCCAACTTGCCGGAAAAGCTCAAGCGTTCTGAGGTGAAAGTGGCCGGCGCGTGGATGGATCGCTGTGCTGCCGTGTCTTTCGACGTTAAGCGTCGACACGCCGTGCCAATTCAGGAATAGCGCGGCCGAAAGCCCCACAAGGCTTCCTCCTACAATCAACACAGGAACTTCTATAACTGTCGGAGCTTTTTCCATGACATTCTCACTGAGTGAACGTCATGATCATCTCCAAGAGTACAATCGCTGTATTTCAGAAAAGATACTGGAAGTTTCAGAATCCAGTCAGAATCTAGCCGGAGCGGATAATGCTGCGACCGCTCTGGATTCGACATGATTGGTTTAATCGCCACCGGCGAGCCTGACGTAAGCCAGATAAATGTTATTAAGGATTTTGAACGTCAGGATCTTAACGATCGAGAACATCAAGTAGTAGGTCCCGCCGTTTCTCGGAAACGAGCGAACAAACCGCGAAGTAAAACAAACAGTTCAGCAGACTATCGACGCTCAAGCTCGATTGCGGCGACCCCAAGCCGGATCGCTGCAGTCCAATCCACTCTGGAACTGCGAACCTAATGATCTAAAGGTTCGCTGGGTTTTCATCGCGCTGCATTCGAACTTGCTTCTGGAATTCGAATTGTACGCGTTGGCGTGGTTCGCGCATCGCGCCACAGAGCCATTTCGACTTGTAGCACGTTAAATAATGGAAAGCCGTCCGGTGCGCATGAGTCATCCGGACGGCTCACGTCGAGCGTTACGTCTTGCGAAGCGGTCCTACGCCGTGCCTGGCGCCCTCACTTATGGATTCGGGGCAGGGCTGTTGATGCCGGCGCGTCAGGGGCCCATAGCCTATAGCTCAAGCTTGCAAACGCACTGAAGCCTTTGGTAATCGTGGCCGAATCAACGCCCGCAATTGGGGTGCCCCCTTGCGCGCGAAGATACCTCGTCGAAAGCCCAGACATTGAGCGCGGCTGGGCCGAAGTCGTATCCGATTAGACCGCCGGCCGCCCAGATATTATATCGATTGACATTAATGACGCCGCCGTAAAATGCGCTCGACGTATCGTCACTAACCTGACCCGCATAGTATGCAACTGGTCCGATCGTCCATTTTCCGATTGTTTTTGCTGCGGTGAACTCAGCATTAAAAACATCGCCGCTAGTGTAGCCGGTTATTGTATTCTTGGTGTTGAACTCCGCGAAAAAGTTAGCAGTTAGATTCCAGTTGTCCTTCAAATAAGAAACGATCACCTCCGGCTGAAACGTCCACCACGGATTGCCGAGGTTTCCAAGACCATTTACACCAGTCTTCGTGCCGTCAGGCACATACATGCCTAAGCCCGCCTTCACAAAGAACCCGGTGTCACCTAACTTCCAGCTCAGTTCTGCCGGAACGATGTACGTGTTATGCATCCCTGCCATTTGAGCATTAATCGGGCTTCCAACGCTGGCCATAATAAACGGCTGCACCAAAACAGCGGTGTAAGTGGCGCCTAGGAAAGTCCAGCCCGGCACGAACAAGAAGCCATTATCCTCCACTGCAGCCTGTACCTGCATCCTGAAGCGACTACCTCGACCTGAGAGGTTTTCAAGAAATCAATGCAAATGCAATCTGGCATCCTGTGGCAGACCTCCAGGCCCGCGGAACTCGGGGTGTCCAGACCTTCGAAGGCTGGTTGAAGATAGATTCCTGGCGTATTGTGCTTTCGCCGGTCAGGAGATTGCGCCAATGTCGGAAGCAATCGTGGCTATCCCCGAGGAACAAGATCTCCTCCTTTCCACCTTGTCGCCGGGTCCTGCACAAAAACGACTGGCGCTCGCGGTCGTGGCCGGCTTTTTAGTCGCCGTCTTCATCATTGTCGGGCCGCTTTCAACCATCCCGCCCTTCCGCGTCGATGCCTTCGTACCGGCCTATTCTGCAGCGATGTTTGTGATCGATGCGATCACCGCGATCCTTCTATTCAATCAATTTGTCATTCTCCGCTCGACGGCGATTCTCGTGATCGCGAGTGGATATCTGTACGGGGCCCTTATCGAGATCCCGTGGATACTGACATTTCCAGGCGTGTTTGCATCCACGGGCCTGGTAGGCGGCTTGCAGAGTACCGTATGGCTCTACTTTTTCTGGCACATCGGCTTTCCAATGTTCGTCATCGGCTATGCCCTGTTAAAGGAAGCCAATCCCACCAAGCGGCTCTGGTACGGAACCATGCGTTCGGCGATCACGCTGAGCGTCATTTTGACAGCGGTTCTTGTCGCTGTGCTGGCATTTCTTTGCGTAGCGGACGAAACGCGATTGCCCCGCGTGATGCTCGATGACTTCCGCTTTGGCCCGCAGTGGCCTTTTGTTGCGGGACCCGTCGCGTTGCTGAGTATTTCCGCCCTCTTCGGCTTTGGCTCCGCCAACGTTCGATGCTCGATCTTTGGCTGACGGTCGTAATGTGCTTGTACCTGATCGAAATGGTGAATTACTACCCTGCCCCGAGCCGCTTCAGCGTGGGCTGGTATGGAGTGCGCGTCGTAGGCTTCCTGTCCAGCGGTCTCGTCCTCATTCTCCTGTTGTACGAAATAAACACCCTTTATGGGGGACTACTCAACGCGGTTCGTGCCCAACGTCGCGAGCGCGAGGCTCGCCTAATGACGGGCGGCGCAATTGCCGCCACCATTGCTCACGAGATCAGGCAGCCTCTGTCCGCGATGATAATGAGAGCCGACACGAGTTTCCGCCTGCTGGATCGCGCCACACCCGATCTCGACAAAGCGAAAGAGGCGGTTAGAAACATTGCTGCCGACGGTCATCGCGCGCAGGCCGTCATCGAAAGCATTCGAGAGAACTTCAAGATGGATGCCCGAGCCCACAGCACGATTGACGTCAACGACCTCGTTGCAGAAGTGCTTGCTTTAGTACGCGACGAGGTGCGGAGTCGTCGAATACTTCTTGTTGTTGCGTCCAGTGCGGGGCTGCCACAGATCATGGGGGATCGAATTCCGCTGCTGCAGGTGCTTTTGAACCTGATCACCAATGCTATCGAAGCCATGGCGGCCAGGGACGGGCCCAGGCTTCTATGCGTGAGATCGGAGATCGCTGACGACGGCCGCGTCTTGATGTCGGTTGCGGATACCGGGACCGGAATCAGTTCGCAAGATACCGAGCGGATATTCAACCCGCTCTTCACCACGAAATCCGACGGTATGGGAATGGGTCTTTCGATCTGCCGGTCGATTATCGAAGCCCATAACGGGCAATTGCTGGTCACCCCGAACAACCCTCAGGGCGCTGTATTTCGATTTTCGCTTTGCCCCGCCACGACCCATCCGGCACTCTCATGAACTCGTTTGGCGTTCCGAACCGAAGCGATATGAACTCTCGATGCTCAGCGATGTTCGCACTGTCGATAAGAAATTTGGATGATCGAGAGTCACTCCAGCATTTCTGCCGGACGATTTTTCTCACAGTATTTTGCGCTGTTGTTCAGCGGCATCGTCGAGATATCGCTGCACCGCCTTTCCGATCTGCTTCACGACAAGATCCTTTGGCAAGGCGGCAATCGACGGAACGCGCCAGATGTAACGCGCCATGGCCAATCCGAGCATCTGTGTCGCGATAAAGGGCGCCGCCTGCACGGCTGCGGGTCCCATCGTCGCAAACAATCCGGCTACTTGTTCGGAAAACTGCGCAACGATGCGTTCGCGCGCGGCCTCGTTCGAGATCGAAGCCCGCATCATCGCGGCGAGCGCCGCGCCGTCCTTGGGATCGTCCCACCGATCAAGCGCGTGGCCGACCAGCGCCTCGCCCAGCTGCGCGACGGGCACCCCGGCCAGCGACGCCACCTTGAGATCCATTTTGGCGACCGCGGCGAACAGACCTTCCTTGGATCCGTAATAGCGGATGACCATGGACGGGTTGATCGACGCCTCGGCGGCGATCGCCCGAATGGTCGCGTGCTCATAGCCGTCATCGGCAAAGATGCGCCGGGCAGCCTCCAGGATGCGGTTCCGGGCGATCTCGGATTTGCGCGGTTTTTCAATGGACAACAGGGGGCATCCTGAAAAAGTAAACGATTGTTTGCATTATGCACCGCCGCGCACTAGATGCAAATGGCTGTTCGCAACCGGTCGTAAGGCCACTATCGGAAGGGATTGTCATGGAAACCAGGATCGATGAAATCGGTGCAGGCGTGTATCGCCTCTCCGTCTTTGTGCCCGATGCCGCTCCGCCGGCCGGATTCACCTACAATCATTTCCTGTTCGACGGTGATGAGCCGCTACTATTTCATTGCGGGAAGCGGAAGATGTTTCCATTGGTTTCAGCCGCGGTTGCCCGGATCATGCCGGTGGAGCGACTACGCTGGCTCGGTTTCGGCCATTTCGAAGCCGATGAATGCGGATCGATGAATGAATGGCTGGCCGCCGCGCCTGCGGCCCAGCTTGCTCACGGGATGGTGGGCTGTCGCGTTTCTGTCAGCGATATGGCCGATCGCGAGCCGCGCGTGCTTTCCGACGGCGAGGTGATCGATATCGGCGGCAAGCGCTTTCGCTATATCGATACACCGCATGTGCCGCACGGTTGGGATGCCGGCGTCATGTTCGAGGAAACGACAGGCACCCTGCTGTGCGGAGACCTGTTTACGCGCGCTGGAAACGGTCCAGCGATCACCGAGAGCGACATCATCGAACAGTCGATTACCTCGGAGAGTCAATTCCATTACACCAGTCTTGGCCCGACCACGGGTTCGACGGTCCGCAAGCTGGCCGCGCTGAAGCCCAAGCTGCTGGCGACTATGCACGGTTCGTCATTTTCCGGTGATGGCGCTACTGCGCTGAACGCGTTGGGTGATCACTATGATGTGCTCCTGCATGCTGCGCTTGCAGGCAGGAAGTCGGCTTAGCGCTGTCGCGTCCAGCAGCCGGATGAGACCGTCCACTCCTTTTAGCTGGCCTTCCGCAGCATCGGCCCGTCGGCGGCAGCTTTTGCCTTGATGGCGCCGGCGGCCGCAAATTCCGCGGGTCGAAACCGCTGCCGGTATTCAACCGGCGTCAGGTCCATCCTGCGCATGAAGGCGCGTCGCAGGCCCGCCTGGCGGGGGAAACCGCACATGCTGGCGACTTTCTTCAGCGGCGTATCGCTGTCCTCCAGCATCCGCCGTGCCGCCTCGACGCGTGCGGCTTCGACAAAATCGCCGGGCGTCATATTGGTCTCGCGCTTGAAGAGGCGGGCAAAATTGCGGGTGCTCATCGCCAGACGCGTTGCCAACGTCTCGACGGAAAGGTCCTCGCACAGATTGCCGAGAATCCATTCATGGATGTCCCGAATAGGCCCGATCTCTGAAGCCTGAGCCTCAAGATGGATGCTGAACTGGGGCTCGCCGCCGGGCCGCTTGAGGAACAGGATCAGTTCTTTCGCCACACGTAGCGCGGTGCTGCGGCCGTGGTCCTCTTCGACCAGTGCCAACGCGAGGTCCATGCTCGCGGTCACTCCGGCCGTCGTATAGATGTGGCCGTCCTTCACGTAGATGTTCGGCTCGAGCCTGACCAGCGGAAACTTCTCGGCCAGCCGAGCGGCGGAATTCCAATGCGTCGTCGCGCGTCGGCCGTCCAGCAGGCCGGCGTTGCCGAGCAGGAAGGCGCCGGTGCAGATCGAGCCCAGCCGGCGGACGTGACGGGACTCCCGCCGGATCCAGGCGATCAGTCCGGGATGGTCCTCGAACTTCTGGATGCCGGGGCTGCCGGCGATGAGAAGCGTATCGAATCCTTCGAGCGAACAATCGATCGAAGCGTCGGGCAGAAACCGGGTCCCGTTGAGGGCGGCAATCGGATCGCAGGACAGCCCGATGATCTGGACGGAGTACGCGTCTGAATCCCGCAATACCGTGTTGGCTTCCGAGAACACGTCCATCGGGCCCGCGATATCCAGCATCTGGACTCCTGGAACGGCAAGAATGGCAACCCGCATGATCTAGTCCTTGTGCTCGGAAGCGAAGACCTTCTGTGCGATCGGTTCGGTACGTCCGGTAGCGAGCCGAAGCTCGCGGTAGGCGGAGACGAGTTCGTCGAGAGAGAAGCCGCGGTTGCGTCCGCTGGGATTGGGAAGCACCCAGGAGCCGGTGCTGCCGAATGTTTCGATTTGGCGGCCCCATTCGACGGTGGATCGGCGCGCGATAGCGCTGTAGGCCTTCTTGCCCAGGAACGCCATAAATCTTGGCTTGTAGGTCTGGATTTTCCGGTCGAGGGCGCTCGATGCGGCCGTGAATTCACCGACCGAGATTTGATCGGCGCCGGCCGTCGCGCGGGAGACCACCGTGGTCAGCCCGCACTTTTCGTTGAGGAGCAGCCGGTCGTCGGTCGGCTCGAATAGCCTGGCAGTAAAACCAGACATGAAAAGCACGGTCCAAAACCGGTTGCCCCGGCCGACGAAATGATGCCCGGCGGCTGCAGCACCGAGTCCGGGGTTCAACCCGCAGAAGACGACGTCAAGGTCATCAGCGAGTATGTCCGGCAGCCCGCTCATGGCGCAAAAGCCCGCTCCATGAACGCGGCGAGTTGAGCCTGATGCAGCGACATCGTGCCGACGGCGGTCGAGGCGGAGGCCGGACGCCCGGCGTATCGCGCGCGCCTGGCCTTGCCGTTCGTCTCGGCGAGCGCCCATTCGAGATAGGGCTCGATGAAGCTCCACGCGCCCATGTTCCTCGGCTCTTCCTGGCACCACACGACCTCCGCATTCGGAAAGCGTGACAGTTCGTGAGTGATGGCCTTCAACGGGACGGGGTAAAGCTGCTCGACGCGCAGCAGGTAGACGTCCTCGATACCGCGTTCCTCGCGCTGTTCGTAGAGGTCGTAGTAGACCTTTCCCGAGCAGATGATCACGCGCCGGATCCGGCTGTCGTCGGCGAGGCTGATGGTGCCGACCGGCCTGGTCTCGACGTCATCCTTCAGGATGCGCTGGAAGCCTTTGCCGTCGCCCATCTCGGCAAGCGTGGACTTGCAGCGCCGGTGCCGAAGCAGGCTCTTCGGCGTCATCAGGATCAGCGGCTTGCGGAAATCGCGCCTCATCTGCCGACGCAGGATGTGGAAGTAGTTCGCCGGCGTCGTGCAGTTGGCGATCTGCCAGTTGTCCTCGGCGCTGCTCTGCAGATAGCGCTCGAGACGGGCGGAGGAGTGCTCCGGGCCTTGGCCGTCATAGCCATGGGGCAGAAGACAGACCAGCCCGGACATCCGCAACCACTTGCGCTCGCCGGACGAGAGAAACTGATCGAAGACGACCTGGGCGCCGTTGGCGAAATCGCCGAACTGAGCCTCCCACAGCACCAGGGCATTGGGTTCGGCAAGCGTGTAGCCGTACTCGAACGCCAGCACGGCTTCTTCGGAGAGCAACGAGTTGATGATCTCACAGCGGGCCTGACCCTCGCGGATGCGATTGAGCGGGGTGTGGCGGGCGCCGGTGTCCTGATCGCTGAGGACCGAATGCCGCTGCGTGAACGTCCCGCGCTCGCTGTCCTGGCCGGACAAGCGGACGGGCGTTCCCTCGTCCGCCAGCGACCCGAAGGCGAGCGCTTCGGCGTCGACCAATCTATTCCGTCACCCGAGGTCAAGGAGGCCCTTCTGGCGTCCAGGAACCGGCGTATGGTGGGGTGAACCTTGAAGTTGTCGGGCAGAGCGGTGATCCGCTCTCCGATGAAGCGCAGTTTCTCGACGTCGACGCCGGTACCGCCGGCGTCGTCGGGCTCCTCATTGGTGGCCTTGAGACCGGTCCAGCGTCCGTCCAGCCAGTCCGCCTTGTTGGGCCGATAGGTCTGACCGGCCTCGAACTCGGCGTCCAGGTGCGCGACCCAGTCGGCGTTCTTCCTGTCGATGTCGGCCTGGGTGACGACGCCCTCGCTCATCAGCCGCTCGCCGTAGATCTCGAGTGTCGACTTGTGAGCCCGGATCTCCTTATACATCAGCGGCTGCGTGAACGCCGGCTCATCACCTTCGTTATGGCCGTACAGGCGGAAGCAGAACATGTCGATGACGACGGGCTTGTGGAAGCGCTGCCGGAATTCGATCGCGATGCGCGCCACGTGCACGACCGCCTCCGGATCGTCGCCGTTGACGTGGAAGATCGGGGCTTCGATCGTCTTGGCCAGGTCCGAGGGGTAAGGTGACGACCGCGAGTAGCGCGGGTCGGTGGTGAAGCCGATCTGGTTGTTGATGATGAAGTGCAGCGAGCCGCCGGTGCGGTAACCCTTCAGCCCGGAGAGCCCGAAACATTCCGCGACGACACCCTGGCCGGCGAAAGCCGCGTCGCCGTGAATCAGCAACGGCAAAGCGGTGGTGCGCTCGACGATATCGTTATTCTGGTCCTGCTTGGCGCGGACCTTTCCGAGAACCACCGGATCGGAAATCTCGAGGTGCGAGGGGTTGGCCGTCAGCGAAAGGTGGACAGAACGACCTTCCAGTTCGCGGTCCGACGACGCACCGAGATGGTACTTCATGTCGCCGGAACCTTCGACCTCGTCCGGAACGAACGAGCCGCCCTTGAATTCGTTGAAGATGGCCCGGTGAGGCTTGCGCAGCACCTGCGCCAGCACGTTCAGACGACCGCGATGGGCCATTCCCAGCACGACGTCGCGCACGCCCAGCTTCGCGCCGGTCTTCAGAATTTCCTCAAGAGCCGGGATCGTTGCTTCGGCCCCGTCGAGGCCGAACCGCTTGGTGCCGACGAACTTCTTGTCGAGGTACCGCTCGTAGCCCTTCACCTCGACGAGCTTGTCGAGGATGACGAGCTTCTCGTCCCCGCTGGTCTTGACCAGATTGGCGTGGCCTTCGACGCGCTCCTGGATCCAGGCCTTCTGGGCCGGATCCGAAATATGCATGAACTCGTATCCGATGGTGCCGCAGTAGGTACGGCGCAGGATATCGAGCATCTCGCGGATGGTGGCGGACTCCATGCCAAGCACGCCGTCGATGAAGATCCTGCGATCGAGGTCGGTATCCGAAAACCCGTAAGTCGACGGCTTGAGCTCTTCGTGGTCCTGCGGCTGCGCCAGACCCAGCGGGTCCAGGTTTGCATGGAAATGGCCGCGCATCCGGTACGCCCGGATCATCATCAATGCGCGAACGGAATCGCGCGTGGCTTGCTGGATATCGAGATCTGAGGCGGGACGGGCAATCGGGGGGCTGGCCGGCACGTCAAGCGCAGGCTTTGCATTGGGCGTCCAATTGCCGTCGAGTGCCGAAATCAACTCGCCGTTGACCGGGATCGGCCAATTCGCGCACTTCCAGGACGGCCCGTCCGCCGCCTTCCCCGCCGTCGCAATGTCGTCCTCGATAGATGCAAAGAATTCCCGCCATTCCGCGCCCACTGAGTTCGGGTCCGCGTGGTAACGATCCTGCAGTTGCTCGATATAGATCGCGTTGGCGCCGTCGAGAAACGACGTCGTTTCGAAATATTTCCTGACCGACGTGGCGACCCTTGCTTGATCCATTGTCTTTACCTGATTTCCAGCCATACGCCACCGCGTGGCGGCGCTGTATGCGCCGCCAAAGCGGTCCGGCCTTCGATATCGGTGAACACGAATGACAAGATCAACCGTGTGACCGAATTGAATATAGTGCGGTGGGCGCTGTCCGAAATCAGAAGCCAGGTGAAAAAACGGACAAAAGCCGCACGTTTACGGCCAGCCGCAGAGTGTCAGCATATCCGGCGTTGAGCGGCTGGCATCGGTTTGATCCAAGGATGAAAAGCAGAGAGCATTCCCAAGGCTGCGACTCTCTGACAGATACCTCCAGGAGCGATATCGTGCACGCCTTTGAGATCCCGATCATATTGCATCACCCAGTCGACCCCCGCGACCTCGCAATACTTTTGCATCGCGATGCGAGCCCTGCCGAGCAGACGTTGTCAGCCCCCGTTCCCCGCTAATTCGACCTCTTAGAGGGAGACTCGAATTCCTTGAAGTCATTTTCCGGAACGATCAATACGGGCGGTTCGTCATACCCTTTTCGGCTGCTGTAGGAGCGCCATCAACCCAAATCCGACGGCCAGAGAGACGATGACTCCACCCGCCATCGCCACATAACCCGAGATCGGGACGTCGACACCGTCTGCGAGCTTCCAGCCGACATAGACAACGACACCGGTGGCCAACGCGGCCGCTACCAGCACAATCAGGATAATCCATGAGCCCACGCCCAGCCGGGCCGATATTACGGGTTCGATCGCGGTGCGGTCCTTGCTTCCAATGTTACTCATCCAGATCCTCCCGGCATTTGCCGCGCTCACTGGTTCCAATCCAGCCTCAAGCTCGTGCTGCATCACCTGTCATACGTTTCCATCAGAGCCGCCAACGTCACGGTCCGGCCGGCCCTAACGCTACAATGTCCGCCCACTTCTTTCTGAGCCATTCAACGTTGGGACGATATCGCTCATATGGATGTATGAGTGATTGGCGCTCCGTGTATCAGTGAATGCCGTGCCGTCAGTCAGCCAAGGGCACCGCTCGCCCTCGACGCTTCAAGCGCCATACGTTTGTCGCTCATGGCATCCGCGCACGAGCGTCGCTGCGGCAGCAATGCACGCCCGGGCCGAACGTCACCCTCGCCGATCGCTCGCAGAGCCTTCGTTTTCGACGCCTCCAGTAGATCCGTCGTTCCGAATCCCTGATCGAACCGGGCGAAGACCGTTCTCAATTTCGAGATTGCATTGGCTTGCCGCCCCCTCGATGCCTGCAAGCGGTAAAGGCTCAGCGTGGTTCGCGATTCCCACGACAAGGCGCCTTGCTTGCGCGCCCAGTCGAGCGATTCAACAAGGCAGCGCTCCGCGGCCTCCAACGCCTTCGCCCCGCCCTGCGCCATCAGCAGCTCGGCCTTGATGCGAAGCAATTCGCACACGCACCAGCGCTCTTCATCGCGAGCCGAAAGCGACAGGGCCTGATCGATCACGACCAACCCCTGCGGGATGCGCTTCGCCCGGCGCAACCCATCCGCCTGTTCCCCGATCACCCAGGCATAGCGCAGCGAGAAGCGGTTCGGGGGAATTCTGGCCAGCGTCCTTTCGACCAACGCCAGGCCTTCCGTGGCGGATCCCGATTTGATCAGATGAATCCCTTTGAAGCAGGTCGCCCAGACGTGCCAGATGGTGAGGCCGTTTCGTCCCGATCGATCCAGCAGCATGTCGATAAAGCGCGCCGCCGCCGGCAGATCGTCCGACATCAGCGTGAACGGGTATGCCTGTGCCTGTCGTAAATCAAATCCGAACATATTGGTGGTGCAGCCCGCCCAGGACCGGGCGGCCAAGAATGGTCCCGGCCAGTTTGACAGCGCGCGACTACGCGAGGGGGATCCACCATCCGTCAACGGTCGCTCACAGCCACTTCGCCTGATGCACGTCGATTTTTCCGAAACGCCGCTCCATTTATCCGCTCCAACAGAAGTTATTTTTCGATGCAGAGGGGCGGTTGGTTCGGCTGGACTATGACGCGCTGGAACTCGGAGGACGACCGGTATCGCAATTTGTAAGTGCTTACCAGAATTTCTCCGGCTACATCATTCCAACGTTACGGCGTCTGAGGCCCGTCGAGCCCGAGACTGGTCCAGTGAAGCCGCCGGTGCTCGATATCGAAATCTTCGACCTTAGTTGCCGGTCCGAGTGATTTGTCGTGCGCCTTCGACTCCATGCGTAGGCACGCCTCGAAGTCGGCCGACCTTGACGGTCGGGGAGCCGATGCGGGGTACACCGCGGTGGCCACAAACCTCCCCCGGGCCTTAAGGCGAATCCAATTTTGCGGGTTTTTCGGGGTGATCGAGAAAAGGGGAAGGGAACCCCACTATCTCCGCCAGAGTGACCTTGGCACCGCCATCGAACTAAGCGACTATCGAAGGAGGCCAATCAGCGTCCGCGACTCTGCGATCTCCTCCTTGGTGAGCTTGCACGGAATGTGCTAAAGGTTGTCGCTCCGGCGCGACCCAAGAGTGCCACACAAAAACAAATCGCCGGACCGAAAAATACAATAGAATCAATGAAAATCAGGATTGCTACCTCAGTTCAATCCTGTCTGGCAGCGCCATTCCGCTCGTCCATCACACTGATAAGGTCTCTGCAATTTCCTTATCAGTGGCGAACTGGATAGGTTTTGCCTATTACCTTATCAGTTGGCGAACCGACTCCTTTTGTGACTCAAAGCTTTTCAGTCCGCCAGTTGAAGCCAACCGTTCTTGACCGAATGCCGAGACCTGAAACGCCGGCAAGTCAATCTATCACGGGCTTATTGACGCCAAGAGGCCTCGCAGCCATTGCCGTCGTGCGCGCGTTGGGCCCCTAGCCGGCACGCGATGCCGGTCTAACCACCTAATGGCAGCGTGGTGGAACGTTGAATATCTCGACCACGTAACGGATATTCCGGAGCTGGAACGACCGGTCAGTTTGTAACTTGCATCAGCGATGGTCCCGGCTTCCACGGCGGCGAGATGCGCCTTGGTAACCTTGGCCGGACCGTCGATGCGACGATAAGCACACCGGGCGAGGACGACGAAGCTGTTCTGCCGTGGTACGGTCGAGAGACGCGCCGAGCCGTCGGGCGCCCCCCGTACAACCGGTACAATCGTTTACGCAGACATATCCATGTTGGTACTTCCTCTTGGCAGCTGCCCAGCTCGGGTGTCGGGAACCGCTGTTTCGCGACGATTACAGGATGAGGGAACGTGGTTACGTCTGTCAGTTGCGTCGTTGTGAAATGGCTTCGCGCGGCTGCGGACTGCCCGCTTATTCGACGGTGACAATCAATTTGCTGAAGCCGCGCAGGATGTTGTTGAGCACGCGCTCTTCGGCCTCGACGTGGAAGCGTTTTACCTTTTGCGCAAGCGCCATGAAGAGGGACCGCATTTCCAATTTGGCGAGGTTCACGCCAAGGCATCCATGCGGCCCGGCGCCGAACGCCATGTGACGTCCGGCATTGCTGCGCCGGATGTCAAAGCGATCGGGATCCGGGAACTGTCGTGGATCGCGATTGGCGGCGCCATAGAAGACGATCGCGCGCGAACCTTCCGGCAGCAAGAAGCCGTCCAGGTCATAGTCACGCGCCACGTAGCGCGAGAAACCCTGGACCGGCGCCTCCATCCGCAGGATCTCGTCGATGGCTGCGGGGATCAGCGAAGGATCATTGCGCACGAGATCCCACTGATCGGGGTGCTTGGCAAACAACCACACGCCGCTGGAGATGCCGAAGATCGTGGTGTCGAGACTGGGCCCCATATAGTCGATCATCATCACCGGCACCGCCTCGGACGGCACCTCACCGGCGGCGGCGGCATGATGGATCGCTTCGGCCCAGCTTCCGGGCTTCAGCTTGCCCGGAACGGCTTGGGTCTCGGCATAGTGCATCATTTCGGAGAGCACCGGCATCGCGCTGCGTGCACGCTCGTTCATGGGGCCGAAGCAGTTGAACATGCCTATGCTCCACTCCATCATCCGCTCGCGCCCTTCCTCCGGCAGACCGATCGCGCTGGAGACGATCGTCACCGGCAGATGGGTTGCAAGCTCTCCGGTTGCGCAAAACCGACCTTTGGCGCACAGTCGGTTGACGACCGCTTCGGCCTCGCGTTCGACCTCCTCCTTGAGCGATTTGAGCGCGGCCGGCGTAACCGGCCGCATTACGACGCGGCGCAATCGGCTGTGGGCGTCGCCGTCGCTGCACAGCGTGTTCCCGCGCAGCAGCTGGTTCATATCATCATTCATGCCGAACGATGACGGGAATGCCTCCCAGTCCCGGAGAGCTTTCACGACGGCATCGTAACCCGTCAGGGCAAACATCCCGTATTTTTCCAGCCAGACGACCGGCCCGATCTCTCTCAGCTCGCGGTACAGCGGCCAGGGATTCAGCAGGGCTTCATCCGCATAAGGATCCAGTATCGAGGTCGGCGCCCTTGGCGTCGCATTTGTCAGCAGTGTTGTCGATGTTCCTAGCATCATGGCCTCCTCTGCGACCGCACTCGGATCGATTGGAGAGGAGATTAGATCGCCGGAGGTCAGACGTCGCGAGCCGAAGACGCACTTTCGGTGGTACGGAAATGTCCTCGGCTAGGCGTAATCTCCCGCATGTGCCGCGGGTGAGTGGCCGAATCGATGGCGAAATTTCCGGGCGAAATTCGTATAGTTGCGAAAACCGCACGCGTACGCGACTTCGCTGACAGGCTGGCCTGTGCTCAGCAACTTGCGCCGATGCAGAAGGCGCGCGGCATGATCCAAACGAAGCGCATACATGAACTCGCTGCAGGTCGAATTGCGCTGGCTAAATAACTTCTGCAAGTAACGCAGCGAAATCCCCGCCTCGATCGCCACCTCGCATGGGCCAAAATCCGGATCGGCAAAGCGATCCTTGATGATATTGCAGATTCGAGTGAACAGCTTGTCGTTGTAAATCGAGGCGGTCGCTCGATCCGACGGAACAAACAGTGCTCCGAGGAGATCATACAGCGCAAGCTGCATGTACTTTTCGGCCGGGGCAGATATTGAACGCTTGTCTTCGGCACTTTCCAGAATGAGCTGGTAGAGCGCGCGCCCTGCACGCGTTCCGGCGCGATCGCCAAAGCCGACCTTCGGTTCAACGCCTAGGTGACTTATCAGGCGCCTGCGCGGCAACTGAAGAGATAACCACTGTTCGTGACCATCATTGAGGTACGTTACGGGACGCGCAGAATCGAGGAGCGTGACATCGCCCGGGACCAATGTTGCAGCGTTTTCATTCTGAATGATCGTTGATCGTCCGGCGATTTGAAATACGGCATAGTAGTGGTCGACGCCGTCGAGGCGAACATCCCTTTGCGATCGTTCGCAACGGCGGACATTATTGCTGATATCCGATGCATTAAATCCGCAAATGCGCCGAGAGCGCACCCGACCGGCAAAGCCTTTGGGGTCATCGGGGGTGTACAGCCCCCAATTTGGACGCAGCATATCTCGCCACTCCTCGTAGTTTAATTCAGTTGTGCGGAGCAAGTCAGGATTCGGATGCATCATAATCTCCAACCATTGCGTCTCGTGCGAGTAAGGAAGATTCTCAAACCAGGTCATCACGGTCAAATCTCAGAAGCGTGTTCGGTTGTGATGTTAAGAACCCGCCAGGTGCGTCAGATTCATGGAGCCGCAAAAGCTTCAGCGGCGTGAACGGAGCGTTTCTCTATGACACCACTCGCCGCGCGCCTGACCTCTCGTCGGCTCCGCGCGAAACCGCGCGCAAGAGCGACTGCAGCAATGACTTCACTCGCTTGTTGTTTGTGCCGGTGAGCAACATAGTTCTGGACACTTCAGTCCAATATGTCCGGCGAGGCAGCCGAAACTTTAGCAAGTTCGATGAGTGTGCGGTAGCGCGCGGGTCGCTTGGGACCGCCGTCGGGGAATAAGTGCTCGGGCAACAAGGCGCTCGACGGACGGGCCGGCAACCGAAACTGAATCATCGAACGCTCCAGCAAGTCAGCTGCGCTTCTTGCTGAAGTATTCGTAGAGGTCGTCGAAGATCGCGCCGCCACGAGTGAGCCGTTCCTCGTCTTTCCGATGCGCCATCACGACGCCAGCGATCAGAGCCTTGATGCCGTCAGTTTCGCCCCGTCCGAACTTGGAGTCCTTCAGGTCGATGTCGTGGACGATTTCGGCGATCGCCTGGAGCGCTGGGTCGGTCAGGCCGGCGTGGCCGAGCAGCACCTCGAAGCTGCAGTGGTCACCCTGATGGGTGAATTCGGCCTCGAACATGTCGAAGCGTAGCTCGCCCAGGCTCGGCGTGTAGTCTTTGGCGGATACGAATTTAAACCGAGCCCCTGGGTCAATGAAGCGCCGGATCAGCCACGCGCAGGCGATGCGGTCGACATGCACCCCTTCGCGCGTTACCCATGTGCGGTCCTTCAAGCGTGCCAGGTCGGCCGTGCGATCCGCTGCGCCGCGTTGAGATGTCTCCGCCATGGTACCCTCCGTAAGCCTGGTCCCCAGGCCGATGAGCAGCCCGTCGACCGTTTCGCGACCATTCGCGCCGAAGAAGTCGATCGCGACAACCTGCGCCATCCTGGCCCTCATGCGCGTCAATTGCGTTCTCGCCCCAACCTGACCTTTGGCGTTGGGGTCCCCACGCAGAGTCTCGGCCAGAGCGTTTGCCTCTTTGGCGATCGCCTCGTAGTCCTCGTCGCGAGCGGCTGTGAACAGTGTCCGGACCTCCTGGTCCGATACGCCGTCGATCAACTGCGCCGCGCAAATCATCGCTTCGCCGCCGCCCTCGATGATCTCCTTGAGCACCCATTCGAAATCCTCCTGGGTCTGTTCGTTTGCTGGCAGAGCGTAAACCGCGTTCTTGACCGCGACTGCCCCAAGCGATTGGAGCCGCCGCCAGATCTTGACTCGCAGATACGCTGGCTTGGCCGGAAGTTGATGGATCAGCAGGAGCCACCGATCCTCCGTCACCGTCTCGACGGTTGCATCACTCATACTAACATCTGTATCACGCACGGCTGATTGGTGAAACACTTGTATCATTGAATGAAGGGGGATAGTTCGCGGAAGCCGGGCTCATCCTTCAATCCAGAGCCAAGGTCAAACGTACCAAAAAGAGGTCAAACATGCCGAAACAGGTTCGTGACCACCTAGCCACCCTCCGCTCGGAGCTGCTGGACCATCCCATCTACGCGGAGGTCGCTACCGTCGACGATCTGAAGCGATTTATGGAAGACCATGTCTTCGCCGTCTGGGATTTCATGTCACTGCTGAAGCGGCTGCAGCACGACCTGACATGCACAAAGGTGCCGTGGTTCCCGGCGGACAATGCGCGGGCGGCGCGCCTGATCAACGACATCGTGATTGGCGAAGAGACAGATGTCGATCCGGACGGGTCGTATGTCAGTCACCTCGACCTCTATCTCCGCGCCATGGAGGAGGTTGGCGCCAGCACGCGGCAATTCGAAACGTTTCGCTCGCTGGTGCGAGCCGGGACATCGATCGAAGCGGGTTTGGTGCGGACCGGCGTTCCGCCTCACGTCCGGTCCTTTGTCGGGCATACGTTGACACTGGCCCAATCGGGGTCGACGGAAGAGGTCCTGGCGGCATTTTTCTACGGCCGCGAGGACATCATTCCGGAGATGTTCAGCAGGCTTCAGAAGACGGTCCTTGGCGCGAAGCACGACAAGGATCGCTTGCGTCATTTCATCTACTACGTCGAGCGGCACATCGAGCTCGATGGCGACAGCCATGGTCCGATGGGGAGAGAACTGCTCGAAGGCCGGGTTGCGGACTCGCCACAAAGGAACGAATGGGCTCTGCGCGCCGCGTGCAACAGCATTCAGGCCCGGATCGAACTTTGGAATGGCACATTGAGCGTGCTTCGCGAGATGCGCGCGGCGTAAAGGCCAAGCCTGAAACGTAAGCCGCCGGACGACAGATTTGCGGAGTCCGGATTTCGAGACGAGCGAACTAACAGCCAAGGAAGCAAACCCGCCGCCTTCCTGCGGATGGCGGCGGCCTCAACCGATTAACTCAGGGTGTTCAACAAGTGGGGAGTCCGATGACAATGAATACCGAGCGGCGGAAATTCATCGCAGGCATGGCGCGGCCGCAGCATCAACGGCTGTATTCGCAGACGGCCGAGCGCATGCTCAAGGCAATCAACAGACTGGAGCCAAGGCATTGTCTTACCAAGCCAAACCGATGCCATTTGATCCAAAATCCATCAGTGGCATCTCGGAAAAGGTGCTCGTCAGCCATTACGAAAACAACTACGTCGGCGCGGTGAAGCGCCTTAACGCGATTGGTACGCAGTTGGCTGAACTTGACTTCGCCAATGCCGCCAATTTCGTGATCAACGGATTGAAGCGCGAGGAACTGATCGCCTCAAATTCCATGATCCTGCACGAAATCTATTTCGACGGGCTCGGCGGCGGCACAAAACCAAATAGCGCGTTGGCAGAAGCCATCGCGCGTGATTTTGGCAGCTTGGAGCACTGGCGTGCCCAGTTCGCAGCGATGGGCAAGGCGGAAGGTGGCGGTTCAGGCTGGGTGATCCTTGCGTATTCTCCCCGCGACAAGCGCCTCGTTAACCAGTGGGCGGCCGACCATACGACAACCCTCACGGGCGGTCGTCCAGTTTTGGTGCTTGATATGTACGAGCGCGCCTATCACATGGACTACGGCGCCGCGGCAGCGCGTTACGTCGATGTCTATTTGGAAGCCATTCGCTGGGACAACGCCGCAAAATTATATGAGCAATATAGCCGAGAAGCCTAGGCGCGAGGTGGTGCGCGTCACAAGTCACACCCGAAAGTAACTTCCTTGTGCTTATCCGTCAGGCGAATCCGCCAAGCTACGGCTTGGCATCACTGAGGGCTGAATCGCTGGGTCGAACAGGCGCTGAAATCTCGGTACATTTTTTGTTCACGCTGCGTACAAGCCAGGGAGCACAGATCATGTCGGGCGAGCGATCCTTCAAGCGCTCGTGTGATGGTTGGTGCCTTCTCGCCCGCGCGTGCCCTGACCAGGAGGAGCTTGTAGCCAAGTTTGAAGCGGCGGGTGATTCGCAAATCCGAGACATCAAATCCACCGCAGAAGGTACGGCCGTCAGGGCGATCAAGAATGGCAAGGAAGTGTCCCTCGTCGTCGAGCCCAAATCTGCTCCATTGACGATGCCCGAGGCCCGATTCGGCTCCTTAATTGCAGTCTGGCCGCCCCGGGCAATGTTTACCTACCCAGCCTCTATACCATGAGCGGGGCCGGTCACAGCACACTGCCCTGTCTCGTCGACGGAAACAGGCATCATCCAAGCCGCCCGTTAGTCCTGGACTAACCGCAACACGAAAAGAGTATTTCCACTCCTGATACTTCGGAACTCGACAATCGGAGCTTCCGACGGGAGCAGGACATACACAGTCAATCGTCGCCGAGCCGTGATAGTCAAAAGTTTCTGCCAGCGCCGAGACTGTACCAAGCGAGATGTGGAATAAAAGAGTTACGAGGCACCCTCGGACCATGGTTCGCTGCCGTCCAAAATGCCTTCCCCTCCGCAGGCTCAACTCCCGGGCCGCGCCTCGGGGAATGTGATCCGGCGCGGGGTCCGGGCGCCGATCGGCGCCCTAAATCCTTGATCGATTTGATATCTATGGGGTCAATGTTGGGCGCTGATTCACAGCTAGTATCCGCTCCTCGTGCAAATTCAACGGGAGTGTCTCATTTCAATCAAAAGGCAGGCAAAATTGAAAGACAGCGCCTCGAGGTTTATTCGCGCTCGCCCATATCCGTCCCCCGTGCGCTTCGACGATCGATCGGCAAATTGATAATCCCATGCCCATGCCACTAGACTTGGTCGTGTAGAATGCATCGAAGAGGTGCTCAAGACTCCCTGGCTCCATTCCCGGACCCGAATCTTGGAGACTGACGAGCAGGCCATTTGAGGCGTCTATTCCAGTGCTGATCAGCAACTCACGTGGCCCTTCGCCGACACAGCTCATCGCTTCGACGGCATTGATGATCAAGTTGAGGACCACTTGTTGCAGCTGGACCCGATCTACGTGAACGACCGGCAAGCCTTCGGCGAGTTGCGTCGCTATCGAGACGCCATTCTTCACCGCTTCGTCCCGGGTCAGAGCGATGACTTCAAGCACTGCTTCGTTGATCTTCGTCTTCTCCCTTCGCGGAGGCGCCTTCTTGCAAAGTGCTCGGATTCGGTTGATCACGGCGCCGGCCCGCTCGCCGTCATTGAGGATTGATAGGAGCGTCTGCCGGACTTGCTCCAAGTCCGGCGGTTGGGCACCCAGCCAATTCAACCCGGCCTTTGCATTAGCCTGTGTGGCAGCCATCGGCTGGCTGATTTCATGGACAATCGAGGCCGTCAGTTGCCCCATCGTGGCGACGCGATTGGCGTGCGCGAGCTCCACTACAGCCTCGTGGTAGCGTCGCTCGCTTTCACGGGCTTCGGCTTCCGCACGCTTTCGTTCAGTCAGATCAAGCACGAACGCGACGCCTTGGTCTCGCTGTTCATCGAACGCCGCCGAACCGATCAGCACTGGCACGCGGCTGCCGTCCTTGCGAAAGTACTCCTTCTCGAAGGGTTGGATAACGCCAGTCCTGTCTAATTCTTCCCGAGCACGTGCTGTGCGGTCGCGCCATTCCAGCGGTGTGAGGTCGATCCAGCGGACGGCGCCCGAGATGAGCTCTTCACGATCGTAACCCACCATACGAAGGAACGTATCATTGGCCTCCAGGAGTCGACCTCCGAGCTCCCAGATGAAAATCCCGATGATGTTCGCATCGACCAGACGCCGAATCTTCGTCTCTCGTTCCTCGAGCTGTCTGTGCTGCCTCGTTAGCGTTCGCAAATCCAGCTGCACTGCATCGCGTAGCTGGAGCAGCAGACCGAGGTATGGCTTGCTGTACTGGTTCGTTTTGCTGTCGAGAACGCAAATGGTTCCAAACTCCTCGCCGTCTGGCCAACTGATGGGTACGCCAAGGTAGGAAATCATCCCCAACTTGACATCGGGATTTGACTTCCACCGTTCGTCGCGATTGGCGTCCGGGACTAGCAGAGGTTGGCCGGTCTTCATCACGGTTTCACAGTAAAGCCCGGTGTCGAGAGGAGCGAGCTCGCCCGGTTCGTAGGGATTCGCTTGAGACCGGCTGGACACAAACACTTTGATGTTGGGCGGGTCAACTCGCATGATCAAAGCGGACGGCACGTGCATGATCTCGGCAAGCAGATCGACGATCTCTTGCCATTTGTGAATGATTTCAGACGGCACTCGGATCGAGTTGTGTAACAACGATTGACCTCATCGACCGGCCCGCTGCGGATGGCGCAGCCATCTACTTGCCATCGACGCGCCGATGCCGTCCGGGGCAAAAAGTCTCGCTTTCCATGCTTCACTTGACCCAGCGGGCGTCGTCCCAATCAGCCAGTATCGAGTGGAAGAGACGGCCAAATTGCTAGGCTCTGCCCGCAGGCAACAGCTGAGAGGCAACAGCTTTCTTCGTCCACCTGGTCGGCCAACGCGCGTTGGAACGAGGTTATCACAGCCGCGATCAGGATGTCCCGAGAGAAAAAGAGTGATGCCAGCCGGGGCAGATGGGCCCTGCGTAGCAGTGCTCGACATCGAGACTTCGGGGCTGAAAGCCGACCGCCTTCCTCAAACCAACCAATGCCGGCACAGGGCGTCTCAATTCCAGAACTGAGCGTCTCACTTCTGGAACTAGACACCGAATCTGGAAGCTTCTTGACTTGCCATAGCGAGATTTTGGGGGGAGGCCGAGGTGACGAACATAGCGGATCTAAATTCTGGGGCAGACGCCAACCCGCGAACCATGTCTTGGGTCGCGATCGTTCTTAGTTTCGTCGCGGTCCTCCTCGACGGGTTAGATACGAGTTCAATTGGCGTGGCGGCTCCGGCTATCGCTACTGACTTCAAAGTATCGCCAGCATCACTCACGGCTGCGTTCGCAACAACGAGTTTAGGAGCCGTTCTCGGATATCTGGCATCTGGATCGCTTGTCAGCCGCTGGCAAGCACGGCGGGTCTTGATCGCGAGCGTGGCCGCCTTTGGCGGCCTCTCGCTGGTAACTCCACTTGTGAGCTCTGTCGAGCAGCTTGCGGCGCTGCGGCTCGTCACGGCAATCGGGCTCGGCACAGCACTCCCGCCAGCCGTTGCTATTGCCACCACGCAGTGCCCGCGAAGGCTCAGGGAGGCGGTCGCTGTCATCGTCGCCACAGGGATGGCCGCCGGTGGAATTCTGGGTGGCATCCTTGGAGCAGTCCTCACTGCTCGATTTGGCTGGAAGTCTCTCTTCTATGTTGGAGGGGCGCTCCCGCTTGTTTTTTCAATTACTCTGTTGCTTTGGCTCCCTCGGCCAATCACCGAGCGTGATCAAACTCCCGCCAGCGAGCGTAAAGGATTCCGACGGTCCCTTCAGTTGATAAGAGATTTGCTTGCACCTGGCTTCGCAGTCAGAACGGTCAGCTTGTGGATCTTCTCGTTCCTCCTTTTTGCCGATGGGTATACGCTTGTATTTTGGCTTCCATCGCTTCTCCGCAAGCTGGGATTTTCACCCGAATTCTCCCAGCTTGGGGTAAGCCTATTCAGTGCCGGCGGATTTATTGCGAATATCGTCGTGGTACTTCTCGTGAGTCGATTCCCAATTACCCGCGTTCTTCTATTGGCAAACATGCTCGCCGTAGTCTCCGCGGCCGGGCTTGCGATGCACGACCTGGTTCCGCTAGGCATCTCGCTGTTGATTGTCGGGACAGGCGCGGGCTTGATCTCGTGCAGTGTTGGTCAGTCTGCCCTCGCCGTCTCGATCTATCCGGAGTCGCTTAGAGCGCAGGGAGTCGGGTTCTCAGCCGCCGCTGGCCGCATCGGATCAATAGTCGGGCCAGCGGTCGCCGGCTTGTTGGTTTCGATGGACCTTGACCCGAAGTCCATCCTGCTCACCATCACAATTCCCGCGTTTCTCTCTATCTTTGCGCTCCTGCCGCACCTCCAGCGAGACGAAATGCGACGACCCGTGCGCCGCCCACTTTGATCGATGAGGTAGGACCATTCCTTCTGGCATCAGTCAACATTTCGAAGTTGGAGCGCCCCTCAATTTCAGCGTCCGGTGCGCTTGATCCAACCGCCTGACGTTGAGCCTCAAGCTGCTTCGTTTGGAGATAAGAAATGGCCGGTGTGGATTTCATTGAGTTGGAAACGCCCTTTGGTCGTCTGCGCGGCGTGAGATCGGAAGGCGTAACGGCGTTTCGGAGAATACCGTACGCGGAGGCCCCGGTCGGCTCGCGGCGCTTCGAGATGCCAGGCGCGGCTCCGCGATGGCAAGGTGTCCGCGATGCGATCGTGCCCGGCCCAATTCCTCCCCAGAATCCATCGCGTCTCGATGCTGTTATGGGGATCTATGATGCAGAGCAAAGTGAAGACTGTCTCCATTTGGACATTTGGACCAGTCACACTGAACATGACCGCGCTCCCGTCCTGGTGTTCATTCACGGGGGCGCTTTCATGACTGGAGGAGGATCGTTGCCTTGCTACGACGGAAGCCTTCTTGCGAAAGAGAACGGTCTTGTTGTCGTCAACATCACCTATCGGCTAGGCATTCTCGGCTTCTTTCCTCACGCTGGCCTGGGAGGATTGAACCTTGGTCTTCACGACCAGATCGCTGCGCTCCGATGGATCGCGCAAGCGATCAGTGCGTTTGGCGGCGATCCACAGCGGGTTACAGTCATCGGGCAATCGGCAGGGGCCTTTAGCATCGCGATGCATTTTGGGACCGAGCACTGTCCTAAACTCTTCAAACGGGCAATCATGATGAGCACGCCCGTGGGCATCAAAATGCGAACAGTTGAGCAGGCTCGACCAATAGTGAACGCGATCCTCGATGTTCTCGATGTCAGCCCAAACGAAGTCGGCAAACTGCGAACAATGCCGCTTGATCGGATCTTTGAGGGGTTACGAGCCTTGCAAAAGCGCGCCTCAGCGAAACCGGGAGATATCGCCCCGCCATTTATGCCGGTTCTAGATACTGCATTTTCTGGTTGCGATCCGATCGCATCCATCCAAATAGGTAGCGCGCGTTGGTGCGACATCATGATCGGGGTGACGCGAGAGGAGTATGCCGCGTTCTCTGTCGCGAATCCCGCGCTTAAAGAATTGTCCGATGATGCGCTAGAGACCCTGATTCGATCGGAAATTGGAGATGACGCGAGTTCAATGGTTCTCCAACTTCGTTCCACACGTGCATCTGCGTCGCCACGCGCGCTTCTAGGCGATTTCTACAGTGACAGGATCTTCACAAAGCAGAGTTTCGAGATCGCCAGTATACAGTCCCGGTTCGGACGAAAAGCGTTTTCGTACTCGTTCGATTGGCAGTCGCCGAATCCGGAACTGGGCGCTTGCCACTGCATCGATCTTCCTTTCCTGTTCGGCAATATCGATGTTTGGAAAGTCGCTCCGATGATCAGCGGAGCGGATCAGCAAGAAGTGCAAGACTTGAGCCGTCTCTTCAGAGGTTCAATTGCAGCCTTCGCAGCGACCGGAGATGCCAACGGTAACGGCCTGCCCAACTGGCCTGCCTACGCGGCGGATCAAGCGCTGGTCCACTTTGATCGCCATATCACAGTTTCGCGTTACGTTTCTTGATACGAAGATCGTCCGACGAGCGCGCGAATAGGATTGTCGGAGCTTTGCTTGGGATCGTGACTTTTCGCGCACTTTACCAGGTCGGTATTTGCGATTTTTGGAAGCATGTCGGGCATGGGCTTCACGGTGGAGGTCGAGCTCAACTGTGGCCGGTCGCCGGACGAGCGCAGCTTTTCTTGAAGAAACTTGGCGAGGCCGGACAGAAACAACCTTCCGGCAACTGTTAAAGATCGACGCGAGGGATACAGCGCGTAAAGCGTCACCGGTGGAGGTGACCAATCTGAAAGAGGCATAACGAGCCTTCCACTCAGGAGGTCTGCCTCGCACATTGGAATTGGAAGTCGCGCCAAGCCTAACCCGCGTATGGCGGCTTGGCGAATGATGTTGAGATTGTTGGCGGCGAACTTTAGCGCAACGTTGATTTCAACTGTTGACGCGTCTAAATGGAGAAGCCGCCAACGGGAGATCGAGCCGTCCGCGCTCCAGCCGATCCCTGGGCAATCTTGGAGGTCTGCGGGTTTCGAGCATGGTCCGATGCGCCGGATAAGGTCGGGCGCAGCCACCAAACGGTAAGGCGTCTTCGTGAGCTTTTGGCATATCAACTCGGAGTCCGCGAGATCTTCTCGCGCGGGATGTATAACCAAGTCATAGTGGTCGTTCTTCGGATCAAACGTTCCCTTGGGATTGTCTAGGGTCATACGCACATCCGGGTAGGCTTCCGCAAACTGGATTGCGAAGTCCGTGACCAAATGCTCAGAAAGAACGGCAGGGCACGATAAGCGCAACAGCCCCGACGGGCGGTTGGTACGATCCTCCGCGAGAGCCCTGATGGCGACGAGTTCGTCTCTGATCTTTTGGCTCCTCTCGTAGATCGAGAGACCTATTTCAGTCGGAGAGAAGTATCGTGGGCCACGATGCACGAGATGAACACCGAGTTGACCTTCGAGATCGCCGATCCGACGACTCAGGCTGGACTTCGGGATGCCTGTCTTGCGGCTTGCCGCCGAGAGGCTGCCCGCCTCGATGATCTCTGCGAGAAGTGTTAGATCGTCGACTGTTCCCATGGGCCACCTTGTAGCGCCGCTCCAGATGTGAAACCCGGTTGGCTCTGCCGGACCAACTCACGTCAGGACACCCGGAACATCAGAGTGCGAGTATCCAAATGCCGAAACTCCTATAGCCTGTTGCACTCATCGTTCCGGCGAACTCGGCTGAATCGGCGGCGAATGCTGGAATATCAACAAACCACAGATCAATGTTCCATTTCTGGAACATCATGTACCGATTGACGTGCTTTGTTGCACTCTCGCCGCGGTATGGCCTCAGCCGTTTGAGCAAGACGGCTCAGGAAGACATCGTCCCAGATCGGCGGCGTCGAGTCTCCGACTGAACCATGCGGGACATTGAGGCCTGAGGTAATCGATTCGCTCCTGGACCAGGTATGACTTCCCAACAGATTGAGCAAACGGCGTTCAGAACGATATCTTGAATATCTACGCTTCCATGATCTGAGCGGAACGGTTGTCATTTGCCTGCTCGAATCGAAACCCGCATCGCCGCGATCACCGGTAAGCGCGATTTTCCCCGCACGTTGACGCCGGCGGTTTTGATGGATTGCCCTAGTATCGGGCGATACCGGGCCGTTCAGGCAGCGGCGGCTTTGTGGAAGTTGAAGGGCAGCAGGTCGGTCATATCGACCGGCGTCGCCGGCGCGCTGAGGCAATTCGGTGAGGACGTGGCGCAACCACGCCAACGGCTCGACACGTGAGGCGCGGCAGGTCAGCATCAGGCTGTAGACGACGGCACTGGCCTTGGCTCCGTCCACGGTATCGCTGAACAGCCAACTCTTCCTGCCAGTTGCAAAA
>NZ_JACMYP010000020.1 GCF_020889705.1 Bradyrhizobium altum | reverse complement strand
CCGGGAAGGCGAGCGGCCGCTCCGTGCGGGGGCAAAACAGCTCGGCGTCGACGCCGCGCGACCACGGCATCAATTTGCGGAAGCCATGCGCCTGCAGCGCCTGCTCGAGCGACGGCGAGCCGACCATGATGCCGTCTCCGCTATTGTGGAAGCGGCGCAGCGCCGCGTAGCTCCACCGCAGCGGGACCGGCAGCCGCGCGGCGAGATATTCGGGAAAGCGCGTGTGGTAGCTGGTCGTGAACGGATAGCCGCGCGTCCGGCAGACATGCCGGCTGATCCAGCCGATCGGCCCCTCGGTCGCGATGTGCACCGAGTCCGGGCGCGCAGCCGCGATCGCGCGCGCGATCCGCCCAAGCGACGGCAGCGCGAGCCGGATTTCCGGATAGCCGGGCAACGGCACGGTGCGGAAATCGGCCGGCGTCAAGAAGGTGATTTCCGCGCCGAGCGACGGTGCTTCACTGGCGAGATATTCGAGCGAGCGGACCACACCATTGATCTGCGGCCGCCAGGCGTCGGTTGCCACCAGCACGCGCATCAGGCGACCGCCTGCGTGAGCGGCGCGAGGCCTGCCCTATTCAACGCTGCCCGCGCTTCCGTCCATCGGACGATTTCAAACTGCCCGTTATAGCGCTCGACCACGCCGGTGCAGGACTCGACCCAATCCCCGGTGTTGATGTAGCGGACGCCGAAATCGTCGTGCAGTGCCGCGTGGTGGATGTGGCCGCAGATCACGCCTTGAACGTTGCTGCGCGCGGCCTCCGATGACAGCACCTCCTCGAACCGGCCGATGTGGTTGACCGCATTCTTGACCTGCAATTTCGCCCAGGACGAGAACGACCAATAGCCGAACCCAAATCGGCGCCTGATCCAGTTGAGCCAGACGTTGCAGGCCAGCGCGGCCCGATAGCCGACATCGCCAATCAGCGCGAGCCAGCGCGCATGCCGCACCACGAGATCAAAATGGTCACCGTGAACGACGAAGTAGTCGCGGCCGTCGAGGCCACGATGGATCGCCCGTTCGACAATTTCGACGCCGCAGAACGCCGCGCCGGCGTAGTCACGCAGGAACTCGTCGTGATTGCCGGGAATGTAGACCAGGCGACGGCCCCGTTGCGCGAGTTCGATCAGCTCCCGCACCACCGCATTGTGCGCTGAAGGCCAGTACCAGCTCGACCGCAGACACCAGCCATCGACGATGTCGCCGACCAGGAACACGGTTTCGGCATCATGGTGACGAAGAAAGTCGATGAACCGCTCGGCCTGGCATCCCCGGGTTCCGAGATGGACGTCGGAGATGAACAGGCTCCTGACCTTGACGACATCCCGCGGCGCGGCCCGCCTCGCTTCCGCGCGATCGCTTGCCCCATGCATCGCAAATTGGGAGTCGACTCTGCCGCCGTCCGGCCGAAACGCAGCCGCCATGGCCTCGGCCAATCCCGCGAGAACCTTCGTGACATCGCGGCTGGCGCATCGCCTGAAGATCGAGCGGTGCCAATAGATGCCTGCGATAAGCACCAGCAGCGCGAACTCGGCCGCGCGATATCGCCCGCCGGAAGCCGCGTGACCGAACTGATAGCTCGCGGCCAGGACCAGCAGTGTCGCGGCTGCACGCTCGAGCGTATCCGAGCCGGGCCGCAGGCGGGACAACAGGGCTCTCATACGCCTTCCTCCACCGGCAAGCGTGAGGGTAGTAAGCGCGGCTCCCCGAGAGGGCGCGGCGCGAGCGAGCGCTTGTAGAAGCGAAATCCCAGGAGCAGCGCGACCTCCACGGCGATCAGGATGACCACCACCCAGAACCCGAGGCTGATCGGATCATGGCCGCTGCCGCGCAGGGCATAGCCGAGCGTGAGGAACGGCATGTTCCAGATCACGGTGCCGATCGCCGTCGCCATCACGAAGGCGCGCGGCTCCAGCCGCAGTACGCCGGCCGGGAGGGCGAGGTAAATCCGCACGGTGGGCAGGGTCTGACCGATCAGCGTCACCCAGAAATGATTGCCGCGATAGGCATCGGTGAGCTGTCGATACAGCGAGGGCCGCAGCAACACGAACTTGCCATAGCGCGCCACCAGCCCCTCGATGCGCCGCGAGCCGAGCACGCGCCCGAGCCCGTACCAGCCGATGGCACCGACGACCGACCCGGCGCTGGTTGCCAGAATGGTCATCGCGAGCATCGTGCCGTCGGGGACCGTCAAGCCGAGCAGCATCAGCAGCACGTAGGACGGCAGCAGCGGAATGAACTTCTCGGCGACGGCGAGGCAGCCGATACCCGCCAGGCCGAAGTGCAGAAACATCGCGATCGTGCTCGACGTGTCCATGGCGTCTCGATCAAGCGCGGGAGTGGCGGCGGCTGATCCGGTACACGGAAGCCGGAGGCAGGTTGAGGAACGTCTGTCCGATGCAGCTCGCCTGCAGATCGAGGCGATCCAGGATCGCGTCTGCGACGGGACAACGCGGACCATAGGTGATCTGGTAGAACGCCCCGCCGGCGCGGAGATAGCCGAAGGCGCCGTGCAGGATAGTTATGACTTTCTCCGGCGGCATCATGAGGAGCCCGAGGCCGCTCACGACCGCACCGACCGGCGACCCGTCGAACAGCCTCTCCCTCCGCAGCCAGGCCGCGTCCATCCACAGCACGCGGGCGCCCGGGAAGCGCCGCTGCAGCAGCGGGATGAATTCGGAGCCGTACTCCACCAGCGTCAGATCCTGCTGCCTGACGCCGCGCTTCAGCAACGCGCGGGTGAAGACGCCCGTGCCGGGGCCAAGCTCGAGCACGGGGCCGGCGTCCGCGGTGATCTCCTGCGCCATGAGCGACGAGACAGCAGGCCCGGACGGCGCGACCGCGGCGACACGCAACGGATTGCGCACCCAGGCGCGGACGAACGGCAGGATGTCAGCGGCCGACATGCCGGAGCTCCCGCACGATAAGCGCGCAATCGGTCTGGCGCCACGGATTCATTAACAAGGCCATTCGCGTGTCTTTCGCATTGCGGGTGCCCACCATCTTGTGTGGCAGGCTCCCGCCGGTTGAGCAGTGTCGGTCGGTGTCGAGACGATTCGACCGTCCCGATGCACGCCTCTGTCTCATGCGAAGCTTGCGTCAGCATGTCGCGAATGCGCGCGTGTGCGAAATTTCGGTCCGCGACGCATTCGCACGGAGAAAACCGCAAGGTTGCCGCAATGAATCGGGCATAAAGCCGGCGGATCGAATGGCGAACCAATGCAGGGATAAGGACAACGAATGCGCGTGCTGTTGGTGGAAGACCAGCCGGACATGGTCGCGGCGCTGCGTGCGGCACTCGCGCGCCACGACATGCTGGTCGATCACGCGCCTGATCTTTTGGAAGCCGAGGCGATTGCCGCTGCGGGAAGTTACGACGCCATCGTGCTGGATCGCCAGTTGCCTGACGGCGACGGGCTGTCGCTGATTCCGAAATTGCGCGCGAGCGGCAACACCGTGCCGGTGCTGGTGCTGACCGCCCGCGGCGAGCTCGCGGACCGGGTCTCGGGCCTCGACAGCGGTGCCGACGACTATCTCGGCAAGCCGTTTGCGTTCGAGGAGCTGCTGGCACGATTGCGGGCGCTGTTGCGCCGGCCCGCGAGCGTGCAGGAGCATGCCGCGCGGATCGGCCGCCTGTCGTTCGACTTCACCCATCGCGAGGCCAGCGTCGACGGACGTCCCCTCGAGATGCCGCGTCGCGAGCGGCTGGTGCTCGAAACGCTGCTGCATCGGATGGGACGCATGGTGCAGCGCTCCGCGCTGATGGAGGCGGTCTACGGCCTCGACGACGAGGTGCAGCCCAATGCGCTCGACACCCATGTGTCGCGTTTGCGCCGCAGGCTCACCGAGGCCGACGCCAGCGTCACCATCAACGGCGTTCGTGGCCTCGGCTATGTGTTGCGAGAGACACCGTGAGCGTGCTGCGACCGCGATCCCTCACCTGGCGCCTGGTCGGACGCCTCGCGGGTCTGCAGGCCGTTGCGTTGACCCTCCTGATTCTGCTGATCGGGGCCGCCGCGATCGGGCTGCTGTGGGCAGGGCTGCTGATCGGCGAGTACCAAGGCAGCACCCTCGATACGCTGAGGGACGCCGTCACCCGCGATGAAGCGGGCGGACTGACGCTGCGCCAGACACCGGAATTGGCCGCCCTGCGCGCCGAGCACGCCGATCTCTGGTTCATCATCCGCGACGCTGACGGTCACCAAATCTCCGAGGGCACGGTGCCCGCGCAGTTCGCACCGATCGCATCGGCCCTCGAACATGTCAGCGAGGCGGTACTCAAGTGGGACGCCGCCGAGGCCCCGCGCCCCGGTGGTCTCGTCAAATCGGTCGACACGTCGGCTGGACGGATCCAGATCCTGACCGGAACATACGGCGAGCTCTCGATGTGGCGAGCGCTGGAGATCACACCGCAGCTGTTCCTCAACATGATCCTGCCGATCGTCGTGCTGATGACGCTGGCGACGTTGGTCGCGACCCCATTCGTGGTACGCCGGGCAATGAAGGGACTTGGCCAAGTCGCCGCGCAGGCCGAACGCATCGACATCGATCGGCGCGGCGCGCAGTTGCCGCTCGACGAGGTGCCGATCGAGATTGCCCCGCTGGTCAAGGCCATCAACGCCGCGCTCGAACGCCTCGACAAGGGTTACGAGCGCCACCGGCGTTTCCTCGCCGATGCCGCACACGAGCTCCGGACTCCGATCGCGATTCTTTCAACACGAGTCGCCTCACTGCAGGCGGGCCCGGAGAAGACCTATCTGCTCGAGGACGCGACTCGCCTCAGCGTCATGGCCGGCCAGCTGCTCGACCTGCAACGGCTCGATCAGCAGACCGACGTGTTCACCGCCGTCGATCTCATCGGCGTTGCCCGACAGGTCGTGCTCGACCTCGCGCCACTCGCCTTCGCGGCAGGATATGAAATGTCCTTTGAGCAGAAGGACGGGACGATTGTGGTGAGCGGCGACCAGACCTCACTCGAACGTGCCCTCACCAATCTCGTGCAGAACGCCATCGACCATGGACAGCGGCGTGGCACGATCCTGGTTCGGGTGACGACAATCGGTTGCATCGAGGTCTGCGACGACGGCGACGGCATTCCGCCCGACGAGCGCGAGCAGATCTTCGAGCCGTTCCGCCGGCTGCATCCGGGCGGGCGCGGCGCCGGCCTCGGCCTCGATCTGGTGCAGAGCATCATGCGTCTGCACGGCGGCCGGATCGAGGTCGATCAGACGCCGTCCGGCGGCGCCTGCATGCGCATGGTGTTTCCGAAGGCTCAGCCGGCGTGCTGATCGACCGGAACTAGCCGCGGCGCGCCGCGAAGCAAGAGCCCGCTCCGATGGAATCGGAACGGCGCTCTCGTTTCTTGCTTTGGCGCGTTTTCTTTACGCGAAGCTGCGTCCAGGCCGTTCAAAAATGTTCTAGCCCGCCTTGCGCAGTTTCAGGGCCTCGTAGAATGCGGTCTCGAGATTGATGTAGCCGATAAAGGATGTCGGATCACCAAACGGCAGGATCTGCGTCGCCCAGAATCCGCCGAACCCGTTCTGGCGATCGATCCAGTAGAACAGGTTGGCGAGGCCGGCCCAGCCGAGCGCGCCGGCGGGGCGGCCGGTCGGAGCCTGCTCGTCATTGATCATGAAGCTGAGCGCCCAGGATTTCGACTGGCCGGGGAAGAACTCGGCGTCGTTGGCGAGCGAGGTGATCACGCCGGTGATGGCGGTGACCTTGTTGTTGCCGAGATGGTTCTTCTCCGCCATCCGCACGGTTTCGGCCTTCAGGATCCGGCCATGCTCGCCGGCGCCGTCGTTCAGCCACATCCGGATGAAGCGCATGTAGTCGCCGATGGTGCCGTAAAGCCCGTGGCCGCCCATATGGATCTCCGGATTGGCCGGCAGCTCGAAATCCATCGGCGTGAGCGAGCCGTCGGCGTTGCGGGCGTGAATGCCGGCGAGCCGGCGGCGCATCGCGTCGGTGAGCTCAAATGCCGTGTCCTGGATTCCGAGCGGCTCGAAGATCCGTGTCTTGAACACCTCGCCGAGCCGACGGCCGGCGATCGTCTCGACGATCTGGCCGCACCAATCCAGGTTGGTGCCGTATTCCCATCGCTCGCCGGGATCGAACAGCAGCGGCGTCATCAACGAAGCCTTGGACGCCGTGATCACGCTGGGCTGCCCCTTCTCCTGCGCGAGGCGATTGTAGGTGTGATTGATGAAGTCGTAGCCCAGGCCTGCGCTGTGAACCATCAGCATACGCGTGGTGATGTCGCGCTTCGGTGCACGCAGCCGTGGTTCGCCTTTGTCGTCGAAACCCTCGATGACCTGGAGCTTGCCGAGGTCGGGGGCATAGGTCTTGGCCGGCGCGTCGAGATCGAGCTTGCCCTCCTCGACGAGTTGCAGGACCGCCGTCCCGGTGATCGCCTTGGTGGTCGAGAAGATGGCGAACACGCTGTCGGTGGTCATATCCGCGGCCTGGTCGAGACGGCGCTTGCCGGCGGCGCCTTCGTAGATGTTGCGATGGCGGTCGGTCACTATGGCAACGACGCCGGGAACGCGCGGGTTGGATGTCACGACGCCGTCGAGAATCGCATCAGCCGCCGCACCAAAATTCATGCTCATTGTCGTCCTCCCATATACTGCTTTGTGATGTGATCAATCGTGAGCGGCGGCGCGGTCAGCGAAGACCGCGGCGCCGGATCGCGATCAGGCGCTATTGCATGGCAAAGCCCTGATAGCCGTTCGCGGCGACCTCGTCGCATTTCTGGCGGTAGGTGCCGACGCCGCCGCAATAGGACAGCACCCGGCGCGGCTTGCCCTCGACATTCGAGCCGAGGTACCAGGAGTTGGTCTTGGCGATCAGCGTTGCGTTGGCGGTCTCGTCGTGATGCGCCACCCACTGATCCTCGGCATCCCTGGTCGGCTCGATGACGTTAAGGTTCTTGCCGCGCAGATACTTGATGCAATCGGCGATCCACTCGACCTGCTGCTGCAGGCAGGTGGTCATGTTGCACAGCGCGGCCGAGGGCGCGAGCGGCACCGCTGTCGTGAACAGGTTCGGATAGCCGTGGACCTGCAAGCCCATCGTGGTGCGGATGTCCCTGCCCCAATCGTCCTTCAGCGATCGCCCCTCGCGACCGCGGATGTCGATGCGCGTCAACGCCCCCGTTCCGGCGTCGAAGCCGGTGGCCAGAATGATGACGTCGAACGCGTGCACCGTGCCGTCGGCGGTCTGGATGCCTTCGGGTGTGATGCGGGCGATCGGATTGTCCTTGACGCTGACGATCTCGACATTGGGCCGGTGGAAGGCCTCGAGGAAATTGCTCTCCAGCGGCACCCGGTGCGTGCCGAAACCGTAATCGGACGGAATCAGCTGCTCGCACAGCTTGGGGTCCTTGATCCGCTCCCGCATCTTTTCGCGCACGAACTCGGTGATCTCGGCGTTGATGGCTTCGTCGAAGAACAGTTCGGCGAAGGACGAAACCCACAGTTTGAGCGATCCGTCATTCCAGCAGTCCTCGATCACCTGGCGGCGCTGCTGCGGCGTCAGGTCAGCCCAGACGTGCTCGAAGTCGAACTCGAATCCGGTGAACGTCTTCGGCAGCCGTTCGGTAAGGAACTTGAATTTCGACTTGTAGGCCTCGGCATCCGTCGCATCCCATTTCGGGTTCTTCATCGGAATGATGTATTGCGGGGTGCGGATGAAGACCTTGAGATGGCCGACCTCGCCGGCAATCGACTGGATCACCTGGATCCCGGTCGCGCCGTTGCCGACCACGCCGACACGCTTTCCTGCGAGCTCGATCGGTCCCTTGGGCCAGCGCGCGGTGTGGAACAGCTCGCCCTTGAATGTCTCCTGTCCCGGAAAGGATACGTGCGGCGCCGAGAGCATGCCACAGCAGGTGACCAGGAATTGGGTATCGACCACGTCGCCCTGGTCGGTCGTCACGAGCCAGCGTTGCGTCGCCTCATTGAAATGCGCGCTCTTGACCGTGGTGCCGAACTGGATGTCGTTCCTGAGGTCGAGGCGGTCGGCGACGTAGTTCAGCCAGCGCTCGATCTCCGGCTGGCCCGGGAACCGCTCGCTCCAGCTCCAACCCTTGTAGAGTTCTTCGGAGAACAGGTACTGATAGGTGTGGCCTTCGGAATCGAAGCGTGCGCCGGGGTAGCGGTTCCAGTACCAGGTGCCGCCGACGCTTGAACCGGCATCGATCGCCTTCACGCTCAGCCCCTGCTCGCGCAGACGGAACAGTTGGTAAAGACCGGCGACGCCGGCGCCGACGACCACGGCGTCGAGCTTGGTCGTTGCGCGCGCACCATTGCTTCCACTCGACCTTGTGACGGTCTCGGTCATCGTTTCCTCCTGTTGTGTTGCTTCGCACGCGCTCATACCCGCCGTGTCGCCGGGTGATGGTGCGTTGCGTCAATTGGATCTCGGCCGCTGGCGCTGTCGCCGGGACGCAGAGCAGGCTACGTGCCGTGCGACCGAGCGGCTTGGATGAAACCGACAATCTCTGGAACGCGGCCGTGCAATCGAGCCATCGGCCGTTGGTCGCCTTGGCAAACGGCGAAAGCGGCCTATCCTGCGCTCAGACGTTCGGCCAAGAAGATGCGGTCAACCGCGCCACAGATTCCACGGAGGAGGCTCGCGCGATGGGCCAATTGATCACGGTCGAGGAACTGCCGCGCTATGCGCCCGGTGAGCTGAAGCTGGACAGCGCCTCAGTCGGGAGGAGCGACTTCCGGCTGCGGATTTTTCGCTATGAACCATCGGATATCTGGGTTCCCCCGTCGGAAAACTTCCTGCTCGTACTCTATCGAGACGGCGTGACGTCGATGAACCGCCGCGTCACCGGCGCGTGGAAGCAAGATCACGTCGGTCGCGGCGTCACGTCATTGCTGACCCGTGCCGAGCCATCAAGCTGGCACTGGAAGAACGACATCGAAGTCACCCATTTCTATATCGCTCCAGCGCTCATGATGAAGACCGCGAGCGATGCCTTCGACCGCGACGCCGAGGCGATCGAGCTTCACGACCTGCTCAAGGCCGAAGACCCGATGCTGACCTGGATCAACGACCAGATGGTTCAGGAGGTTGCCGCAGGCGGTCCGGGCGGACGCCTCTGCTATGACGCGCTGGCGCTGCAGGCGAGCGTGCACATCCTGCGGAAGTATGCGGCGATCGAATTCAAGACGCCGTGCGCGCAAGGACGCTTTCGCCCGGCGCACGCCCGGCTGATCGAGGACTATATCGAGCAGAACATCTTCCGGAACATCACGCTGGAAGAGCTCGCGAACATCTGCAATTGCACGCCGATCCAGTTCGCCCGCAAGTTCCGCGTGCATTACGGCACGCGGCCGCATGCCTATGTCCTGCGGCGCAAGGTGGAGCACGCGTGCCAGCATCTGCGCAAGGACCGCGTTGCGCTGAAGGAGATCGCGCTGCTGAGCGGCTTTGCCGATCAAAGCCACCTCAATCGCGTGTTCCGACAGCACATGAACGTCACGCCGGCGGAATATCGCCGGCAGGTCTGCGAACATTCCACACAAGCGTGAGACCGTGACGCCGGTAGGCCCGCGGCCGGCTCACACCGGCGGCGGGTTCAGCCGCGCAAAACCTTCCTGGATTCGGTAAGGGTAGTAGGGATAAGCCGGCATCACCGCGCTTGCCTTGTCGAGACGCGCGATCTGGTCCGCCGAGAGCGACCACCCGACTGCGCCGAGATTGTCGCGAAGCTGCGTCTCGTCGCGCGCGCCGATGATCACGGACGAGACACTCGGCCGAGCCAGCAGCCAGGCAATCGCAACCTGCGGCACGCTGCGGCCGGTCTCGGTGGCGACGACGTCCAGCGCGTCGACGATCGCGTAAAGCTTCTCGTCGTCGACCGGCGGCCCGAACTGCGCGGTCTCGTGCAGGCGGCTGTTCTTCGGCAAGGGCTGCCCGCGCCTGATCTTGCCGGTGAGCCGGCCCCATCCGAGCGGACTCCAGACCAGCGCGCCGACGCCCTGGTCGAGCGCGAGCGGCATCAGCTCGGATTCATAGTCGCGGCCGACCAGCGAATAATAGATCTGGTGCGCCACATAGCGCGGCCAGCCGTGCCGCTCGGCGATGCCGAGCGATTTCATCAAATGCCAGCCGGAGAAATTCGAGGCGCCGACATAGCGCAGCTTGCCGGCGCGCACCAGCGCATCGAGGGTCGATAGCACCTCGTCGATCGGCGTGAAGGCATCGAAGGCATGCAGCTGCAGGAGGTCGATATAGTCGGTGTTGAGCCGCTTCAGCGCTGCGTCGACCGAAGCGACGAGGCGGTATCGCGACGTGCCGGCATCGAGCGGACCGTCGCCCATCGGCAGGCCGGTCTTGGTCGAGATCAAGACCTTGTCGCGGCGGCCCTTGAGCGCGGCGCCGAGGATCTCCTCCGACGCACCGTTCGAATAGACATCGGCGGTGTCGAACAAATTGACGCCGGCCTCGAGGCAGATGTCGATCAGCCGTCGCGCTTCGTCGACGCCGCTGCGGCCCCAGGCCGAGAACAACGGTCCCTGGCCGCCGAACGTGCCGGTGCCGAAGCTGAGCACCGGGACCTTGAGGCCGGACGCACCGAGATTGCGATATTCCATGGTCATACTCCTTTGATCCGGCTCATTCGGCAGGGCACTGCGTGGCGAGGACGACTGGCCGGTCGAGGCGCAGGCTCCACAGCGCGAGCAGCAGCCCGACCGCGGTGATGACGGCGGCCACCAGCGGCAGCGCGCCGAGACCAAGACCGCGATCGATGGTGACGCCGCCGACCCAAGCGCCGAGCGCGTTGCCGAGATTGAAGGCCGCGATGTTCAGGCTGGAAGCCAGCGTCCGCCCTTCCACGCCGGCGGCTTCGAGCACGCGGAGCTGCAGCGGCGCGACGGTCGCGAACGCGGCGATGCCGAGCACGAACAACAGTGCGACCGCCAACGCCTTGATCGAGATCACCACCGCCAGCGCGACGAGGACGGCGGCGAGGCCACCGAGCGACACCAGCAGCGCACGCGCAACTCCCTTGTCGGCGAGCCGTCCGCCCGCGACATTGCCGATCGCAAGCCCGGCACCGAACACCAGCAGGATCGGCGACACCGCGGCGTCGGAAAATCCGGTGAGCCAGGTCAGGATCGGCTGCACATAGGTGAAGACCGCGAACAGCCCGCCGAAGCCGAACACCGTCATGGCAAGCCCGAGCAGGACCTGCGGGCGGCCGAGCACGGCAAGCTCCTCGCGCAGTTGCACGGGCTTGTCGTTGGCTCCGACATGGCCGGGGACCAGCACGGCCAGCACGATGAACGCGATCACGCCGATCACCGCCACGGCCCAGAACGCCGCGCGCCAGCCGAGCATCAGGCCGAACCATGCGCCGAAGGGAACGCCGAGCAAGGTCGCGACCGTCAGGCCGATGAACATCGTGGCGATCGCCGACGCGCGCTTGTCCTCCGGCACGAGGCTTGTCGCGACCACCGAGCCGACGCCGAAGAAGGTGCCGTGCGCCAGCGAGGTCAAAATGCGCGCCGCCATCAGCAACTCGTAGTTCGGCGCCAGCGCGCAGGCCGCGTTGCCGAGCGTGAAGATCGCCATCAGCGCCAGCAGCACCGCCTTGCGCGGCATCCGCCGCGTGGCCAGCGTCAGGATCGGCGCACCGACGAACACGCCGAGCGCGTAGCCGGAGATCAACAGGCCCGCCGCGGAGACCGACACCTGCATGTCGGCGGCGACCTGCAGCAACAGCCCCATGATGAGGAATTCGGTGGTGCCGATGCCAAAGGCACCGGCGGTCAAGGCAAGGACTGCAGCGGGCATGTGTCGCTCCGGATGGAAGGATTCCGCAATGCGACATAGCGGTCCGGACCGATAAGGATTAGAATGACCGCAATCCAATCATTTGTGACGTGAATTCAAGATGCCCCGAACAGACACCAACCGCTCCGGCGAGATGGACGTGTTCGTCCGCGTCGTCGATCTCGGCGGCTTCACGGCTGCGGCGAACAGCCTGCGCCAGACGCCGTCGGGCGTCAGCAAGCTGGTTTCCCGGCTCGAGACGCGGCTCGGCACGCGACTGGTCAACCGCACCACCCGCAAGCTGCAGCTCACCGAGGAGGGCCAGGCCTTCTATCAGCGCGCCCAACGCATCCTCGCCGACATCGACGAGGCCGAACGCGAGGCCGCCTCATGCGTGCCGCGCGGCCACCTCACCGTGAACAGCAACATCCCGTTCGGCATGCTGCATGTGATGCCGCTGCTGCCGCGCTTCATGCGCGAACATCCGGACATCACGCTCGACATCGTGCTGACCGACACGCTGGTCGATTTGATGCAGGCGCGCGCCGACGTCGCGATCCGCGCCGGCCCGCTCGGCGCCTCGCGGCTGATCGCACGCAAGCTCGGCACCAGCCGCATGGTGGTGGTCGCCGCGCCGTCCTATCTCGCACGCTTCGGCACGCCGAAGACCCCGGCGGACCTCGCCGCCCATCGCGGCATCGGCTGGACCTTTCCGCGCAGCATCCGCGGCTGGCCGTTCCGCCGCGCCGAAAAAATCGAGGAGGCGTTGCCGCCGCCGGTCGCCCGCGTCAGCGACGGCGAAGCCGCGCGCCAACTCACGCTCGGCGGCATCGGGCTCGGACGGCTGGCGCTGTTCCATATCGGTCCCGACATCGAGGCCGGACGTTTGGTGCCGGTGCTGCAAAACCTCAATCCCGGCGATCGCGAGGACATCCACGCGGTCTATGTCGGCCATGCCGGCCCGCTGCCGGCGCGGGTGCGCGCCTTCATCGACTTTCTCGCGCAACACATCCGCATCGGCGATCCGGCATTGCGGCGTGGTGCGGATGGGAAATGGAAAGTCGTAAGCGACAAGTGAGCATTTGATGACGAACGAAACCTCGGTCTTGCAGACTGTCACCGAATCGATCCGGATCACCGCGCAGCCAATGCAGGTGTGGGACGCGATCACGGATCCCAAAGCGGGCGAGACATGGCGCAACGCGCATTTCAACACCGATTGGCAGATTGGCGCATCGATCGAGATCGAGGCCGAGATCGGCGCGAAGCGCTATCGCGACAAAGGTCGTACCATCCATGTCGAGCCGCCGTCACGGCTCGAATATTCCTACTGGTCGCAGGTCTCCGGCCTGCCGGATGTTCCGCAATCCTATGCAACGGTCACGATGACGCTCGCGACTAGCGGCGGCGAGACGGTGCTGACCGTGATCCAGCAGGTGCCGCCGTCGCCGGTCCGCCGCGGGAACGGGTGGGAAATCGGCGCCGACTCCGGCGCGAAGCATGTTGCATTCTATTGGCGCATGGCGCTGCCGCGCCTGAAGCAGGCCGTCGAGCAGGGACGCGCCGCGCTATAGCGAGGTCTCGAAAGCGCTCTAGGTCCGCTTCAGCAAGAAGAGCTGCGTGACATAAGGAAACACCACCTCGTCGGAATCACCGAGGCCAGCCTCACGCAGAATGGCGTCGGTCTTGTCGCGAAGGGCCGCCTTTTCGGCGTCGGGAAGATTGGCGACATAGCTCGTCGACACCACGCGCTCATAGACACCCTGGCGCGGCATCCGATGCGGATGGTTCTGCACGATTTCCTTCTCGAGCACGAAGCGGGGATCCTGCAAGATCCAGCGCCAGTGCCCGGAGCGTTGCCGCGGTGTGTCTCCCGCGTATTTCTCAATCATGACCGACAACGCGTCGACCCATGGCGCGCGGTCATCCCTGTTGTTCCAGACCAGCGCAAGCGTACCGCCGGGACGCAGGAGGCGCGCGATCTCGGCGACCGACGGCTCGTTGTCGAACCAGTGGAACGCCTGCGCGCAGGTCACGAGATCGACGCTGCCGGTTTCGAGGCCGATCGCATCGGCGCGGGTGTTGGTGACCTCGATCCCTGCTTCGCTCGCGAGTTTCGCCGACATCTCGGCGACCGGCTCGATCGCGACCAGACGCGCCGTCTCGGACAAATGCGGGAGCAGCAGGCGGGTGAACTTGCCGGTACCGGCTCCGAGATCGACGACACAGCGTGCGGCCTGCAGCGGCAGCGCGGCGACGATCTCCGCCGGATAGCTAGGCCGGCCCGCCTCGTAGGCGGCGACCGCGACACGATAATTCCTGGCCGTAGGGTTCAATGTCATTCGTGCTTCTCCTGCGAGACGGGCATCTGCGATCAGATCTGCGGAACGGTATAAAGCAGCGCCGGCGCAGAACTGGAAGAGCGCGTGGAGTCAAGATTCGCTGAGGACCCGCCACCTCTGCGTCAGCGCCAAGCACCTGGCGTTGCTCCTTGTTGAACAAAGTGCGCGCAGTTTGAATGATCCTGCTTCGGCAAGAATTGATATCGCAACTTTGCACGCTTGTGTTGCATCGTCGCCGCAGTTCCCGGTTGCAAGTTGCTGTTGATTGAACCACAGTTCTTGAAAGCGGACGCGGTCTGTTGCGCTTGCGCAGGACAAGCCCGGTGCCTCTTCCGCACTGGTGCAGCCATGCCGCGATCCAGGGCCGTCTTTGTCACGGGTATCGTCTACGCCTTGATCGGTTTGGTCCTCGCGAGCGGCGGCATCTGGCTCGCCGCACTGGGTGGCTCAATCTCCTACATTGTGATCGGCGTCGGCATTCTCGCCACGGCTGCGCTCTTGCTGGCGCAGCGACGTTCCGCGCTCTGGCTGTTTGCGATCGTATTGGTCGGCACGCTGGCCTGGGCCGTCTACGAGGTGCAATTCGACTGGTGGCCGCTCGCGGCGCGCGGCGACATCATCTTCCCGATGGCGCTCTGGCTGCTGACACCGGTGATGGTTCGCGGGCTGGCCCGAAACGAGCCGGTGTCCTACACGCGCGCTACCGCGCCACTCTGGGTCGGCGTCGTGGCGGCTGCGGCTGTTCTCGTGGCCGGGCTGCTGTCGAGCTATCACGACATCAATGGCACGATTGCCGAAGCCGGTCCTGCCGTGCAGCAGAGCGAGGCCGACCCGCAACCCGATGGCGATTGGCGCGCCTATGGCCGCACGCAATTCGGTCAGCGCTATTCGCCGCTGAAGCAGATTACCCCCGACAATGTCCGCAACCTCAAGGTCGCCTGGATCTTCCGCACCGGCGACGTGCCGACACCGGAGGATTCCGGCGAGACCACCTTCGAGGTCACCCCGATCAAGGTTCGCGACACGCTCTATCTCTGCTCGCAGCACCAGGTGCTGTTCGCGCTCGACGCCACGACCGGCACCGAGCGCTGGCGATACGACCCCAAGCTTGTGCACAACAAGACGTTCCAGCACATGACCTGCCGCGGCGTCTCCTATCACGAGACCGCGGCTGGTGCCGTCGACAGCAGCGGCGGTCCTGCGCCCGCCGAATGCCCGCGCAGGATTTTTCTGCCCGTCAACGATGGCCGAATGATCGCGCTCGATGCCGACAGCGGCAAGCTCTGCGACGGCTTTGCCGATCACGGCATCCTCGACCTGCAGCAAGGGATGGGGATCAAGACCGCAGGGTTCTTCGAGCCGACCTCACCGCCGGTCGTCAGCGACAGGATCCTGGTCGTTGCCGCTGCGGTGATCGACAATTACGCCGTCGAAGTGCCTTCGGGCGTGATCCGCGGCTTCGATGTCTACACCGGCAAGCTGGTCTGGGCCTGGGACTCCGCCGCAGCCGACGAGAACGCACTGCCGTCGCCGACGCGCCATTACACCAACGGGTCACCGAATTCCTGGATCACGGCCTCGTTCGATCCGAAATTGAATCTGGTCTACATCCCGACCGGCAACAACGGACCCGACATTTGGGGCGGCAATCGCGATGCATTGGTCGAGCGCTATTCCAGCTCCATCGTCGCGCTGGATGTCAACACCGGCAAGCGCGTCTGGTCGTACCAGACCGTGCATCACGATCTCTGGGACATGGACGTTCCCTCGCAACCGAGCCTGGTCGATGTGACGACGGCGAAGGGCGTCGTTCCCGCGATCATCCAGCCGACCAAGGTGGGCAACATCTTCGTGGTCGACCGCAGGACCGGCGAATTGATCGTGCCGGCGCCGGAACGTCCGGTGCCGCAGGGCCCTGCGCCCGGCGACCGCTCCGCACCGACCCAGCCGTTTTCCGAACTGACGTTCCGACCGGAGGCAAAGCTGACCGGTGCCGACATGTGGGGCGGCACGATCTTCGACCAGCTGCTGTGCCGGATCATGTTCCACCGCTTGCGCTACGAGGGCACGTTCACGCCGCCGTCGTTGCAGGGCACGCTGGTCTTCCCGGGCAATCTCGGCATGTTCGAGTGGGGCGGCATCGCGGTCGATCCTGTCAGGCAGATCGCCATCGCCAATCCGATGTCGCTGCCGTTCGCCTCAAGGCTCATTCCGCGCGGCCCGCAAAACCCTCCGGCGCCGACGGCCGAGAAGCCGGTCGGCAGCGAGGTCGGGACCCAGCCGATGTACGGCACGCCGTTCGGGGTGGATATCTCGAGCTTCCTGTCGCCGCTATCTGTGCCGTGCTACCGGCCGCCATGGGGCTCGATGGCCGCCATCGATCTTAGGACGATGAAGATCGTCTGGCAGCATCCCAACGGCACGATCAGGGACACCACGCCGCTGCCGCTCCCGTTCAAGATGGGTGTGCCGATGCTCGGCGGGCCGATCACCACCGCCGGCGGCGTCGCATTCTACACCGGGACCTATGAGTACACGATCCGCGCCTATGACGTGCGCGACGGCAAGGTGCTCTGGGAAGATCGCTTGCCCGCCGGCGCGCAATCGACGCCGATGAGCTACGAGGCCGGCGGCAAGCAGTACGTCGTCACCGCGGCCGGCGGCCACGGCTCGTTCGGCACCAAGCGCGGTGACTATGTGATCGCCTACGCGTTGAAGGATTGAAGTCGTTAAAGCATTGAATCCGGGAGCGTCGTCATGCTTGCGTCATCCGGCGACCGAACGAAGCATCCGACAGCGCTCTGTCTCGGGCTGGGTTTCGCGGCGATGTTGGTCTGCGCTGGCGGTGAGGTCGCACATGCCGCCGACCTGACGGCTCAAGGCGCAGCGCCCAATCCGGTGCCGGCACCGATTCCCTGGCTGCTCGGCGATTGGGACGGCGCGCGAACCCGGCTGTTGAATGCCGGCATCGATTTTCAGTTCGGCTACACCAGCGAGCTTGCCGGCAATGCAACGGGCGGCCAGCGGCAGCAGGTCGCCTACACCGATCAATGGACCTTCGGCACCACGTTCGATCTTGCAAAGCTCGGTGTCGTGCCCGGCGGCACGATCCAGGTCACGTGGACCGACCGCAACGGCAGCAATCTGAGCGACGACGCGCGCCTCGGCACGCTGCAGCAGGTGCAGGAGCTGTTCGGACGCGGCCAGACGCTGCGGCTCACGCAGTTCTGGTACGACCAGAAATTCATCGACGGCCTGGTCGACTGGAAGATCGGACGCATCACCTTCGGCGAGGATTTCGCATCCTTCGCGTGCGACTTCCAGAACCTGACCTTCTGCGGCGCGCAGCCCGGGAACCTCGTCGGCAACTACATCTACAACTGGCCCGTCAGCCAATGGGCCACTCGGCTGAAATTCAATTTGCCGGGCTTCGGCTATTTTCAGTTCGGCGTCTATGACGCCAATCCCAATTATCTGAAGGTGTCGCAGTCGGCGCTTCCGGTATTCTACTCGGGATCTACCGGCCTGCTCATCCCGGCCGAGCTCGCCTGGCTGCCGAAGTTCGGCAACCTGCAGGGGAGTTACAAGTTCGGCGGCTGGTACGACACGTCGACCGCCCCCGATGTGGTCACCGACGTCAACGGCAACCCGGCCGTCCTCAGCGGGCAACCACTGTTGCAGAGCCGCGGGCGTTACGGTGCGTATGTCAGCTTCGTTCAGCAGGTGATCCGGCCATCGCAAGTGAGTTCCGCGGGCATGCTCAGCCTGTTCTTCAATGCGACCATGGCCGACCGCCGCACGGCCACCACCGATTATCAAATCGCGGGCGGCCTGACCTATACCGGACCCTTCCAGTTGCGACCCGAGGACGATATCGGATTTGCGGTCGGCACCACCCATGTCAACAGCCGCATCGCCTGGTCGGAAGAGCTGCAGAATCTGGCCGGCCTCGGTCCCGTCGCCGTCCAGGGCAATGAATACGTCATGGAACTCTACTACACCTACCGGCCACTCGCCGGCCTGCAGGTGCGACCGAACATCCAGTACGTGATCGACCCCGGCGGGACCAGCAGGAACGCAAACGCATTGGTGTTCGGCCTGAAGACGGTCGCGAATTTCTGACACCGCACATGACGCCGTTGTCATTCGCTGGATCGTGAACTTTGCGACGTCCGGAAGGGTTGGCAAATCCGGCCAAAGCCGCTAAAGGTCCGCCCCCTTTCACAGACAATCCGAGCATGACATGACGAGCGCCCCGCCCGCCGTCTCGATTGGCGTCGATTTTGGCACCAGCAACACCGTGGTCGCGCTGTCCGATGCCGACGGCCGTGTCGAGGCTGTTCGCTTCGACCATGGCGGCCGCACGCATAGCGTCTATGTCTCCGCGCTGTGCTTCTGGGAGGACCGGCCAGGCGCCGGCCTGCATCCGCGCGCCGAGGGCGGCCCGTGGGCGATCGAGCAATTCCTCGAGGGCCGCACGATCCATCGCTTCATCCAGTCGTTCAAGACCTTCGCGGCAAGCTCGGCGTTCAACACCACCCAGATCTTCCGGCAGCGCTACAAGTTCGAGGATTTGCTCGCGGCGTTCCTGCGCACCCTGACGCGCCATGCCGGCGAAGGCTTCGACCTCGGCGCGCCGACCATCATGGTCGGCCGCCCGGTGAAGTTTGCCGGCGGCAATCCCAACGACGAGCTCGCGATGCAGCGCTATCGGGCCGCGTTCGAGCGGCTCGGCGCCGGCCATGCGCGCTATGTCTACGAGCCGGTCGGCGCGGCGTTCTCCTTCGCGCGCAGCCTCGATCACGATGCGACCGTGCTGGTCGCCGATTTCGGCGGCGGCACCAGCGACTTCTCCGTGATGCGCTTCTCCCGCAAGGGCGGCGTGCTGCGCGCCGAGCCGCTGGGACATTCCGGCATCGGCATCGCCGGCGACACCTTCGACTACCGCATCGTCGACCACATCGTCTCGCCGCGGCTCGGCAAGGGCACCAACTACCGCTCGTTCGACAAGGTGCTGCCAATCCCCAATCACTATTATTCGAGCCTCGCGCGCTGGCATCAGCTCGCGATGATGAGGGGCAATGGCGATTTGCGCGAGTTGCAGCAGCTCGCGCGCACCGCGATCGATCCGGCGCCGCTGCACGATTTCATCACCATTGTCGACCATGATCTCGGCTTTGCGCTGTACCGCGCCGTATCCGACACCAAGGTCGCGCTGTCGAGCCGCGACCGCGTCGAGTTCCGCTTTGCCCGGCAAGGCATCGATATCGGCGCGACCGTGACGCGCGACGATTTCGAATCCTGGATCGCCGACGACATCGAGCGGCTCGGCGCAACTGTGGACGAGGCGCTGGCAAAGTCGGGTATCACCGCACGCGACGTGGAGAAGGTGTTCCTGACCGGCGGCACCTCGTTCGTGCCGGCCGTGCAGCGCCTGTTTGCCGAGCGTTTCGGCGAAGCGCGGCTGACCTCGGCGGACCAGTTCGAATCGATCGCCTATGGTCTCGCCTTGATCGGCCATACGCCTGATCCCGACCGTTGGACCTTCGCCGAAGCTGCGTGACGATTCGCTTCGCGCCTTGATCCCGGCCAAATACGCGGCTACATCAGTTCAACATCAATTCGAGAGGATGCCGACAGCCATGGATTTCATCCGGACCGCAACGCCCATCAGCCTTGCCTACCGGGATATCCATCGTCATGCCTGCATCGATCACGCTCTCCCATCTGACCCTGTCCGCGCCTGACGGCCGGGTTCTCCTTTCCAATATCGACCTCAATTTCGGCCCTGAACGGACCGGCCTTGTCGGCAGGAACGGCGTCGGCAAGACGACGCTGCTCGGCCTGATCGCAGGCACGCGCGCGCCGCAATCCGGCACGGTCGCTGCTCAGGGACGCGTCGCGATGCTGCATCAGTCCGTTCAGGTGACGCCGGACGAATGCGTCGTCGATCTGTTCGGCGCACGCGGTGCGCTGGCTGCGTTGCGCCGGGCCGAACAGGGCCTTGCGAGCACTGAAGAGCTTGCGGATATCGACTGGATGCTCGATACGCGCATCGCATCCGCGCTCGCGCGAGTCGGACTGAATGATGTACTCGACGCCCCGCTGGCGACGCTGTCCGGCGGACAGGCCAGCAGGGCGCGCCTCGCCGCACTGACCTTCGCGCAACCGGACTTTCTGCTGCTGGATGAGCCCACCAACAATCTCGACCGCGCGGGACGCCAGGTGGTGATCGACCTGCTCGCGGACTGGCGGCATGGCGCCATCATCGTCAGCCATGACCGCGAGCTGCTCGAGACCATGGATGCGATCGTCGAGCTGACCTCGCTGGAAGCCCGACGCTACGGCGGCAATTGGAGCCAGTACCATGCGCGCAAGGCCATCGATCTGTCGGCAGCACGACACGATCTGGCCGATGCCGAGAAGCGCGTCGCCGAGATCGACCGCAAGGCAACGGAAACGTCTGAACGGCAAGCGCGCAAGGATGGCGCCGGCGCGACGAAGCGCGCCAAGGGCGATCTGCCGCGCATCGCCGCCGGGCTGCGCAAGGATCGCAGCGAGGACACCGGGGGCGAGAACGCCCGCCTCGCCGAGCGGCGGCGGACGCAGGCGCTCGAATTGGCCACCGCGGCGCGCCGGCGCATCGAGGTGCTGCAACCGTTCTCGGTGCAACTGCCGTCAACGCAGCTGCCTGCGAGCCGGATGGTGCTGCGGATCGAAGCCGCCGATGCCGGCTACACCGCGGACGCGCCCATCCTGCGTGATCTCACCTTCTCCATGTCGGGTCCGGAGCGCGTCGCGATTGTCGGTCCTAACGGCGCCGGCAAGACGACGCTGCTCAAGCTCGTCAGCGGCGATCTGACCGCGGCGCGCGGCACCGTCGAGGTGATGACCCGCTTTGCCATGTTCGATCAGGCGGTCAGCCTGCTCGATGCCTCAGTCTCCATCCTGGATAATTTCCGGCGCATCAATCCGGATGCCAGCGAGAACGCCTGTCGCGCCGCGCTAGCGCGGTTCATGTTTCGCGCCGATGCAGCCCTGCAAATGGTCGCGAGTCTCAGCGGCGGCCAGTTGCTCCGCGCTGGCCTCGCCTGCGTTCTGGGTGGTGTGAACCCGCCGCCGCTCCTGATCCTCGACGAGCCCACCAACCATCTCGACATCGAATCGATGGAAGCGGTCGAGGCCGGACTGCGCGCCTATGACGGCGCGCTGCTGGTTGTGAGCCATGATGAAACCTTCCTCGAGGCGATCGCAATCACCCGCAGGTTGGATCTTGCTTCGTGAAGGTGATGCGGAGGTTTGGAGGAATTGCCGTCACGATCAATGTTTCGAACGACGAAGCTTGGTCAGGAAGTGAACAGCCGAGCACGCGTCGCCTTGGGGCAGGTTGTAGGCGCGGTGCTCGGCTGTCAGGCCGCGCGGCGGTGCGGCCATCCGCCAGCCACGCTCACCCCCATGAGCGAGGCCGTCGGAACTAAATCTCGCCTGTTGCTAAATCCGCGCCGTCGAATGGAGTGCGTTTCTCCAAAGGGCAAATGCGACGAAGCCTGCCAGCAGCAAAAAGCCGCCACCGACCGCGATCAAAACATGCGGGTACGCCATCTTGGAACATCCCAATTGAGAAGCATCATGCGGCGCGATATGCGCCGCAACCTGGCAATCGATGCACTTCAGAAATTGATTTGCCCCGCCGGCCGCCGCCGGACAGCCCGAAAGGTGGCTGGCACTGCGCTCTGCCCACCCTTCGATTCCAGAGAGGTCGTCAAGCCACTCGGCTGTTGCCTCTCATCGTGCGGTTCGTCACGCCGCTCAACTGTCACAAGGATAATCAATAAAACTTTATCGACAATCGAAACGGAAAATTAAGGTTACCGGCGCGGCCCCGAAGAGCGCGGCTTCCACCAAAACATCGAAAACAACCCCATGCAAAGTAGCCGGCAGCCACCGCTCCAGCCTGAGTGGGGGTCAATTGGAGCAACATCCTCCGGACGAAGGTTCGGGGGGCATGTCACGCTTCGACGTGCTGCCTTGTCTTAGCTTCTGCAATGGCAGCAGCAGAGGACACCATGCATCATATCGGAACTGGCGGCGATCGCATCCTGATCGCGATCGTCTATCATAGCGTCTACGGCCACACCCGGCGTCAGGCGGAGGCCGTCAGGTCCGGCGTTGGAGATGTCGATGGCGCGGAGGCGCTTCTGGTGCCTGTCGAGAGCGTGGAGCAGAACTGGGACAGACTGATGAGTGCGGAAGCCTTGATCTTCGGCACGCCCACCTACATGGGCGCCGCGTCCGCGGCCTTCAAAGCCTTTCAGGAATCAACTTCAAGTGCAGTGATGTCCAAAGGCTATCGGTGGAAGGACAAGCTCGCGGCCGGCTTCACCAATTCGGGGGCACACGCCGGCGACAAGCTCTCCACATTGCGGCGGACATCGCATTGTCAGGCGCCATGTAGCTGACGAGCGAAGACAGCTTCAGCGTCGCAAAAGCCCAGTCGCGCAATGCCAGCGCCGCTTCCGTGACGTAGCCGCATCCCTCATATCCGTCATAGAGCAGCCAGCCGAGCTCCTTCTCCGGAAACAGCGGCCCATGCTTGATGCCGACCTGGCCGACGCACTGCTTTGAGGCTGTGAGCTCGATCATCGGCGCGCCATGGCCGAACAACCGCCAGCACGCCAGGTCGTGGCAGAACATCCCCCACGCCGCGCGGGTATCGAACGGCCCGCCCATGCCGGTGGACCGGGGGAGGCCAGGAACGCGTGATAGGCGGAAAAGTCGTCGAACGCTTGTGGACGGAGTGCCAGGCGAGCGGTTCTGATCGCTGGAATGTCAGGGGTCATTGGCTGGTCGTCACGCGCGGCCGACCGGGGGCACGGCCAGTCGCGTTCTCCTGGTCCGGCACAGCCGGATGACTTTGGCGGGCTCGGATCTATTCGTATTTGGCGGAGAGGGAGGGATTCGAACCCCCGATAGGCTTGCACCTATGCCGCATTTCGAGTGCGGTGCATTCAACCACTCTGCCACCTCTCCGATGGCCCGGGTGATTTGCGCCACCCGCGGTCGGGGCGAGTTCTAGGCGAGGATGGCGGGACAGACAAGGCGCTGCAATAATATTTCCGTCGCCGTCGCCGCGCGCCACGAAAGCACCGGGACGGCGCAAGAAAGCGCGCGGAAACAACGCGCTAGCGGCGCGGTTCGGGCTCGAGCGGCGTGCGGGTGAAGCAAAAGAAGCAGGAGCGGCCGATGGAGCATGTGACGATTCGAGCCAACGGCGCGGCGTTCCACGTCGCGCGGACCGGGAGCGGCAGGCCGCTGCTGCTGTTGCACGGCTGGCCGGAATTCTGGCTGACCTGGAAGCCCGTGATGGCGCGCCTCGCCGACCGCTACACCCTGATCGCGCCCGACCTGCGCGGCTTCGGCGACAGCGACAAGCCGCAAGGCTCATTTGGCCCCGATCAGCATACCGACGACATGCTGGCGCTGCTGGACGCGCTTCAGATCGAGGAGGCCGGCGTGGTCGGCCACGACGTCGGCGGCGCGGTGATGCAGCCGCTCGCCCGCAAGGCGCCCGCGCGCATCGCCGGGCTGTTTTTCTTCGATTTCGTCTATCCCGGCGTCGGCCCGCGAATGGCCGCGCCCGACCGGCTGAATCACATCTGGTACCAGTCGTTCCACCAGATGGAGATGGCGCCCGCGCTGGTCGGCGCCAGCCGCGAGACCTGCCGCACGTATATCGGCCATTTCCTGCACGACTGGACCCATCGCAAGGCCGCGTTCGACGATGTGATCGAGGACTTCGCCGACAACTTCTTCAAGCCCGGCAACCTCGCCGGCGGCTTCGCGCATTATCGCGCGTCGCATGCGGGGCGCGTCAAGATGATGCAGGGCGAAGCGCCTGCGCTGCCGCCGATCACGGTGCCGACCTGCATCCGCTGGGCCGAGCATGACCCGCTGTTTCCCTATGCCTGGACCGACCGACTGGGCGAGACCTTCTCCAATCTGGACCTGAAGATGTTCCCCGATGTCGGGCATTTCCCGCATCGCGAGGACCCCGACCGCGCCGCCGCCGAGATCGCCGGCTTCTTCGCGCGGATCAATTGGAAGTAGAAAGTGGTGGGACCGCCAGGACGCGACAAAAACTGGCGGTCCCGTGCCGCTTCTCAATATTGCTGGCCGGGAAGTGCGGCTTCGCCGGTCGGCGGGAGCGACAGCGGCCACGGTAGCGGCCGGCGCCCAAACGGCAACGCGAACCCGATCTTAACCTAACCGATCAACCTTACCGCGCGATCGCTGAATCCCGACGACTCAGGCGTCGGCCTTCCTGGCTTTCTTGGCCTTTTTCTCGCCCTTGTCGCCCTCGTCGTCCTTGTCCCTTTTCTCGGCTTTCTTGTCGTCCTTGCCGTTGTCTTTCTTGCGATTGGTGTAGCGGGCGTTGCCAAGCCCGGTTCCGATCGTCAGCACGCCCCAGCGCGCAACATCCTGCATGAACGGGACCGCGGCCAGTCCCTGCACCACGCCGTCATTGTGCATCACGATCGCGGTGTCATGGCCGCCGATCTCCGGGATCGCCTCGACCAGGCTCGCCGGCAGGTTGAATTTGCTGCTCTCCCAATTGCCCGGCAGGTTCTGCGCCCCTTTCTCGATCGAGCCGTCCTCGTTGATGACGCCGGGACAGGCGACGCCGATGAACGGCGCGAGCCTCAGATTCTCCTTCTCGGCGGCGGCGATCAGGTCCTTCAGCATTTTCACCAGCCGCATCACCGCGCCTTCGCGCGTCGGCTCGTCATCGGCATGGCGCCACAGCTCCGATTTCCAGACCGCCGCCTTGGAGAGATCGGGCGCCTTCTTCCAGCGCGTCTCGACCACTCCGCAGCGGATGTTGGTGCCGCCGATGTCGACGGCGAGCACGCCGTCATGGGCCTCGAAGATCCACGACGGGGCCAGATGCAGCGTGCCGATCAGCCCGGCGTCGTCGGGGTGAAAACGGATCGGCACCATGTCGACCTTGAAATCCTCCGACTTCAGGATGATGTCGGTGCGCGCGATCGCGAGCTCGCCGAGCCTGGAGTCGCGGAAGCCGCCGCCGACCACGATGCGTTCGGTCTTGGCCCAGTCCTTGGTCCTGAGGAAGCGCCGCGTCACATAGGCGAGCTCCTGCGCGAACTCCTCGATCGCGCTGTGCACGACCGCGGAGGCCTCGGTGTCGTCACCGACGAGTATCTCATCCAGGGTCTTCTTGCTGATCTTGTCCGACGGCTCGTCGCCGAACGGGTCCTCGCCGGATTTACGCAGCGGCTTGCGCCAGCGGTCGAAGATCTTGCGGAAAGCACCCTTGGAGGCGCGATCGCCGAGAAAGCCCTCGTCATCCTTCAGCTCGATGTTGAAGCTGTCGATGTCGACGGATGGCAGCCGCACGGCACCGTGGTGCGCGATGCCCGTGGTCAGTCCAGTGTCTTCGGCCATTCGCCTTGCCTGCCCGCTCGAGATTCCCACCACTAACGGCCGGGAACTCAAATGGTTGCTCCCGCGCTGCGGCACCTGGCCGGCGCGGGACGCAATTTCGCAAAGGCCTCGGAATGGTCTCAGGCGGCCTTGACCCCGTAACGCGCCGCGGGCGCGCGACGTGACAGGTTCGGCATCAGCTTCTGGCGGGCCGCCTCATAGGCCTGCCAATCCGCCGCCTCCGGCAGCGACGGCACGGTGAAGACCTCGCCCTGGTCGAGGCCGGCCAGCGCAGCGTTCACCATGTCCTCGGCCTTCATCACGATCTCGCCCGGCAGATGCTCGACCGGCGTGCCGGCGATGTCCCAGAACTCGGTGGCCGTAGCCCCCGGCAGCACGGCCTGGATGCGAATGTTCTTGTCCTTCAGCTCGTGCTGCAGCGAGTGGGTCAGCGCCAACACGAAGGCCTTGCTGCCTCCGTAGACACCGTTGAGCAGTTCCGGCTGGACGCCGACGACCGAGGCGATATTGATGATGGTGCCGCCGCCGCGCGCGACGAATCCCGGCACCGCCGCATAGGTCAGTCGCATCAGCGCATCGACATTGAGCGCGATCATGTCGCTCATCTTATCGACATCGGATGCGAGCAGCGGTGCGGTGGCGCCGACGCCGGCGTTGTTCACCAGCACGTTGATACCGGTATTGCTGCGCAGAATGGATTCGACCCGCGATACATCGCCGCGCTTGGCAAGGTCGGCGGCAACGATCTCGATCGATCGGCCTGTCTCCTGCGAAAGACGCTTGGCGAGCCCATCGAGGCGCTCGCGGTTACGTGCAACGAGGATCAGATCGTAGCCACGCCGTGCGAGCCGGTCCGCATAGATGGCACCGATTCCGGACGACGCACCGGTAACGAGCGCCGTTCCTTTGGCTGACTTGGTCATGTTGGTCTCCTGTTTGACCTTGGACGGCCGAATTTGGCCGCTGCTCAGGTTTTACAGGCCCCCTTGCATGTCTCAAATGTCATATATACACCTTTTTAGGACATAGACTCGGTCGGAGGGTTCCGTGCAGGAGATCGGCTTCGTCATCTTCAGGGATTTCCAAGTGATGGGCTTCACCGCCATCACCGCCTTCGAGGTCGCCAACCTGATCGCAGGCGCGCCCTTCTATGAAGTCACGCTGCTGTCGGAGAATGGCGGCCCGGTGCGATCCTCGGCCGGCTTCAATGTCGAAACCGAAGCCTTTGGCGAGCGCGGCTTCGACACGCTGTTCATCGGCGCCGGCCACGAGCTTCATCCGGCATCCCCGAAGTTGATCGACTATATGCGACGCGCCATGACGACATCGCAGCGCATCGCCGCGCCCTGCATCGGCGCCTTCTCACTGGCTGAAGCCGGCCTGCTCGACGGCCGGCGCGTCTCTACGCACTGGCAATTCGCCCCGGAATTGCAGGCCCGATTTCCCGGGCTCAAGGTCGAGCAGGACCGCATCTACATCGTCGACGGGCCGATCTGGACCTCGGCCGGCATGACCGCGACGATCGATCTGGCGCTGGCGATGATCGAGCATGATTTGGGCATCGAGGTCGCCCGTTCGGTGGCCCGCAAGCTCGTGGTCTATCATCGCCGCACCGGCGGACAGTCGCAGTTCTCGGCGCTGCTCGAACTCGACCCGAAATCCGACCGCGTCCAGAACGCCCTCAACTATGCCAAGGCGCATCTGCGCAACGAGCTCTCGGTCGAGGAATTGGCAGAGGTGGCACGGCTCAGCCCGCGCCAGTTCAGCCGCGCCTTCCGCGCCGAGACCGGCCAGTCGCCGGCCAAGGCGATCGAACAGCTCCGGGTCGAGGCTGCCAGAGAATTGATCGGCGATGGCCGCCATTCGATGGACGAAATTGCGGTAGAGACCGGCTTTGCCGAGCGGGAACGGATGCGGCGGGCGTTCTTACGGGTGCTGGGCCAGCCGCCGCAGACCATCCGCCGGCACGCGCGGGCTACGGCGCAGACCGCGGCTTGACGACCAATCCGGCCCAAAATCACGCCAAACCCTTCATTTTTGGCCGGTTTTTGCCCTGCTTTACCTTGACTCCGCGCCGTCAGCAGCTATAAGTCCGCCCATCCGGCGCGGAGTTTTCTCGCGCCGATTGTTTTTGTGCGATCCAGTTTGGGAATTCATTCCCTTCGCGCGAAACACATAACCCATAGCGACTGAACAAAAAGCCGACCCGGGCTAACCGTCCGAGGCCGGAACCGAACACGAAGGAATCAAACGATGTTCGCAGTCATCAAAACCGGCGGCCGGCAGTACCGTGTCGTTCCGAATGATGTACTCGAGATTGGCAAGATCGCCGGCGATGTCGGCACGATCGTGCAGCTAGGCGAAGTTCTGGTGCTCGGCGGTGACACGCCGGTGCTGGGAACGCCCACCGTGGCAGGCGCCACCGTTGCGGCCGAAGTGCTGCAGCACAAGCGCGGCGCCAAGGTGATCGCGTTCAAGAAGCGTCGCCGCAAGAATTCACGCCGCAAGCGCGGCTATCGCGACGAGCTCACGGTGCTTCGCATCACCGAGATCCTCGCCGATAACGCCAAGCCGACCGTCGGCCCGCGGCCGAAGAAGGAAAAGGTCGCAGCGCCCGCCGATGGCGAGGACGCAGCACCGAAGGCGGCCAAGAAGAAGGCGCCCGCAAAGGCGCCGGCCGCGAAAAAGGCTCCGGCCAAGAAGGCCGCAGCCAAGAGCGAGAAGAAGTGATCGTCGCGCTTTCAGATTTGAAGCGTGACAAAACGTGAAATGATTCCGTCAAGGAATTGATCTAGAGATCAAAGCGAAGTCGGAGACGAGCTATGGCTCATAAAAAAGCAGGCGGTTCATCGCGCAACGGACGTGATTCCAAGGGCAAGCGCCTTGGCATCAAGGCGTTCGGTGGCGAGCGCGTGATCCCCGGAAACATCATCGCGCGCCAGCGCGGCACCACCTGGCATCCTGGCCTTAATGTCGGCATGGGCACCGATCATACTCTCTTCGCCAAGGTCGAGGGTCATGTCGAGTTCCGTGCCAAAGCCAATGGCCGCACATTCATATCGGTTATTCCGATGGCAGAGGCGGCCGAGTAGACGGTGGACACACATGAGTCCGCCGGGTCCTGTTGAACCGGCGGAGTCGCAAAGGGCTCCAAGGGGAGGCGGGATGACCGGCCTCCCCTTTTTGTTGCGCGCGATCCGGTTCGACCGCGCGCAACGTTCCAAGCGTTGCGTACCGATTGTCGCATCACAGGAGCTCGACATGTTGCAGGACATCCCGACGCCGACCTTGCGCGAAGCAAGAGCTTGCGTCCTCGAGACCGAACGGCTGACATTGCGCAAGCCGACGCTCGCGGACGTAAAAGCAATTGCACGCCTCGCCAATGACCGCCGCATCGCGGAGAACACCCGCCGCCTGCCGCATCCCTATACCCAGGACGACGCCATCGACTTCGTGCGCGCGCTCGGCGCCGGCGGACGCGAAACCGTCTTCGTGATCGAGAACAATCACACGCCGATCGGCATGGTCGGCATCGACTGGCGCGAGGAGACCGCGGCCGAACTCGGCTACTGGCTCGGCGTCGACCATTGGGGCCAGGGTTTCGGCACCGAGGCCGCGCGCGCGGTGATCGATTACTTCTTCGAGGAATTCGATCTCGACCAGCTGATCGCGGCGCCCGCGTCGTCAACCCGTCGTCGCGCAACATCCTCGAGAAGTGCGGCTTCCAGTGGAGCGGCGTCGAGCTGCACCGCTTCGAGGCGCTGGGCTCATCGAGCCCGGTGGACGCCTTCCGGCTGTCGCGCGGCGTCTGGGCCTCGCTGAAGAGCTGGAACAACTCGACCCGGCGGGAGAGCTGAGGCTCGACCGCTCCGTAACTATGGTGGTCGTCCCCGCGAACGCGGGGACCAATAACCACAAATGGTCGTTGCTCGGACGAGCTGTGGCTCCAGCGTAGGTGACGACAAGCAACGGTGGTTATGGGTCCCTGCTCCCGTGCGCAATTGCGCACTAGGCAGGGACGACAGCTGTTATGCGGGTGCGCCTTTGCCCACCCCGCACCGTTACGCCGGCGGATTGATCGCGGAATCCGTGCGCCCGAGCTGCTGTTCGCGCACGAAGATGTAGAGGCCGGCCGCGATGATGATCGCGGCGCCGATGATCGTGGCCCAGGACGGCACGTCACCGAACACCACGAAGCCGAAGATCACCGCCCAGACGATCATCGAATACTGGTACGGCACCACCACGCTCGCCGGTGCGAGCTTCAGCGACCGGTTCACGCAAAGCAGCGCCGCGACCGAGATGATGCCGGCGGTGAAGAACAGCACGAGGCTGCCGGCTGATGGCGTCACCCAGCCGAACGGCGAGAGCACGAGGCCCAGGACGAACGTGCCGCCGAATTGCGATGTCGCCAGCACGATATCGGGCGTCGCGCGCAACGAGCGGGTGATCAGCATCAACACCGCAAACGACAGGCTGCCGCCAAGCGCGATCATCGCCGGCCAGCTGATGGTCTGCGCCGATGGCCGCAGCGCGATCAACACCCCGCAAAAGCCGACCAGGATCGCGGTCCAGCGCCGCCAGCCGATATGTTCGCCGAGCACGAGGCCCGACATCGCGGTGACGAAGATCGGTCCCGCCAGATAATAGGTGATGACGTCGGCGAGCGGCAGATAGACGGTCGCCAGGAAGAACGCCGCGACTTCCAGCGTCGACAGCGTGACGCGCAGCAATTGCAGCCACGGGCGCTCCAGGTGCAGGAAATCCGCGCGCCGCTTCCACACGATCGGCAGCAGCACCAGCAGCGCCGCGCAGGCGCGCAGCCACAGCAATTGCCCGACCGAATAGGTGGCGACGATGAATTTGCCCATCGCATCGCCGAACGAGAACATGAAGATCGACAGCAGCATCAACCCGATGCCGGCGAGCCGCGCCGATCGATCGTCGTAGGAGGACAGTTTTGCGAACAGGCTCATTGTTCTCTTGTTGTCGCCGCCTCTGAGTCGGGCCGGTCTGTCGCCGGTTTTACCGACGTCGTTGCGCAGGACAACCCCGGCCGCTGCAGATCGAACCAATTGTCGCAGTGCGGCGCCTGCGCTACCGGTAGGGCAGCCATTCAAGAAGCAGAGCAGGAAACGCCCCATGAGCGAATTCGACCCCACCCAGCATCGCATGGTCCCCGCGCAGCGGTGGTTTGAGGATTTCGTGCTCGGCGAGCGCTTCGTGATTCCGAGCCGGACCCAGACCTCGGCCGTGTTCGCGGCGTTCCAGACCGCCAGCGGCGACACCCATCCGATCCATTACGACGTCGAATATTGCCGCACGCGGGGCATGCCGGACCTGCTTGCGCACGGCTTCCAAACCCTGGTGCACACCGCGCCCGGCGCCGGGCTGTTTCCCTATGTCGTGGAGGAGTCGCTGATCGGCTTCCTGGAACAGTCGAGCAAGTTCCTGAAACCGGTCTATGCCGGCGATACCATCTACCCCGCGCTGGAGGTGATCGAGCTGTCACCCAGCCGAACCACGGGCGTCGTGACACTGCGCTCGACCGTGCACAACCAGCGCCGCGAGCTGGTGCTGGAGGGGATGCAGAAATTCCTGGTCCGGCGCAGACCCGCCTAGTTACTTGGGCCGTAAAAAGGCCCGAAAATTAAGGCTTTTCGCCGAAGTCAGGGCCTTTCCGGGTTGCCGCCGCGGCAACCCTGCCCTAACTAGTACGGATCATGAAATTCCTCGATGAAGCAAAGGTCTATATTCGTTCCGGCGACGGCGGCAACGGCTGCGTCGCGTTCCGGCGCGAGAAGTTCATCGAGTTCGGCGGTCCCTCCGGCGGCAATGGCGGCCGCGGCGGCGACGTCGTCATCGAGGCCGTCGATGGCTTGAACACGCTGATCGATTACCGCTACCAGCAGCACTTCAAGGCTCCGAAGGGCACCAATGGCATGGGCAAGGACCGCCATGGTGCCAACGGCAAGCCCATCGTGCTGAAGGTGCCCGTGGGCACTCAGGTATTCGACGAGGATCGCGAGACGCTGCTGCACGATTTCACCGAACTCGGCGAGAAATTCGTGCTCGCTGAAGGCGGCAATGGCGGCTTCGGCAACGCGCACTTCAAATCCTCCACCAACCGCACGCCGCGCAATGCCAATCCGGGCCAGACCGGTGAGGAACGCTGGATCTGGCTGCGGCTGAAGCTGATCGCCGATGCCGGGCTGGTCGGCCTGCCCAACGCCGGCAAATCGACCTTCCTGTCGGTGGTCAGCGCGGCGCGGCCGAAGATCGCCGACTATCCCTTCACCACGCTGCATCCGCAGCTCGGTGTGGTGAATGTCGGCGGCCGCGAATTCGTGCTCGCCGACATCCCCGGCCTGATCGAAGGCGCCCATGAGGGCGCAGGCCTCGGCGACCGCTTCCTCGGCCATGTCGAGCGGTGCCGCGTGCTGCTGCATCTGGTCGATGCGACCTGCGAGCATGCCGGCAAGGCTTACAAGACCGTACGCACCGAGCTCGAGGCTTATGAAGGCCAGCTCGCCGACAAGGTCGAGATCGTCGCGCTCAACAAGATCGACGCGGTGGGGCCGGACGAGTTGAAGAAGCAGAAGGATCGCCTCAAGCGGGCGGCGAAGAAGACGCCGCTGCTGGTCTCAGGCGTGACGGGCGAAGGCGTGCAGGACGCGCTCCGCGCGCTGGTCGAGGTGATCGGCGAAGCGCCGGTGTCCAACAAGGCCAAGGCTCAGTCGGAACCGTGGGCGACGCCGCTGCCGCAGGGTTGAGCGGCATCTCGACTTCTTAAGCCACTTCGTGGCGCCTCTTGCTTCCACTTTCCTGCCAGACCAAACCCATGAAACGCCCCGCGCTCAAGAACTTTCGCCGCATCGTCGTCAAGGTCGGCTCGTCGCTGCTGGTCGACTCGCAGGCCGGAGAAGTCCGCGCATCCTGGCTCGCCGCGCTGGTCGACGATATCGCGAAGCTGCACAAGCGAGGCTGCGAGGTCATGGTGGTGTCGTCGGGCTCGATCGCCCTCGGCCGCAGCCGCCTGAAGCTGCCGCGCGGTCCACTGAAGCTCGAGGAGAGCCAGGCTGCCGCCGCGGTCGGCCAGATCGCGCTGGCGCGGATCTGGTCGGAGGTGCTCGGCCATCACGGCATCGGCGCCGGGCAGATCCTCGTGACGTTGCAGGATACCGAGGAGCGCCGCCGCTATCTCAATGCGCGCTCGACCATCGCCAAGCTGCTGGAATGGCGCGCGGTGCCCGTCATCAACGAGAACGACACGGTCGCCACCACCGAGATCCGCTATGGCGACAATGATCGCCTCGCCGCCCGCGTCGCCACCATGGCGAGCGCGGATCTGTTGATCTTGCTCTCCGATATCGACGGCCTCTACACCGCGCCGCCCGCGGTCGATCCTGACGCAAAGCTAATCCCGGTGGTCGAAAGCATCACCTCGGAGATCGAGGGGATGGCCGGCTCGGCCGGCTCCGAACTGTCGCGCGGCGGCATGACCACCAAGATCGAGGCCGCGAAAATCGCGACCACCGCCGGCACGCACATGCTGATCGCCTCCGGCAAGATCGAGCATCCCTTGCAGGCGATCGCCGATGGCGGCCGTTGCACCTGGTTTCTGACCCCGGCCAATCCCGTCACCGCGCGAAAGCGCTGGATCGCGGGCTCGCTCGAGCCGAAGGGCACGCTGACCATCGATGCCGGCGCGGTGGCGGCGCTGCGCGCCGGCAAGAGCCTGCTGCCGGCCGGCGTCGTCAGGGTCGACGGCCAGTTCGCCCGCGGCGACGCTGTGGTGGTGCGCGGCCCCGACACCCATGAGATCGGCCGCGGCCTGGTCGCCTACGACGCCGAGAATGCCGAGAAGATCAAGGGCCGCTCCTCGCCCGACGTGATGGCCATTCTGGGCATCAGCGGCCGCTCCGAGATGATCCACCGCGACGACCTCGTGATCGGCCCGGCCGGGGCGATCCCGGCCAAGTAGGCCCAGATAGCCTACCCGGCCGACGGCTCGGGGCGCGGCCGCCCACCTGCCATGCCGGTTCCGCGCCTCGCCACCCCTCAATTGCCATGCTAGAACATGGCCTTAATCCAAGACTGGGACTTCCATGAGCGCGCCCCTGAAGGCGATCGACGGCAACGCCGATCTCGCCGCCCTGATGACCGACCTCGCCGCCAAGGCGCGCGCCGCCGCGCGCGTGCTGGCGCTGGCGCCGCCGGAGCAGAAGAATCGGGCGCTCGCCGCAATCGAACGCGCGATCCGCGAGCATGCCGAGGCCATTCTCGCCGCCAATGCCGAGGATGTCGCGGAGGCGCGCGCTGCCGGCATGACCGCTGCCTTCGTCGACCGCCTGACACTGACGCAGGCGCGCGTCGCCGGCATGGCCGATGGCGTGGCGACCGTGCGCGAGATTGTCGATCCGGTCGGCGCCGTCACCGAACGCTGGCAGCGGCCGAACGGCATGACCATCGAGCGCGTCCGCGTGCCGCTCGGCGTGATCGGCGTGATCTTCGAAAGCCGCCCCAACGTCGCCGCCGACGCCGGCGTGCTGTGCCTGAAGTCCGGTAACGCCGTGATCCTGCGCGGTGGCTCCGACAGCTTCCGATCCTGCCGCGCGATCCATGATTGCCTGGTGCAGGGCCTGCGTGAAGCCGGTCTGCCCGAGGCCGCGATCACCTTGGTGCCGACCCGTGACCGCACGGCCGTCGGCCTGATGCTGACGGGATTGAACGGCGGCATCGACGTGATCGTGCCGCGCGGCGGCAAGAGCCTGGTCGCGCGCGTCGAGGCGGAGGCGCGCGTTCCGGTGTTCGCGCATCTGGAAGGCGTCAACCACATCTATGTCGATGCCAGCGCCAGGCTCGACATGGCCAAGGAGGTCGTGCTGAACGCCAAGATGCGCCGTCCCGGTGTCTGCGGCGCCGTCGAGACCCTGCTGATCGATCGCAACGCTGCCGCAACGAAGCTGAAACCGCTGGTCGAGTTGTTGATCGATGCCGGTTGCGAGGTACGCGGCGACGACATCGTGCAAGGCGCCGATGCCAGGGTGAAGCCCGCGTCCGACGAGGACTGGAACACCGAATATGAGGATGCGATCATCTCGGCGAAGATCGTCGGCAGTCTCGATGAAGCGATCGCGCATATTCAAGATCACGGCTCGCATCACACCGATGCGATCGTGACGGAGGATGCCACCGCCGCGCAGAGATTTCTCAACGAAGTCGATTCGGCGATCGTGCTGCACAACGCCTCGACCCAGTTCGCCGACGGCGGCGAGTTCGGCTTCGGCGCCGAGATCGGAATTGCCACCGGCAAATTCCACGCCCGCGGGCCGGTCGGCGCCGAGCAGCTGACGAGCTTCAAGTACCGCGTCCACGGCACCGGGCAGACACGGCCGTGATCATTGTCGCACGCGCACGGTAAACCATTGCAACAAGCTTCCACCGTGCCGTTATCCCCAGCCCAGGCGCTTCCGTTCTATACCAACGGCATGCGCATCGGGCTGCTCGGTGGCTCGTTCAATCCGCCGCACGCCGCGCATCGCGCCATCAGCCAGTTTGCGCTCAAGCGTTTGCAGCTCGACCGCGTGTGGTGGCTGCTGACGCCGGGCAATCCGCTGAAGAACCATGACGGCCTGCATGCGCTCAACGAGCGCGCTGCGGCCGCGCGTCGCGTTGCCGACGATCCGCGCATCGACATCTCTTGTCTCGAAGCTGTCATCGGTGTCCGCTACACTGTCGACACGATCATCCACTTGCGCCGCCGTGTCTCCGGCGTGCACTTCGTCTGGATCATGGGCGCTGACAATCTCGCGCAATTTCATCGCTGGAAAGATTGGCGGCGCATCGCGTCCGATGTGCCGATTGCCGTGATCGACCGTCCGCCCCAGAGTTTCCGCGCCCTTGCCGCACCGGCGGCGCAGGCGCTCATGCGCTATCGCTTGCCTGAAAATCAGGCGACACGGCTGGCCGATCAGCAGGCGCCGGCCTGGGTGTTCCTGACAGGAATGAAATCCAATTTGTCTTCGACCGGACTGCGGAACCCGGACGGGAGCTGGAGAACGGCGTGAGGCGCAAAAGGGTTACTGGAATATTGAAACCATTAACCCCACATGCGTAATATGGTGCGTGGGGCCGAGGATTCGGCACCCGCGATACAGTGAAAGGAATGGTCCCTGGCCACATCTGTATTGTCCAAGTCTGTTTTACCCAAGGTTCCCAAGACTGCGCGTAAAACATCGACGAAAACCGCGGCCTTGCAGGCGCAACCGGATGCCGACAAACCGGATGCCAACAAGACGCTGAGCCTGATCCTCTCCCGCCTCGACGACATGAAAGCGGAAGAGACGGTCACCATCGACCTTCGCGGCAAATCCGCATATTCCGATTACATGATCGTCACCACCGGCCGGGTTAACCGGCACGTTGGCGCGATCGCGGAAAATGTGACGAAGAGCCTCAAGGAAAACGGGGTCAAGAACATCCATGTCGAGGGCTTGCCCAATTGCGACTGGGTGCTGATCGATTCCGGCGAGGTGATCGTGCACGTGTTCAGGCCTGAGGTGCGCGAGTTCTACAACCTCGAGCGGTTGTGGACTCGGAACCCGGCGGTCGCGGCGGTCTAAGGCGTATCGAAGCCGATGCGAATCGGCTGCAGCGCAGCTAGTCTGCGTTGATGCGTCTCGTCGTGATCTGCATCGGCCGTCTGAAACAGGGCCCTGAACGGGAGCTCGCCGAGCGTTACCGCGAGCGCTTCGAAGATATCGGCCGCAAGCTCGGCTTTCGCGGCCTCGACATCCATGAGATTGCGGAGAGCCGCGCGCGCGATACGCCCGCGCGCATCGCCGAGGAGGCCGCGGCGATCGCGGCGCTGCTACCGGAAAAGCACATGCTGGTCGCGCTCGACGAACGCGGCAAGAGCATCGACAGCGCAAGCTTTGCGCAGCAGCTCGGCCGCTGGCGCGACGAGGGGGCAGCGCATACTGTCTTCGTGATCGGCGGCGCGGACGGACTTTCGCCTGAATTGCAGCGCAAGGCTTCGTTGCGTATTGCATTCGGCTCCGCGACCTGGCCGCACCAAATGGTCCGCGTCATGCTTCTGGAACAGATTTATCGGGCCGCGACCATTTTGGCCGGCCACCCCTACCATCGCGCCTGAGGCGCGGTGACGGACAGTCGAAAGCGCTGAACGCACGCGAATGCAACACAAGCGGGACACAGCTTCGGATTCGCATCGCGGCACCGCGCTCCGCCGCTGGTTGCCGGCATCCCTGCCTCTGTCGATCGCTATGCTCGCCGCGTATCTGCTGACCGCGGCGCATGCGCAGGCGACACCACCCGCGGAACAGTCCGCCCCGCCGGCACAGCAGGCCGCGACAGCGGAGACGTCGCCCGACGCCATCAAGCAGCGCGAGCAGGAGCTCGAGGCCGCACGCGAACAGCAGCGCAAGGCGACCGAGTTGCAGGAGAAGCTGAAGTCCGACATCGCCACGATCGGCCAGGACCGCAGCAAGCTCAATCAGCAGCTGATCGACATTGCCGGCCAGGTGCGCGGCGTCGAGACGCGGATCGCCGACGCCGAGGCACGCTTGCAGCCGCTCGACGGCCGCGAGCGCGAAATCCGCGGCTCGCTCGATTCACGCCGCTCCGAAGTGATCGAGGTGCTGGCCGCGTTGCAGCGCGCCGGGCGGCGCACGCCGCCGGCGCTGCTGGTGCGGCCCGAGGACGCGCTGCAATCGCTGCGCACCGCGATGCTGCTCGGCGCGGTGGTGCCGGAATTGCGCGTCCGCGCCGAGAAGCTTGCGGCCGATCTCGGCGAACTGGTCGCGCTGCGCAAGACCATCTCGACCGAGCGCGATGCGCTGGCGGGCGACCGCGACAAACTCAGGGAAGACCAGACCCGCCTCGCCGCACTTGTCGACGAACGGCAGCGCCAGCAAAGCGCGGCCGAAAAGGACATGGAGGCCGAAGGCGCCCGCGCCATCGCGCTGTCGAAGCAGTCCGCCGATCTGCAGAGCCTGATCGCCAAGATGGAGCAGGATCTCAAGAGCGCGGCCAAGGCCGCCGCCACGGCCAGCCTCCAGGGGGCCCCGGCGACCGTTAACGGCAAGCCCAATCTGGGGGCGCTCAAGGACCCGGCCCGCATGAGCCCGGCGGTCGCCTTCGCCTCGGCCAAAGGCCTGTTCTCCTATCCCGTGAATGGCACCAAGATTCGCGAATTTGGCGGTTCCGACGGCGCGGGGGGTGTACAAAAGGGCATTTCTTTGGCCGCCAAACCGGGCGCGCAGGTCACAACCCCGTGTGACGGCTGGGTTGTTTACGCTGGTCCTTTCCGCAGCTACGGACAACTCTTGATCCTCAATGCCGGGGGCGGGTATCATGTCCTGATCGCCGGGATGGAGCGTATTTCGGTAAACATCGGCCAGTTTGTGCTAACGGGGGAGCCGGTTGCGACCATGGGGTCGACGTCCCAGGTTGCATCCATTCTCGCGACCAATGCGAGCCAGCCAGTGCTGTATGTCGAGTTCCGGAAAGACGGCACTCCAATCGATCCAGGTCCATGGTGGGCCGCAAATGAAGGCGAAAAGGTTCGCGGATGATGCGCAAGACTTCGGTAATTCTCCTTAGCGCCGCCACCGGCGCGGCCCTGACGCTTTTCGTCACGCAGCCCCGCGCTGTGCTGATGGGATCGAGCGCGCGCGCCGCGACGTCGGACACCTACCGCCAGCTCAATCTGTTCGGCGACGTGTTCGAACGGGTGCGCAGCGACTATGTCGAGAAGCCGGATGACAGCAAGCTCGTCGAGTCCGCGATCTCGGGCATGCTGTCCGGCCTCGACCCGCACTCGAGCTACATGGATGCCAAGAGCTTCCGCGACATGCAGGTGCAGACCCGCGGCGAGTTCGGCGGCCTCGGCATCGAGGTCACGATGGAAGACGGCCTGATCAAGGTCGTCTCGCCGATCGACGACACCCCGGCCTCGAAGGCCGGCATCATGGCCAACGACATCATCACCAATCTCGACGACGAAGCCGTGCAGGGCCTGACGCTGAACCAGGCCGTCGAGAAGATGCGCGGTCCGGTCAACACCAAGATCAAGCTCAAGATCATCCGCAAGGGCCAGGACAATCCGATCGACGTCACGCTGGTGCGCGACAACATCCGCGTCCGCTCGGTGCGTGCGCGCGTCGAGGCCGACGACATCGCCTATATCCGCATCACCACCTTCAACGAGCAGACCACCGAAGGCCTGAAGAAGGAGGTTGCCAATCTGCAGAGCCAGATCGGCGACAAGCTGAAGGGCTACATCATCGATCTCAGAAACAACCCCGGCGGCCTGCTCGAAGAAGCCGTCACCGTGTCCGACTCCTTCCTGGAGCGCGGCGAGATCGTCTCGACCCGCGGACGCAATGCCGAGGAAACCCAGCGCCGCGCCGCTCACCCCGGCGACCTGACCAAGGGCAAGCCGGTCATCGTGCTGATCAACGGCGGCTCGGCATCGGCCTCCGAAATCGTCGCCGGCGCGCTGCAGGACCACAAGCGCGCGACGCTGGTCGGCACCCGCTCGTTCGGCAAGGGCTCGGTGCAGACCATCATCCCGCTCGGCTCTGGCAACGGCGCGCTGCGCCTGACCACCGCGCGCTACTACACGCCGTCGGGCAAGTCGATCCAGGCCAAGGGCATCGTGCCCGACATCGAGGTGCTGCAGGACGTGCCGGACGAGCTGAAGGCGCGCACCGACACCAAGGGCGAGGCCTCGCTGCGCGGCCATCTGAAGAACGACGGCGACGAGAAGACCGGCTCGCAGTCCTACGTCCCGCCGGACGCCAAGGACGACAAGGCGCTGAAGATGGCGGACGACCTGCTGCACGGCATCAAGTCGACCTCGAGCGCGACGCCGGCACCGGCCGCGCCCGGCGACAAGGCCGCGGTCGACAAGCCCGGCAACAAGGCCGCGAACTGATCTCATCCAATGGTTTAGGCGAACAGGGCGGCCCTCGGGCCGCCCTTTCTGCTTTCGCCGTCCACCGCCAGCCGTGCTTTGACGGGGAGGCCGGCGCGCGGGAATGCACCGCATCGTGCTATCGTTCGCGCTGTTGATTCGGGGAGGGTCATGGCAGAAGCGGCCGACGAACTGAGCACGCCGCTTGGGCAGAACACCATGGGCAGGACGCGCCGTGTCCGCTTGCCATTCACGGCGATGCAGGCGCTCGCCGTGCTGCTGGGCCTCGTGCTGGTCGGCTTCGCCGGCGTCGCCCTGTTCAACGACAACCCGCTCGGCGGCGAACCGATTGCCCGCATCACGCTCCGTAATCCCCCGCCCGCAGCCGCCGACGATAAACACGCCCCGGCCGAACCGGTGGTCAAATCCGCCGCCAAAGCCCCGGCCCCAGCCAGCGATTCCAAGACCGTCACCATCATCGACGGCTCCAGCGGCAAGCGCCAGGACGTGGTGATCGGCGCCGGCGATCCGACCGAAAAGACGACGGATGGCGATGCGCCGCCGGTCGCGATGACCGGGATCGACCCGCGCCTGCTGGAAAAATCGCGCTACGGCATGATCCCGGTGGTCGCCGACGGCCTGAAGCCGTTCACGGTCTATGCGGCCGAAGCCGACCGCGCCAAGGCGGCCCGGATGCCTGTGGTCGCCATCGTGGTCGCCGGCCTCGGCGTCGGCGCCGCCAAGACCGCGAACGCCATCATGAAGCTGCCGCCGGCCGTGACGCTGGCCTTCACGCCCTACGGCGCCGACCCCGGCAAGCTCGCGGAACGCGCCCGGACGCAGCGCCACGAGATCCTGCTGCAGATCCCGATGGAGCCGTTCGACTATCCCGACAACGATCCGGGCCCGCAGACCCTGCTGACCACATTGAGCAGCGAGCAGAACCTCGACCGTCTCTATTGGCACCTCAGCCGCCTGCAGGGATATGCCGGGATCGCCAATTTCATGGGAGCCCGGTTCGTCGCGACCGATCCCGTGATGCAGCCCATCGTGCGCGAGGCGGCCAAGCGCGGCCTGAGCTTTTTCGACGACGGTTCCACTCCTCGCAGCGTCGCGCAGAGCCTCTCGGCCGGCCAATCGCTGCCGTTCGCCAAGGCCGATTTCGCCATCGACGTGGTGCCGACATCGGCGGAAATCGACCGCGCGCTGGTCAAGCTGGAAACGATCGCCAAGGAACGCGGCACGGCCGTGGGCGTCGCCTCGGCGCTGCCGGTCTCGATCGAGCGGCTCGGCGCCTGGCTCAAGACACTGGACTCCAAGGGCATCATGCTTGTGCCATTGACAACGGCGATGCTGAAATCAAAATCGGGCTAGAGATCAATCTGTTGGTGCAACCTAAGACCTTGCCGGGGGGCCGGGTCGGGCGGCGCCAGGAACTGTGCGAGGTAGCGGCGGCATGGCACGTTATGAAGACCTGCCCTATCGAACCTGCGTCGGCATCATGCTGCTGAATACGGCGGGACTGGTCTTCATCGGACGCCGCGCCGGCGGCATCGAGCATGTCGACGACGCGCATGTCTGGCAGATGCCGCAGGGCGGCGTCGATCCCGGCGAGGATACGTTTCAGGCCGCACGGCGCGAGCTCTATGAAGAGACCAGTGTCAAGTCGGTGGAGAAGCTCGGCGAGGTCTCGGACTGGCTGATCTATGATATCCCGCGCACCGTCGCAGGCCGCGCCTGGAAGGGCCGCTATCGCGGCCAGCGGCAGAAGTGGTTCGCGCTGCGCTTCACCGGCGACGAGAACGAGATCAACGTCGCCCACCCCGGCGGCGGTCACAAGGCCGAGTTTGTCACCTGGCGCTGGGAGCCGATGAAGAATCTGCCGGAGCTGATTGTGCCGTTCAAGCGTCCGGTCTATGAGCGCGTCGTGAAGGAATTCGCCGGTCTGGCGGCCAAATAGACGGCCATATGATCGGCCAGACAAACGCGCGGCGCACCGGTCGAGATGTCATCAGATAAGCCCTATCGCCCCAATGTGGGCATCGCGCTGTTCAACGGCGACGGACGCGTGCTGATCGGCCACCGGATAAAGGACGACGGTCCGGAGATCGTGCTGCCCGGCCTCGAATGGCAGATGCCGCAGGGCGGCATCGACGAAGGCGAGGATCCGCGCCAGGCCGTGATGCGCGAATTGTGGGAAGAGACCGGGGCGGTCAACGCCGACTATCTCGGTGAGACCGACTGGATGACCTACGAATTCCCGGACTATGACGGGCCGGCATCGCATCGGCTGGCCAAATTCCGCGGCCAGCGGCAGAAATGGTTTGCGCTGCGCTTCACGGGGCGCGACGAGGAGATCGATCCATTGACGCCGCGCAACGGCCAACCCGCCGAGTTCGATCAATGGCGCTGGGAGCGTCTCGATCGCGTCGCCGATCTCGTTGTGCCGTTCCGCCGCGAGGTCTATCGCGCGGTCGCGATCCGGTTCGCGGAATTCGGCGGCTGATCCTGCGGCGGAAGGCGCCGTGCATCACCCGGCGTCATGCCGTAGGTCGCGCGGAACACGCGATAGAACGTCGCGATGCTGTCGAAGCCGCACGAGAACGCGATCTCATCGATGCCGCGTTCCTGCATCGATGAGAGAAGCCGCCTCGCCTCCTTCAATCTTGTTGCCGTCAGCGTTCGCGCGAATGACAGGCCGGTCGGCTCGAACAGCGCATGCAATTGCCGGAGCGAAATGCCGAGCTCGACGGCGACCGCGGCCGGCGTGAGCGAGGCGCGATGCAGATCGCGCAGCAGGATTTCGCGCGCGGCATGAAGGTAGCCGGCATGCAGCGCGGCACGGATCTCATCCTGGCGTGGCCGCAAGCGTCCGCGCGCAAGCAGCGCCAGCCGCACCATATGCGTGACCTCGCCGGCGAACTGCCCGGCTTGCGACGGATCGCGCGCGATGGCGCGGAACATGGCGCCGACAAGCCGGGTCAGGCTCGCATCACGTGCCAGCGCGACCAGCGGCACGTCCTCGATCCGCGCACCGAGCACGAGTTCGTCGGTGACGGGAATCTTGAGGCTGAAGAAGCGAAAGCCGTCGGTCCGTTCGGGCGTCGACGCAAACGGAAGATTGGAATGGCCGAACACCATATCTCCGTTGCCGACCCATTGGATGCGATCGCGGCCGATATTCAGGTGGCCCGGGCCGCGCACCTGCCAGCCGAGATGCAGGCTGTTGCTCGGAACACGTCCGATGTCGGATGACGTCCGGCTGACGCGGTAGGACGACGCCGACATTTCCGCCAGCACGGCATCGCCGACCGGCGTCGCGGAAAAGCGTCCATGGAAATCGGGCCGTCTGTCGCGCTCGAGCTCGATCGTGACCCCGAACAGGTTTTTGCCGCGCACGTCGCACCAGTGCTCGAAACGGTCCTGCGGGCGGAGAGCATCGGTGGAGAAATTCAGCACAGCATCTTGTCCGTTACATCCGAAGTCGCATCACGATGCGATTGGGCCAATTCGTCATCGCGCCGCAGCTTGTCATTGGTGCACGATCCCCGCTGTAAGCTGCTTCACATTTCCCGGATCATGCTCTAGTTCGGGCCGACCGTGAACGGACCAACCGCGATGACATGGCAATCGCTGTCGCGCCTGGCGCAGTCACCGAGCGCGGCGTTGACCGCGCTCTGCTCGTTCTCCGCCTTCAATCCCAGTCCCGGCCGCCCCTGCGTCCCGACCGCAACCGCATTCCAGCCGGCCGTCGCATCGGCAAGCTTCCGCGCGACGTCGCTCCGCTCGCCCGGCGTGATGACCGACTGTCCGCGGCCTTGAAGAAACCGGTCACGCGCAAACTGGCCGGAATCGGCACCACGAAGACATCGTCGACCACGACGATCGTGCAGGGCACGCCCGCCACCGCGCCGCAGGCCTGCAGATTGCGCCGCGCCGATTCCTCGAGCGAATCGATACCCGAATTGAAGAAGTGGTGACCGCCCGGACCGAGCGCGATGGTTCGCGTCTTGCGCCCCGGCACAAACAGGTTGTCGAGCCGGGTCCTGGCCGCCTCGCGCAGCAGCGGAACGTCCTTGGTCGCGTACGGCTTCTCGACCAGCGCATCACGCTTGACCCACGGCAAGGGCGGCACTGGAGGCTGGCCATGGGCATACACGATGGCATTGCCGACCGCGTACAGTTCGCACTTGCGCGGCGAGCCTGCATTATCGGCGCGCTTCTGGCACAGATCGAGTGCCGCCGACTTCGCCGCGTCCTCGCTCGGCTGCGCCACGCTCCAGCCGACGAAGCCGTTGATGTTGAGGGCAATCGCCTTGGAGTTGCCCGCCGGCAAATACTCGGTCGCGAGCGCGATGCGGGTGCGGTCGCTGACGAACGGAACAATGTCGGTGGCGAGCTTGTCGCCTGATGCGATCGGAGGCGGCAGCGAGGATGCCGGTGCAGCCGGCACAGGCGGTGCGGGCTTCGCAGACGGCACGCTCGATGCCGGCGGCGACGGTGCGATCAACGGTGCCGGTGAAGCTGATACCAAGGGCGTGGGTGCCGGAGGAGAACTGGCCACGGCTGCAGGCTTCGTCGCCGACGTTTCCAGCTTGGTGTAGTAGAGGAAGCCGCCGACACCGATCGCGGCCAGCAGCACCACGGTGATGGCAGCGGGCCACATCCAGGCCGGTGCGCCCGCGGCCGCGGTCTTGATCGGCTTCTTGAGCTGCGGCGTCGCGTAGGTGCCGTCCTCGCGCGGCATCGCCACCATGTAGGCGTGCACGGGGGTCGGGATGTTCTTCACTTCCTGCGCGCCGATATCGGCGAATTGCACCGACAGCTTGTTGGCGACCTGCTCGTGCACGGCGCGCGACACGCAGATGCCGCCGACCTCGGCGAGGCCCTCGAGCCTTGCTGCGATATTGACGCCATCACCAAGCAGATCGCCGTCGCGCTCGACCACGTCGCCGATGGTGATGCCGATCCGGAACGACATCTGCCGGCTCGGCGGATAGGCCATGTTGCGCGTGCGCAGGCTTTCCTGGATGTCGATCGCGCAACGCACGGCTTCGACGGCGCTGGGAAATTCCGCGAGCACCGCATCGCCTGCGGTGTTGAAGATGCGGCCGCCGCATTTGGCAATGAAATCGTCGGTGACCTGACGATAGGAGGCGAGCCGCCGCAGCGTCTCCTCCTCATCCTCGGCAACCAATCGACTATAGCCTGCAATATCGGCCGCAAAGATCGCTGCGATCTTGCGCTTCATGAGTGCCAGCCCCGGAACCCAAATACGCCGGGCAGAATGCCGCCAGACGCTTCCGGGCGCAACAAGCATTCAACGCCCGCCGGGATACGGCGAGCGTTGAATGCTTCAAGTCCTGGCAGACAATGACTGGAAAGGTGTGAGCGATTTCACAAAGAAGCCGGCTCACTCGACGCTATGGCGCGATCGCTGGTCAGTAATCGCGCCTCAGTGCATAGCCGTCGCGTTGAGCTCGTGCTGGATGCTCTTGAAGTGGTCGAGCCGCTCGATCGCGTGGTCGAGCTCGGAGCCCTCCTTCTCGGCGAGCTTCTCCTGCATCTCGTTGATCGTCTCGGCAAACTTCGCGCGATCGAGCTCCGCAATCGCGGTCGCGACGTCGGCGAGCACGGTGAGGCCCTTGTCCGACACCTCGGCGAGGCCGCCGAGCACGATCACCTTCTCGCGCTTGCCCGCAGTCGTGATCGTCAGGATACCCGGACGAATCGTGGCGACGACGGGAGCGTGTCCGGCGAGCACACCGAAATCACCCTCCACACCGGGGACGTCAACCTGATCCACCTCGCCGGAGAAGGCGAGCTTTTCGGGAGAGACGAGATCGAAGTGGAAGGTGGCCATGGTCTTTCCGTTCTTTGCGCTGTCACCCGCGGGCTCGACCCGCGGGTCCATCAGTCAAAATACTTCTCGTTCGATGGATCGCCGGATCAAGTCCGGCGATGACGACATCCCAAAGCTTAGGCCGCTTCGGCGGCGAGCTTCTTGCCCTTCTCGACGGCTTCTTCGATGGTGCCGACCATGTAGAACGCCGCTTCCGGCAGATGGTCGTACTTGCCCTGGCAGAGATCGCGGAAGCCCTTGATGGTGTCGGCGAGGTCGACGAACTTGCCCGGCGAGCCGGTGAAGACTTCGGCGACGTGGAACGGCTGCGACAGGAAGCGCTCGACCTTGCGGGCGCGGGCGACCGTCAGCTTGTCCTCTTCCGACAGTTCGTCCATGCCGAGAATGGCGATGATGTCCTGCAGCGACTTGTAGCGCTGCAGGATCTGCTGGACCATACGCGCGGTGTTGTAGTGCTCCTCGCCGACGACCAGCGCCGACAGCATGCGCGAGGTCGAGTCGAGCGGGTCCACCGCCGGATAGATGCCTTTTTCCGAGATCGCGCGCGACAGCACCGTGGTGGCGTCCAAATGCGCGAACGAGGTGGCGGGCGCCGGGTCGGTCAAGTCGTCGGCCGGCACGTAGATCGCCTGCACCGAGGTGATCGAGCCCTTCTGGGTGGTGGTGATGCGCTCCTGCAGCGCGCCCATGTCGGTCGCGAGCGTCGGCTGATAACCCACCGCCGAGGGAATACGGCCGAGCAGCGCCGACACTTCCGAGCCCGCCTGGGTGAAGCGGAAGATGTTGTCGACGAAGAACAGCACGTCCTGGCCCTGGTCGCGGAAGTGCTCGGCGACCGTCAGACCGGTCAGACCGACGCGGGCGCGGGCGCCCGGCGGTTCGTTCATCTGGCCGAACACCAGCGCGCACTTCGACTTGACGCTCGGATCCGGATTGTGCGGATCGGCGTTGACCTTCGATTCGATGAACTCGTGATAGAGGTCGTTACCTTCACGGGTCCGCTCGCCGACGCCGGCGAACACGGAGTAACCACCGTGCGCCTTCGCGACGTTGTTGATCAGTTCCTGAATCAGCACGGTCTTGCCGACGCCGGCGCCGCCGAACAGGCCGATCTTGCCGCCCTTCGCGTACGGAGCAAGAAGGTCGACGACCTTGATGCCGGTGACGAGGATTTCCGCTTCGGTCGACTGGTCGGTATAGCTCGGCGCTTCCTGGTGGATGGCGCGCAGGCCTTCGGACTTGATCGGACCGGCTTCGTCGATCGGCTCGCCGATGACGTTGATGATGCGGCCGAGCGTGCCTTCGCCGACCGGCACCCGGATCGGCTCGCCGGTGTCGGTGACTTCCTGGCCGCGCACCAGACCTTCGGTGATATCCATCGCGATGGTGCGGACGGTCGATTCACCGAGATGCTGCGCGACTTCGAGCACCAGGCGGTTGCCGCCGTTCTTGGTCTCGAGCGCATTTAGAATCGCCGGAAGGTGGCCTTCGAACTGCACGTCGACCACGGCGCCCGTGACCTGGGTAACGCGACCGATCTGATTGGCTGCTGTAGCCATGGACTATTCTCCTTCGAAAATCTGCCTTAGACCGCCTCAGCGCCGGAGATGATCTCGATCAGCTCCTTCGTGATCTGGGCCTGACGGGTTCGGTTGTAAATCAGGGTTTGCTTACGGATCATCTCGCCGGCGTTGCGCGTCGCGCTGTCCATCGCGCTCATCTGCGCGCCGTAGAACGAGGCGTTGTTCTCCAGCAGCGCACGGAAGACCTGCACCGCGAGGTTGCGCGGCAGCAGGCTGCCGAGAATCTGGTCCTCTTCCGGCTCGTATTCGTACGAGGTCGCGGGAGCCACGCTGGCCGCGGGTGTAGCCACCTCGAGCGGGATGATCTGCTGCGCGGTCGGGATCTGCGCGATCACCGACTGGAAGCGCGAATAGAACAGCGTGCAGACATCGAATTCGCCGGCCTCGAACCGTGCCAGCACCTTGTTGGCGATGTCCTCGGCGTTGACGAAACCGATCTGCCGCACCGAACGCAGGTCGAGGTGCTCGACAATCCGCTTCTCGAACGTCCGACGCAGCTGCTCATAGCCCTTGCGGCCGACGCAGAAGAATTTGACTTCCTTGCCTTGCGCGAGCAGCGCGTTCGCCCGCTCGCGCGCCAGACGCACGATGGCTGAGTTGAAAGCGCCGGACAGGCCGCGCTCGCCGGTGCAGACCAGAAGCAGGTGCACCTGGTCGTTGCCGGTGCCGGCCAGCAGCGCCGGCGCACCGGGTGAGCCGTTGGTCGCGGCGGCGATGTTGGAAATCACCGCGTCCATCTTGGTGGCATAGGGCCGCGCCGCCTCGGCTGCGTTCTGCGCGCGGCGCAGCTTCGAGGCCGCGACCATCTGCATGGCCTTGGTGATCTTCTGCGTCGCCTTGGTCGAGGCGATGCGGACCCGCATGTCTTTCAGTGACGCCATTCTTCGTCCACCCCGGCAATCCGACCGCAACGGTCAGATCGCAAGCCTCTCTGTTCCTATCGCCCGGCCAACGGCCAGGCGATGCCCTTATGCGAAGGTCTTCCTACGCAAACGTCTTGTTACGCAAACGTCTTGTTACGCAAACGTCTTGGCGAAGCCCTCGACCACCGTCTTGAGCTTGGCTGCGGTGTCGTCGGACAGATCGCGGCTGGTGCGGATCGCGTCGAGGATCTCGACGTTCTTGCCGCGCAGCAGCGAGAGCAGGCCGTCCTCGAACGCCTTCACCTTGTTGAGCGGCAGCGGATCGAGGTAACCGTTGGTGCCGGCCCAGATCACGCAGACCTGCTCTTCCATCTTCAGCGGCGAGAACTGCGGCTGCTTCAGGAGTTCGGTCAGGCGTGAGCCGCGGTTGAGCAGGCGCTGGGTCGAGGCGTCGAGGTCGGAGCCGAACTGCGCGAACGCCGCCATTTCGCGGTACTGCGCGAGCTCGCCCTTGATCTTGCCGGCGACCTTCTTGGTTGCCTTGGTCTGCGCCGACGAACCGACGCGCGACACCGACAGACCGACGTTCACCGCGGGACGGATACCCTGGAAGAACAGGTCGGTTTCCAGGAAGATCTGGCCGTCGGTGATCGAAATCACGTTGGTCGGAATGTAGGCCGACACGTCGTTGGCCTGGGTTTCGATGACCGGCAGCGCCGTCAGCGAGCCCAAACCATGCTCCTTGTTGAGCTTGGCGGCGCGCTCGAGCAGGCGGGAATGCAGGTAGAACACGTCGCCCGGATAGGCCTCGCGGCCCGGCGGGCGGCGCAGCAGCAGCGACATCTGGCGATAAGCGACGGCCTGCTTGGACAAGTCGTCATAGATGATCACGGCGTGCATGCCGTTGTCGCGGAAGTACTCGCCCATGGTGCAGGCGGTGAACGGCGCGATGTACTGCATCGGCGCCGGATCGGACGCGGTGGCCGCGACGATGATCGAGTATTCCAGCGCGCCCTGCTCTTCGAGCACCTTGACGAACTGCGCGACGGTGGAGCGCTTCTGGCCGATCGCGACGTAGACGCAATACAGCTTGAGGTTCTCGTCCGGCTGGGCGTTCAGCGGCTTCTGGTTCAGGATGGTGTCGAGCGCGATCGCGGTCTTGCCGGTCTGACGGTCACCGATGATCAGCTCGCGCTGGCCGCGACCGATCGGAATCAGCGCATCGATCGCCTTCAGGCCGGTGGCCATCGGCTCGTTCACCGACTTGCGCGGAATGATGCCGGGCGCCTTGACGTCGACGCGCTTGCGTTCGGTGGCCTGGATCGGGCCCTTGCCGTCGATCGGGTTGCCGAGTGCGTCGACGACGCGGCCGAGCAGGCCCTTGCCGATCGGCGCGTCCACGATCGCGCGGGTGCGCTTGACGGTCTGGCCTTCCTTGATCTCGCGGTCGGCGCCGAAAATCACGATACCGACGTTGTCGGTTTCGAGGTTGAGCGCCATGCCGCGCGTGCCGTTCTCGAACTCGACCATTTCACCGGCCTGGACGTTGTCGAGACCGTAGACGCGAGCGATACCGTCGCCGACCGACAGCACCTGGCCAACTTCGGTGACTTCGGCTTCCTGGCCGAAATTCTTGATCTGGTCCTTGAGGATCGCAGAAATTTCTGCGGCGCGGATGTCCATCAGCCTGCCTCTTTCATCGCGTTCTTGATCGAATTGAGTTTGGTGCGAAGCGAACTATCCACCATGCGGCTGCCGAGCTTGACCACCAGGCCACCAATAATGGAGGGATCGACCTTCACGTTGAGCGCGACGTCCTTGCCCGTCACTGATTTCAGTGCGGCCTTCAGCCCGTCGAGATTCTTGTCACTGAGCTGCTCGGCGACGGTGACTTCCGCAGTCGCCTCGCCCTTGAACTTCGCCACCAGCGCGCGATAGGCGCGGATCACATCGGCCACGGCAAACAGCCGGCGATTGCCGGTGAGCACCTTGAGGAATTTTGCCGACGTGCCGGCGATGCCGGCCTTGTCGAGCACCGCGGCCAGTGCCTTCAGCTGGGCGTCGGCGGCAAACACCGGGCTGCGGACGAGGCGCTTGAGATCGGCGCTCTCGTCGAGCATGGCCTCGAATTTGTCGAGGTCGGCCCGGACTTGATCGACGGACTGCTCGTCCCGCGCCAACTCGAACAGGGCCGTTGCGTAACGACCGGACACTCCCGAAACGGACGGATCTTCAGCAGCCACGAGCTCGCTCTTTTTTGCTGTCAAATTCGCAAGGGAAAAACCGTCGCCACCAAAGCAGCGCCTAGCGATCCAAGCCCTTGGAATTCAAGCGGGACTTCGATTTTCGACCGGCACAGGACGTGCCGGGATCGTTAAAATCGCGGCTTTGCTAACATAGCAATCGCGCAGGTGCAACATGACGGCATCGTGCGAGCCGCCTTGTCGCATGCGGTTTTTGGCGACCGCATCCGGCGCTCGAATCAGAAAAATTCGGCGCGCGGAAATTCGGCGCGCGGGCTCCGATTCGCGCCACCGCGGATTTGTTCCAGCGAAATTTGCATGGGCCTAAGGCCGAGCGCGCAAGGAACCCGAAATGCGCCGCCGCTTCATTTGGCGATTACTTACTGAAAACTTACCGCTGGCCCATTAATCAATATTCGTAAGTATATTAATGGTTAAAAATTAGTTAAAGGCCAAGATTACGGAACCTCGATTGAGTAGCCCAAAGCGGTAACAAGATATTTCAGCCCGAGACAATCGGGATTTACTGCCCAATTCGTGCCTCATTGCGAAACCAAACGGCTTTGGTCAACGAAGGGACGGGGGTTCCACTTGCCGCGTTAGTGGCAATACTGTCTGAGGGTCTTATCAATGCTGAATATCAAGAAGCCGGCGGGCAATGTAACCCGCTCGCGTACGGCGCTTGCATTTGTAGCCGCAACTATCCTGGTCGGGGGCAGCGTGACGGAGGCGTCCGCGAAGTCCAGGCACCATCATCATCGCCACCACCATTATCACCAGGCCCGCGCCGAAGGTTCGTCCTGGCGCGACGCCAATGCATCGATCCAGCCGTCCGGCGGCCACGCGTTCTCGGGGATGGCCTCGTTCTACGGCAATGAATCGGGCAGCCGCACCGCTTCCGGCCAGCGCTTCAACCAGAATGCCATGACCGCGGCCCACCGCTCGCTGCCGTTCGGCACCAAACTCCGCGTCACCCATAGCGGCCGCAGCGTCGTCGTCACCATCAACGATCGCGGCCCCTTCATCCGCGGCCGCGTGCTCGACCTCTCGACCGGCGCAGCCCGCGCCATCGGCCTGACCGGTGCCGGCGTCGGCCGCGTCACCGCCGAGGTCGTCTCGTAAGCGCTTCAGTAAGCGTTGCGTTGCGTAACGGCCGCGAGGCCTGCCTCGCGCCAAAAGGGCCTGCCGTCGCGAATGACGGCAGGCTTTTTCTTTGCCCCCTCTCGTCATTCCGGGGCGGAGCGAAGCGACGAGCCCGGAATCCATAACCACGATCGTGAGTATGGATTCCGGGCCCGCGCCAAGGGGCGCGTCCCGGAATGACAGGTGTGGAAATTACAAGAAGCTCTGCGGATCGACGTCGACCTCGAGCTTCAGATTGCCCTTGGTCTTCGGACCGGCCTCCAGCCATTCGCGCAGATATTGCGACAGGTCGACATTGCGCAGCGACTTCACCAGCAGGCGGAAGCGGTAGCGGCCCTTGATGACGGCAAGCGGCGCCTCGGCGGGGCCGAGCACCTGGATCCGCTCATCGAGCGGCGCCATCGTGGCGAGCTTGCGCGCAAATCCTTCTGCTGTCGGACGGTCGCCGGCGGAGACGATCAGGCTCGCCAGCCGGCCGAACGGCGGATAGCCAGTGCGCTCACGGATATCGATCTCGCTGGCGTAGAACGCCTCGCGATCGTTCGCGATCAAGGCCTTGATGACCGGATGTTCCGGCTGATGGGTCTGCAGATAGCCGACGCCACGGCCCTGCTCGCGGCCGGCACGGCCGACCACCTGGTTCAGCAACTGGAACGTCCGCTCGGCGGCGCGCGGATCGCCGTTGCTCAAGCCGAGATCGGCATCGATGACCCCGACCAGATTGAGCCGCGGGAAGTTGTGTCCCTTGGCCACCAGCTGGGTACCGATGATGATGTCGACGCGGCCCTCTGCAATCTCGTTGAGCTCGCTGCGCATGGTCTCGATCGAGGTGATGAGATCACTCGACAACACCATGGTGCGGGCCTCGGGAAAAATGTGAGCTGCCTCCTCCTGCAGACGCTCGACGCCGGGACCGACGGCGGCCAGCGATTCCTCGGCCGCGCAATGCGGGCAGATGTTCGGGCGTGGCATCGAGAAGCCGCAGTGATGGCAAACCAGCCGCTGCCGGAACCGGTGATCGACCAGCCATGCATCACAAATCGTGCAGGCGAAGCGGTGGCCGCAGGCGCGGCAGAGCGTCAGCGGCGCATAGCCGCGACGGTTGAGGAACAACAGCGCCTGCTCGCGGCGCTCGATCGCATGGCGAATCTGCTCGGCCAGAACAGGCGAGATGAAGCGCCCGCGCGGCGGCGGCGCGCGGCGCATGTCGATCGCCTCGATATGCGGCATGTGCTGGCCGCCGAACCGCGACGGCAGTGCCACGCGCTGGTAGCGCCCCTTGCGCGCGTTGACCTCGCTCTCCACCGATGGCGTGGCCGACGCCAGCACGATCGGGATCTTGGCGATATGGGCGCGGACCACCGCCATGTCGCGCGCGTGATAATGCGCGCCCTCGTCCTGCTTGTAGGCCTGGTCGTGCTCCTCATCGACGATGATGAGACCGAGATCGGCGTAAGGCAGGAACAGCGCGGAGCGGGCGCCGACCACGACCGGCGCCTTGCCCTCGGAGATCGCGGCCCAGTTTCGTGCCCGTGTGCGCGGCGTAAGCTCCGAATGCCATTCCAGCGGCCGCACGCCGAAGCGCTGCGCGAAACGGTCGAGGAACTGGCCGGTCAGCGCGATTTCGGGCATCAGGATCAGGGTCTGCTTGCCGCGGCGGATATTCTCCGCGATCGCCTCGAAATAGACCTCGGTCTTGCCGGAACCGGTGACGCCGTCGAGCAATGCGACGTGAAAGCTGCCGCTCGCCGCCAGCGTCCGCATCATATCGACCGCACTGCGCTGCTCGCGCGAGAAATCCGGCTGCGCGTAGGACGGATCGGGAATGGGTGGGGGTGCGGGCGGCGGCATCGCCTCGACCGTCAGCGTGCCCTCGTCGACCAGGCCGTCGACTACGCCCGAGCTGACGCCGGCCTCCCGCGCCGCCTCGGACTTGCCGTGCAGCAAGCCATCCGACAGCACCTCGATCAGCCGCCGGCGCGCCGGTGTCAGTCGCCGTGGCGGCTCGCCCACCAGGCGGACCCCGAGCCGCATCCGCTCCGGGCCAAGGTTCTCGCCCATCCGCAGCGTCATCCGCAGCACCATGCCGCGCGCCGACAAAGTGTAAGTGGAGACCCAGTCGACGAGCTGGCGCAGCTCGGCCCTGAGCGGCGGAACAGCGAGCTTCTCGCTGACGTCCTTGAGCCGGTTGTGCAGCCGCGGATCCGGCTTGGCATTCTCGGCCCACACCACCGCAACGACCTCGCGCGGCCCGAGCGGAACACAGATCACGTCGCCGGGCGCAAGCTCCATGCCGCGCGGCACGCGGTAGGAATAGGTCTGGTTCAGCGCGACAGGCACCAGCACGTCGACGACGCGGGTCGTCGATGCGGAGGCTGGGCTGGGGCGTGTGGTGTGGTCCATTGAATCAGAGCTTTGCGCCGGGCTAGCACCGCTGCGCGGTCTTAGCGAACGGTAAACGAAGGCAGTGCGATATAATCAGGAGATTAGCAGCGCCAATAGCCCTTAAGGACGTGCCCGCTCAAAACATGCCCGCTCAAGACATGGCCCGGACCGATCAGCCCACGCCACCGCTCGAGCTCGACTGCGCCGACGTGTCGGTCACGCAGGAGATGACGCGCTGGCTGTCGCATCTGCGCGCCGAGCGGCGGCTGTCGCCGAAGACGCTCGAGGCCTACGCCCGCGATGTGCGTCAATGCCTGACCTTCCTGGCCGGGCACTGGGGCGCGCGCGTGACGCTTGCGGCATTTTCCGCGCTCGAGGCCAGTGATGTCCGCGCCTTCATGGCGATGCGCCGCGCCGACGAAATCGGCGGGCGATCGCTGATGCGGGCGCTGGCCGGCCTGCGCTCGTTCGGACGTTTCCTGGAACGCGAAGGCAAGGGCAAAGTCGGCGCGCTCTCGGCGATCCGCGCGCCCAAGGTGGCGAAGAGCCTGCCGAAGCCGATCCATATGGAAGCGGCGAAACGCTTTGCCGATGCCGACGAGCGCGCCGGCGAAACCCGCGAGACCTGGATCCTGATGCGTGACGCCGCCGTGATGGCGCTGCTCTATGGTTCGGGTCTGCGTATCTCCGAGGCATTAGGTCTGAAGCGGCGCGACGTGCCGAAGCCGGGCGAAGGCGACGTGCTTGTCGTCACCGGCAAGGGCAACAAGACCCGCATGGTGCCGGTGCTGCAAAACGTCCTGCAATTGATCGCGGACTATGCGGCGATCTGTCCGCATCAGCTCAGCCCGACCGGGCCGATGTTCGTCGGTGCGCGCGGTGGACCCTTAAGCCCGCGCATCATCCAGCTCACCATGGAGCGACTGCGCGGCGCGCTCGGCCTGCCTGACAGCGCGACGCCGCATGCGTTGCGGCACTCCTTCGCCACCCATCTGCTCAGCCGCGGCGGCGATTTGCGCGCGATCCAGGAATTGCTCGGCCACGCATCGCTGTCGACCACGCAGATCTACACCGGCATCGACAGTGAGCGCCTGCTGGAAGTCTATCGCTCCGCGCACCCGCGCGGCTGAGCACCCGGACCTGGGTTCAAAATACGGCGCGGGGCCGGCATCAATGCGCCGTTCATCTTGCGCCGTTCATATTCATACGGCTGCCACAAATCGCTCGGCACTTGCCTTGTGCGCCGCATTCAGCAATCGTGGCGCGGTCTCATCCGGAGGGGGAATCATGAGCGCACAAGAAAGTATGGAGCACGCGGAGCATGCCGAGCATGCGTCGAGCGAAAACAAGAAGATCGCCCTCCTGATCGCCGTGATCGCGCTCTGCCTGGCGCTGTCCGAAACGCTCGGCAAGGGCGCCCAGACCGAATCGATCAGCAAGAACGTCGAAGCCTCCAACCTCTGGGCCTTCTTCCAGGCCAAGAGCATCCGCCGCACCGCGGTGCAGACCGCAGCCGAACAGGGCAAGCTGAACCTCGCGACCACCACCGACGAGGCGGCCAAGGCCGCGCTGCAGAAGCAGATCGACGACTGGCAGAAGACCGCGGCACGCTACCGCTCGGAGCCGGAGACCGGCGAAGGTTCAGAGCAACTCTCCGAACGCGCCAAGCACTCCGAGCATGAGCGCGACGAGGCCACCGCGAAATATCATCACTTCGAGCTTGCCTCCGCCGCCTTCCAGATCGCCATCGTGCTGGCGTCCGCGACCATCATCACCGGCATCGCCGCGCTGGCCTGGGTGTCCGGCCTGGTGACGCTCGCCGGCGTCGTGATGACCTTGCTCGGCCTGTTCCAGCCGCATCTGCTGCATCTGCATTGAGGCGCACGATTCCCCTGCGCGACCGTCATCCTGAGGAGCCGCGTAGCGGCGTCTCGAAGGATCGACGGCCACCGGCGGGGCCGTGCATCCTTCGAGACGCGCGCAAGGGCGCGCTCCTCAGGATGACGGGACTGAGAGTCCTGTTCAAAGAACCTTGCTGGTCTGGTGAACGCTTTTGCGGAAGCGCGCGATCAGGCGCAGCGTGCGCGCGGTCCAGCCGTCACCGTCGCCACTGATCATCTCGAGGATACGCCGCTTGACCGGCTCGACCAGCTCGGTGGCCTTGGCGCGCAGCGCCATCACGAAATTATAGAGCGCCTCGAACCAGGGCATCTCCAGCAGTTTCGATCGCGTCACGTCGAACAGGAAAGCGGTGACGCCGACGCCGACGATCTTGGCGAACAGGATCAGCGAGACCGCGCTGAACCAGTATTGGTTCGCCAACAGCCAGAGTCCGACCAGCTTGAGCGGAAACAGCGGGATCAGCGGCACGACGAAGACGATCAGCGTCATCGCCGGCGACAGCGAATCGACCCGTTCGGCAAGCCATTGCTTGAGCGCGCGCAGCGGAATCCACGCCACCACCCGGGCCACGATCGGCTCGACGTGATCCCATAGCCAAGCCTCGATCAGGAAGATGATCGCAAGCAGGACCCAGAACGGCTGAAGCAGACGGCGCAACATCACTATGATCTCTACCCGGCTCGCGCGCGGGATGTTCGATCACATATGGATGGCGCGCTTGCCCACCGCAAGCGCGGCTTCCTTGATCGCTTCGGAGCGGGTCGGATGTGCGTGGCAGGTGCGCGCCAGATCCTCGGCCGAACCGCCGAATTCCATCAGGACGCAGGCTTCGTGGATCATTTCGCCGGCTTCCCGGCCGACAATGTGCACGCCGAGCACCCGATCGGTCTTCGCATCTGCGAGAACCTTCACGAAACCGTCGGTGGTCTGATTGACCTTGGAGCGGCCGTTCGCGGTGAACGGGAATTTGCCGACGGTATAAGCGACGCCGGCTTGCTTGAGATCTTCCTCGGTCTTGCCGACCGACGACACTTCCGGCGTGGTATACACAACACCTGGAATGACGTCGTAGTTCACATGGCCGGCCTGGCCCGCGATGATCTCCGCGCAGGCAACACCCTCGTCTTCCGCCTTGTGCGCCAGCATCGGCCCAGCCACGACGTCGCCGATCGCGTAGATGCCCTTCACATTGGTCGAGAAGTGCGCGTCGATCTCGACGCGGCCGCGATTGTCGAGCGCAACGCCGGCTTCCTTCAGCCCGAGGCCCTCGGTGTAGGGCACGCGGCCGATGCACACGAGCACGACGTCGGCTTCGATGGTCTCCGCAGCGCCGCCGGCGGCCGGCTCGATCTTGGCCTGCAGCGTCTTGCCCGAGGCATCCACCGAGGTGACCTTGGCGCCGAGCTTAAAGGCAAAACCCTGCTTTTCCAGCAGGCGCTGGAATTGCTTCGCCACCTCGCCGTCCATGCCGGGCAGGATGCGGTCGAGGAATTCCACCACGGTGACCTTTGCACCGAGGCGATGCCAGACCGAGCCGAGCTCGAGCCCGATCACGCCGGCGCCGACGATCAGAAGACTCGAAGGCACCTTCTCCAGCGACAGCGCGCCGGTCGACGACACGATGCGCTTCTCGTCGATGTCGATGCCCTTCAGCCGCGCGATGTCGGAGCCGGTGGCGATCACGATGTTCTTGGTCTCGACGATCTCGGACTTGCCGTCGCCGGAGACCTCGACCTTGCCGGCACCGAGGATCTTGCCGGTGCCCTTGAGGACGTCGATCTTGTTCTTCTTCATCAGGAACTCGACGCCCTTGACGTTGCCGTCGATGCCCTGCTGCTTGAATTCCATCATCGCGGGCAGATCGAGCTTCGGCGTGGGGACGCTGACGCCCATCTTGGCGAAGGAGTGCGCGGCTTCCTCGAACATCTCGGAGGCATGCAGCAGCGCCTTCGACGGCATACAGCCGACATTGAGGCAGGTGCCGCCCAGCGTCGCGTTCTTCTCGACGACGGCAACCTTCATGCCGAGTTGCGCCGCGCGGATCGCGCAGACATATCCGCCGGGCCCGGTGCCGATGACAACGAGATCGTAAGAAGCCATGATAGAGGTCCTGTAGCTAAACTCTGTGGCAGTTGGGCGCGCGCGATCCGATCGGAAGGCCGCTTCCCGCTTGATCGTGTTCTAGCGACCGCCCGAGACGTCGAGGATCGCGCTGGTGACGTAGGAGGCTTCGTCCGAAATCAGCCAGACGATGGCGTTGGCGATTTCGTCGGCGGTGCCGACGCGCTTCATTGGCACCATATGGGCGAGCCGATGCGCGCGATCGGGTTCGCCGCCCGCGGCATGGATATCGGTGTCGATCAGGCCTGGCCGGATGCCGGCGACGCGGATGCCTTCATTCGCGACTTCGTAGCCGAGTCCGATTGTGAAAGAATCGATCGCGCCCTTGGAGGCGGCATAGTCGACATAGGTGTTGGGCGCGCCGAGCCTTGCCGCGACCGAGGAGAGGTTGACGATGACGCCGCCCTCGCCGCCGTGCCTGGTCGACATCCGCTTCACCGCCTCGCGCGCGCACAAGATGCTGCCGGTGACATTGACCGCCATCATCTGCTGGATGCGCTCGGCCGACATCTCGTCGACGCGCACGCCGCTCTTGCCGACAATGCCGGCATTGTTGACGAGCGCGCCGAGCGTGCCGAACGCGTCAGCCGCCTTGAACAGCGCTAGGATGTCCTGCTCGCTGCCGACGTCACACTTCACCGCGATCGCCTTGCCATTCCTGGCCTCGATCGCGGCGACGACCTCGTTGGCCGCAGCCTGGTTGGACGCATACCCGACCACGATGCGGTAGCCACGCGCCGCAGCAGCAAGTGCGGTGGCGCGGCCGATGCCGCGGCTGCCGCCGGTGATGACAACGACCTTGTCCGTCACATTGATCCCCAAACGTAAGCACCCAACGAATCGCGACGCCCGAACCGATCGGGCGCCGCGCGCGATATGACCTCAGAGATCCAGCACCAGGCGGGCCGGATCTTCCAGGCTCTCCTTGACGCGAACCAGGAAGGTGACCGCTTCCTTGCCGTCGATGACGCGGTGATCGTAGGACAGCGCCAGATACATCATCGGGCGAACCTCGATCTTGCCGCCGACCACCATCGGCCGCTCCTGGATCTTGTGCATGCCGAGGATGCCGGACTGCGGCGCATTGAGGATCGGTGTCGACATCAGCGAGCCGTAGATGCCGCCATTGGTGATGGTGAAGGTGCCGCCCTGCATCTCGTCGATCTTGAGCTGGCCGTCGCGGGCGCGGCGGCCGTAATCGGCGATCGACTTCTCGATCTCGGCGATCGACTTGTGGTCGCAGTCGCGCACCACGGGCACCACCAGGCCGCGGTCGGTGCCGACCGCAACGCCGATGTGGTAGTAGTTCTTGTAGATCAGGTCAGAGCCGTCGATCTCGGCGTTGACGGCGGGAATGTCCTTCAGCCCCTGCACGACCGCCTTGGTGAAGAAGCCCATGAAGCCGAGCTTCGAGCCGTGCTTCTTCTCGAATGTGTCCTTGTAGAGGGCACGCAGCTTCATCACCTCGGTCATGTCGACCTCGTTGAAGGTCGTCAGCATCGCGGCGGTGTTCTGCACGTCCTTGAGGCGGCGCGCGATGGTCTGGCGCAGCCGGGTCATCTTCACGCGCTCCTCGCGTGCGGCGTCGTCAGCTGGCGACGGCGCGCGAACCTGCACTGCGGCGGCCGGCTGGTTGACCGGGGTCGGCGCCGAGGCGGCCTTCTCGATCGCAGCCAGCATGTCGCCCTTGGTCACGCGGCCATCCTTGCCCGAGCCCGGAACGGTGGAAGCGTCGACGCCGCTTTCGGCGGACAGCCTGCGCACCGAGG
>NZ_JACMYP010000019.1 GCF_020889705.1 Bradyrhizobium altum | reverse complement strand
CCCCCCCTGCCCGGGCTGGCGCGGCTTGCTCCCACGCAACAGCGCAGCCGTGAGCGGTTCGAGCGCATCCTCGCCTGCGCGACCGAGATCATGGTGGAGAAAGGCAGCGAGGCCTTCCGCATGAGCGACATCGTCGAACGCAGCGGCGTCGCATTCGGCTCGCTGTATCAATATTTCCCCGACAAGGCCGCGATCATCGGCACGCTGGCGGAACGGCATAACGCCATCGGGCGCGATTGCGTCAGGCGCGATCTGGCCGCGGTCTCGTCCGCGCGTGACCTGCACCCGGCGCTATGCCGGATCGTCGACAGTTACTACGAGATGTTCATGCGCGAGCCCGTCATGCGCGACATCTGGCAGGCGACCCAGGCCGACCGCGCCCTGCAGAAGCTCGATGCGGACGACATGGCCGTACTCTCCGGCCTGTTGTCCGACGCGGTCAGGCGGGTTGCACCCACCATGCCGGCCGCCACCCTCGCCACCTTCTCGGGACTGACGATGATGCTGATCGCAGCCGCCGTGCGTCACGCGATCACGCTGCCGCCGCGGAAAGCACGGCAGGTGCTGACGCAGTTCAAGACCATGCTGCCGGGAGACCTCGCCGGGCTGGCATGACCGCGACCGCGCCGATGTCGGGAATTTCCCTTTCGCTGCGGCGATAGACAGCGGGCGTAGACGATCTACGCCGTTCGGAGCGGCTCGCTGCACCCGACGCCGTCCCGCTGGCGGACCATGCCGCCAAGAGATGAGGATCGATGCGAGATGGGATCGCCGACCATCCTGCGATGCTTGCCTCCACTGTCACGTCTGCCTAAAATTCCTGCGATATTTGACGGCTATGAATATTGCCGGGAAGTCCGGGAAGAGTTTTTCGCAAGATGTGATTCGAGGAGCGGCCTTGCCGACCTAGGTTCCCCGAGGGGTCATCAGACATTTATTTACCAAAGCGGGCGCCATCGTTCTTTTCATAAAATTCGAACGAATCGCTCAATCCGGACCGAAGACAGTTTTGCGACCATGGCGCTCTCGAACCTCGGAGAGCGCGATGAGCGAAGTCGAATTTGATCTGCTGCTGGACGCCGTGCGAACGGCGATCGCGCCTATTGCTCAGGAGGATTTCGTGGCTCGACCCTCGCCCCGCATTCAGCCGCCGCCGCGCGCGGCGAATGACAACCAGGCGCCGTGGCCGCTGATCCCGTTTCCTGAAGGCTGGTACGCCGCGAGCTAATGCGGCTTCTCATTTGTCGGCTGCAAGCTATTGATGAGATGAGTGGAGGCCACGACCAGAATTGAACTGGTGTACACGGTTTTGCAGACCGTTGCGTAACCACTCCGCCACGTGGCCCCTTGCGGCGCACTTCATATACGCCCTCTCTGCGATAGGCAACCAAGCCGGACAGCTAACGTCGGCGCTTCCGGAAGTCCCGCTTCTTCGGTTTTGGTGCCAATTCCGGCATTTCGGCCTGCACTTCGCGGAATCTCGCTAGCATCCGCTCGAAACTATCAGTTAACGCTGCCGCGATATCCGGCCGCTTTTCCAGCCCGGCCAGCAGGATCGCGGCCGCCTCGATGGTGGACAGGCCGTCGCGCCGCGGTTCCCGGCGCAGCTTGCCGTACAGCGAGGGCCGTTTCGGCCCGAGAATCACCCGCTGGCACTTCAGCATCCAGGCGTTGCGCCACCACAGCGCCTTGGCCTGGCTCCAGGTGCCGTCGAGCAGCACGATGCCCTCAATGTCGGAGAGGATCGCGCGCTGGTGCGGCTCCAGCTCGCCCTTGCGATTGATCGCGACGATCTCGGCGTCGGTATCGAGATCCTCGACCTTGGCCGAGCCGAGATAGAGCACCGCCCAGCGCGACGGATCGGGCACCGGCCGGCCGAGAGCCTTGGCAAGGCTCGGCCAGGACAGCCCGATCCGCAGGACGGCGTTCTCAAAGTGCCGCGCGGTGAGCCGCGCGGTGCCGAGCGCCCTGTCCTGCTCCTGCGGGTGCTGCAGGATCAGGAGCTGGATCCGGCTTTTGATCGGCGTGACGCTGTCGCAGATGCACAGCGGCATCGGCTTGCCGCAATGCGGGCATTCCGGGATCTCGGTGGCAAGTTCGGTCTTTGCTTCGGTCGGTTCGGACATCGCTTCGCTATACGCGTGCCGAGCCGTTCAATCCAACCTATTCCGCCGGCGCGTGCACGCCTGACGGCGCCGGGCGCCGGCGCAACCGGTCGATCAGCAGATAGATCACCGGCGTGGTGTAGAGCGTCAGGATCTGCGACACGAACAGGCCGCCGATGATGGTGATGCCGAGCGGCCGCCGCAGCTCGGTGCCCGGGCCGGTCGCGATCACCAGCGGAATGCCGGCGAACAGCGCGGCCATGGTCGTCATCAGGATCGGGCGGAAGCGCGCCCGGCAGGCCTCGAAGATCGCATCCCGCGACGACAGGCCCTGATGCCGCTCGGCCTCGAGCGCGAAGTCGACCATCATGATGCCGTTCTTCTTGACGATGCCGATCAGCAGGATGATGCCGACAAAGGCGATCACTGTCAGCGGCGTGTTGGTCACCTGCAACGCCAGCAAGGCGCCGAGGCCGGCCGACGGCAGCGTCGAGATGATCGTAATCGGATGCGCCAGGCTCTCATAGAGCACGCCGAGCACGATATACATCGCGACCAGCGCGCCGAGGATCAGCAGCGGCTGCCGCCCGCTGGTCTTGTTGAAGTCGCCGGCATTGCCGTCGAAGCTGCCGCGAATGCCCTCGGGCATGTGCAGCTCGTCGACCGCCTGCTGGATGTTCGTGGTGGCAACCTCCAGCGGCACGTCCGGCAGCAGGTTGAACGACACCGTGGTCGAGGGAAAGCCGCCGGAGTGATAGACCGCGAGCGCCGACAGTCCGCGCTGGTAATGCACGAGCGCCGACAGCGGCACCTGCACGTCGTTGGCGCCGGCGACGTAGATGCGCTCGAGATTCGACGGGTCGCTCTGGAATTTCGGATCGATCTCAAGCACCACCACGTACTGGTTGCGCTGGGTGTAGATGTACGAGATCTGCCGCTGCGAGAACGCGTTGTTGAGCGCGTTGTCGATGTCCTGCACACGGACGCCGAGGCTGGAGGCGATCTTGCGGTCGATCACGAGGTTGAGCTGCAGGCCGCCGGGGTCGCGGTCGGCGGAGACATCGGTGATGCCCTCCACCGTCTCCATGCGCTTGGCGACGAGCGGCGCCCATTTCTGCAACAGATCGAGATCGGTCGAGGCGAGCGTGTACTGGTAGTCGGAATCGCTTTGGCGGCCGCCGGTGCGGATATCCTGGGCGGCGAACATGAACAGGCGGATGCCCGGCACCATGAACAGGTTGCGCCGCAGCCGGTCGATCACCTGCGCGGTCGACAGACCTCCCCGCTCCTCGGGCGGCTTCAGGCTGATGAACATGGTGCCGCGATTGGAGGTGGCGCCGCCCGGGCCGCCGCCGGAGCCGACCGACGAGCCGATGCCGGCGACCGCGGGGTCCGCCATCACGATGTCGGCGAGCCGCTGCTGCAGACCGAGCATCGATTGGAACGAGATGTCGGCGGAAGCGCGGGTCGCCCCGATCACGAAACCGCTGTCGTCGGTCGGGAAATAGGCCTTCGGCGTCTTGACGTACAGCACCACCGTCAGCGCGACGGTGGCGAAGAACACCACCAAGGTCAGGAAGGGATAGCCGAGCACGATGCGCAGGGTCGACGCATAGAACGCCACGACGCGCGACAGCGTGCCCTCGATGACGCGATCGTACCAGGTGGCGCGATCCGAGGTCGCCTCCCTGATGTAGTGCGCACAGATCATCGGCGTGATCGTCACCGACACCAGGGTCGACACGATGATGGCAAACGTCAGGGTCAGCGAGAACTCGCGCAGCAGCCGGCCGACGATCCCGTCCATGAAGATCAGCGGCGTGAAGGCCGCGATCAGCGACAGCGAGATCGACAGCACCGTGAAGCCGATCTGCTTGGCGCCCTCGACCGCGGCCGGATATGGCGCCATGCCCTGCTCGAGATTGCGGTACATGTTCTCGATCATCACGATGGCGTCGTCGACCACGAAGCCGACGGAGATCGCGAGCGCCATCAGCGACAGATTGTCGATCGAGAAGCCGGCGAGCCACATCCCGGCGCAGGTGCCGGCCAGCGCCAGCGGCACCGAGACGCCGGCGGCGATCGTCGGTACGATCCTGCGCAGGAACACGAACACCACCACCATGACCAGCATGGCGGTCGCGAGCAGCGTGAACTGCATGTCTTCGACGCTGGCGCGGATCGTTCCGGTACGATCCACCAGGGTCGAGATCTCGACACCGGCCGGGATCCACTGCTTCAGTTCCGGCAGCATCCTGCGAACGCCGTCGACGGTGTCGATGACGTTGGCGTCGCCCTGCTTGGTGATCTGGATCAACACCGCCGGCTGCTTGTTGAACCAGGCGATCGAGCGCGAGTTGCGGACGGAATCCTCAACCTCGGCGACATCCGAGAGGCGGACGAAATTGCCGTTCGAGCTCTTGATGACGATGTCGCGGAACTCGGCCGCGGTGCGCATCTGCTTGTTGATCGAAAGCGTCTCGCTCAGCCGGTCGCCATTGAAGATGCCGAGCGGGCCCAGCGGATTGGCATTGATGATCGCGAGCCGGACGTCGTCGGTCGCGATCCCGGCATTGGCCAGCGACACCGGATTGAGCGCAATGCGCACCGCCGGCTGGTCGGCGCCGCTGACCGTCACCTCGCCGACCCCCGGCACCTGCGAGATGCGCTGCGCCAGCACGGTGTCGGCGACGTCGTACATCGCGCTGGTCGAGATCGTCTTCGAGGTCAGCGCCAGCACGAACACGGGTGCCGCGGCCGGATTGGCCTTGCGGAACTTGGGCAGCGACGGCAGGTCGCTCGGCAGATCGGCGAGCGAGGCATTGATCGCGGCCTGCACGTCGCGCGCGGCGCGGTCGATGTTGCGGCCGATCGAGAACTGCACCTGGATGCTGGTGGTGCCGAGCGAACTCGTCGAGGTGATCTGGTCGACCCCCGAAATGGTGCCGAGCTTGCGCTCCAGCGGCGCGGCGACAGTCGCAGCCATCACCGAGGGATCGGCGCCGGGCCGCGACGCCGACACCCGGATGGTCGGGAAGTCGACATTCGGGACCGACGACACCGGCAGAAACTCGTAAGCGACGATCCCGACCAGGAACAGCCCGATCGCCAGCAAGGTGGTGCCCACCGGCCGGCGGATGAAGGGCTCGGAGATCGAGATCACTGCATGCCCTCGGTGGCACCCGCGATCGGCGGGCCGCTGGGACCGGGCTCAGGCACGGCCCGCTCGATCCGGCGGTTGAGCCGGTCGAGCGCGAGATAGATCACCGGCGTGGTGTAGAGCGTCAGCAGCTGGCTCAGCAGCAGGCCGCCGATGATCGAAATGCCGAGCGGGAAACGGAGCTCGGCGCCGGTGCCGCTTTCGATCGCGAGCGGCAGCGCGCCGAACAGCGCGGCCAGCGTCGTCATCATGATCGGCCGGAACCGCAACAGGCAGGCCTGCACGATCGCGTCATAGGACGACATGCCCTGATGCCGCTCGGCCTCCAGCGCGAAGTCGATCATCATGATCGCGTTCTTCTTGACGATGCCCATCAGCAGGATGATACCGATCAGGCCGATCACCGAGAGGTCCTGCCCGCACAGCATCAAGGCCAGGATGGCGCCGACGCCGGCCGAGGGCAGCGTCGACAGGATCGTGATCGGATGGATGTAGCTCTCGTAGAGCACGCCGAGCACGATATAGATCGTGATGATCGCCGCCAGGATGAGCCAGGGCTGTCCGGCCAGCGAGCGCGCGAATTCGGCGGCGTCGCCGGAATAGATGCCGACGATGCTGCCGGGCATGCCGATCCGGGTCTCGATCGCCTTCACCGCCTCGACCGCGTCGCCGAGTGCCTCGCCGGGCGCCAGGTTGAAGCTGAGCGAGACCGAGGGGAATTGCGCCTGGTGCGAGATCGCGAGCGGCGCCGTGGTGCGGACCAGCGTCGCCACCGCCGACAGCGGCACCTGCGCGCCGTTGGCGCCCGGCAGATAGAGCTTGTCGAGGATCGAGGGATCGCGCTGATACATCGGCAACGCCTCGAGCACCACGCGGTACTGGTTCGCCTGGCCGTAGATCGTGGAGATCTGCCGCTGCGCGAAGGCGTCGTTCAGTGTATCGGTGACGCCTTGTAAGCTGACGCCAAGCTGGCCGGCGCGCTGGCGGTTGATGTCGAGCGCCGCACGCAGGCCGCCATCCTGCGCCTCCGACGAGACATCGCGGAAGATCGGGTCGCGCCGCATCTCGGCGACGAGCTTCTGCGACCATTGCGAGACCTCGGCGGCATCGGTCGCGGTCAGCGCGTACTGGTATTGCGAGCGGCTCGACTGGGTCGATATCTGCACGTCCTGCACCGGCTGGAAGTAGACGGTCATGCCGGGCACCGTCGCGATCTTCTGCTTCAGCCGCTCGATCACCTTGACGACGCCGTCACGCCGCTGGTCGAGCGGCTTCAGCGTCATCACCAGGCGGCCGACATTGGTGGTCGGATTGACCGAGCCGGCGCCGATCACCGAGACCACGCCGACCACGTCGGGGTCGGCCTTGATGAGGTCGGAGACCTCGCTCTGGCGGCGCTGCATCTCGGCGAACGAAACGTCGGGCCGGCCCCGGTCACCGCCGTGATCGAGGACGTGTCCTGCAGCGGCAGGAAGCCCTTCGGCGCCAGCACATACATGATGAGCGTCAACGCGATGGTCGCGAATGTCACCAGCAGCGTCGCGCGCTGCCGCTGCAGCACCCAGAGCAGCGTGCGATGGTAGAACTCCACCATGCGGTCGATGACGCGGCTGACCGCGGCAAGGCCCGGGACCGCCATCTCCTCATGGATGTTCTTGAGCAGCCGCGAGCACATCATCGGCGTCAGCGTCAGGGATACGATCGCGGAGGTCACGACCGCGATCGTCAGGGTCAGCGCGAATTCGCGGAACATGCGGCCGACCAGGCCGGACATGAACAGCAGCGGGATGAACACCGCGATCAGCGACACCGTCAGCGAGATTACGGTGAAGCCGATTTCGCTGGCGCCCTTCAGCGAGGCCTCCATCACGGTCTCGCCGTCTTCCATGTGGCGGACGATGTTCTCGATCATCACGATGGCGTCGTCGACCACGAAGCCGGTTCCGATGGTCAAAGCCATCAGCGACAGATTGTCGAGGCTGAAGCCTGCGAAATACATGATGCCGAAGCTCGTGATCAGCGACAGCGGCAGGGCGACGCCGGCGATCAGGGTCGCGCGCAGCGACCGCAGGAACAGCAGCACCACCAGCGTCACCAGCACGACGCTCAGGATCAGCGTGAACTGCACGTCGTGGACCGAAGCGCGGATCGTGACGGTGCGGTCGGAGACGACGGTCAGCTTGACGCCGGCCGGAACGGCCCGCTGCATCCGCGGGATTTCGCCGCGGATCTGCTTGACGACGTCGATGACGTTGGCGCCGGGCTGGCGCTGGATATCGATGATGACGGCCGGCGTGCCCTGGTACCAGCCTCCGGTGCGGTCGTTCTCGAGCCCGTCGACGATCTGCGCAACGTCGCCGATCGTCACCGGCGAGCCATTGCGATAGGCGATGATGATCGGCCGGTAGGCGTCGGCAGCGGCGATCTGGTCGTTGGCGGCGATGGTGTAGGATTGCTGGGCGCCGTCGAGCGAACCCTTCGGCCCCGACACGTTGGCGCCGGCGATCGCGTTGCGCAGATCCTCCATCGCGATGCCATAGGCCGCAAGCCGCGCCAGGTCGGCCTGCACGCGCACCGCGGGCTTCAATCCGCCGAGGATCGAGACCCGGCCGACGCCGGAGATCTGGCTCAGCCGTTGTCCGAGGATGGTATCGGCCAGATCGCTCATCGCCCGCAGCGAGATCGTGTCCGAGGTCAGCGCCAAGGTCATGACCGGCGCGTCGGCCGGATTCACCTTGGCGTAGACCGGCGGGTACGGCAGCGTCTTCGGCAGAATGCCGGCGGCGGCATTGATCGCGGCCTGGACGTCCTGGGTAGCGCCGTCGATATCGCGGTTGAGGTCGAACTGCAGCGAGATCTGGCTGACGCCGAACGAGCTGGTCGAGTTCATCAATGACAGCGACGGAATCTGCCCGAGCTGCCGCTCCAGCGGCGCCGTGATCAGCGAGGCCACCACGTCGGGGCTCGCGCCCGGCAGTTGCGTCGTCACCTGTACGGTCGGGAAGTCGACCTGCGGCAGCGCCGAGACCGGCAACGCCCAATAGCCCAACGCGCCGCCGATCATCAGGGCGATGCCGAGCAGCGAGGTGGCGATCGGTCGGCGGATGAACGGTTCGGAGACGCTCATGGTTGCGTGCTCGCTGTTAGGTCGGACATTACGAGGTCAGGATGTCGGTCATGGCTGCGCCTTCGGCGCGCCGCCCGACTGTTCGCCCCCTGCCGCCGGCGCGGGCGCCGGTCCGGTCTGCCCCTTCGGATCGCCCTCGCTGTGGTCGCGCCGGCCGCGATGCTCGCCGCCCTGCCCGTCCTGCTTGGCGTCCTTGCCCTGATCCTTGCCCTGATCCTTGCTCTGGCCCTCGCCTTGCGCCCCGCGCTTGCCGTCCGGAGTACGGCCGCGCTTGCGCGGCGCAAGATCGGCGGCCGGCGGCCCGTCGTCCTTGCCGACCACGACCTTGGAGCCATCCGCGAGATTGGCAAAGCCCGTCGTCACGACGCGGTCCGACGTGGTCAGGCCGCTGGCGATGACGGCTTCATGCTCGTTCTGCTGCGTGACCGTAACCGGCTTGGCGGTGACAGTGCTGTCCTCGCCGATGACGTAACTGAACGTGCCGGCGGGACCGCGCTGCACCGCCGAGGTCGGCACCACGATCGCCTGCGGCAAGGTCTCGACCTTGAGCCGGACATTGACGAACTGGCCGGGCCAGAGCTGGTAGCTGGCATTCGGCAGTTCGGCCTTCAGCTTCAGCGTGCCGGTGGTCGGATCGACCTGGTTATCGATGCCGGTCAGCTTGCCGGTATCGATCACGGTGACGCCGTCATTGCCGAACACATCGATCGCAAGCTGGCCCTTCGCCGCCGCGGCGTTGACTCGCATGATCTGCTGCTGCGGCAGGCTGAACCACACCGCGATCGGTTGCAGCTGGGTCAGGATCACGAGCCCGGTGGTGTCGGAGGCGTGGATGATGTTGCCCTGGTCGACCTGGCGCAGGCCGGCGCGGCCGGAGATCGGCGCGACGATCTTGGTGTAGCCCAGGGTCGCGCCCGTATTGTCGATCGCGGCCTGGTCGGCCTTGATCAGCGCCTCCTGCTGCGCCACCAGCGCACGCTGCGTGTCAGCCTGCTGCTTGGAGCCGGCATTGCTGGCGGCCAGCTGCTCATAGCGGGTAAGGTCGAGCTTCTGGTTGGTGAGCAGCGCGACGTCCTGCGCCTTCTTGGCGACGGCCTGGTCGTACTGCGCCTGATAGATCGCAGGATCGATCTCGCCGAGCACGTCGTCCTTCTTGACGTCCTGGCCCTCGACGAAGTTCACCTTGAGCAGCTTGCCATCGACCTGCGAGCGCACCGTGACGGTGTTGAGCGCCTTCACCGAGCCGACGCCATCGAGATAGACCGGCACGTCCCGCACCTGCGGCGTGGCCGCGAGCACCGGCACCGGCAGATCGGGCCGCGCGCCCGCGCCGCGCCCGCCGCCTCCATTTTGTTTAGGCTGGAAAGCAAGCCAACCGAGATAGCCGAGCCCGCCGAGGATCACGAGTGTGATGAGCAGCGACACCATGCGTCCAAGCAGGCGCGAGACCAGGCTCCGCTTGCGTGGGGCTGAGCTTTTCTCGTCGTCCCTCGAGTCGGGCTTAAAGAGCATCGACCGGTCTTTCCATCTTCGGTTCCCAGCCGCCCCCCAAGGCCTGATACAGGCTCACGATCGCCAATAGCCGGGCCAGCTGGGCCTGGGAATAAGCGTCTTCCGCCTGGAACAGGGTCAGCTGCGTGTTTAGCACAGTTACGATGTCGGCGGTGCCGGCCTTGAGCTGCTGCTCGGCCAGGTCGAAGGCGCGCCGCGACGACGACAGCACGTCGCGCTGCAGCTGCAGCCGCCGCGTGGTCTCGCGGATCGCGACCAGCGCATTGTCGACATCGGTGAACGACTGCACGACCGTCTTGCGATAGGTCTGCAGCAGCTCATCCTGCCGCGCCTTCGCGTTCTCGAAATTGCCGAGGATCCGGCCGCCATCGAAGATCGGCTGGGTCATGCCGCCGACCAGGTTGAAGAAGGCCGCATGCGGCTGGAACAGCGAGACCAGCGCCTGGCTCTGGTAGCCGCCCGTCCCGGTCAGCTGGATGCTCGGGAAGAACTGTGCCCGCGCGCTGCCGACATTGGCGGTGGCGGATGCGAGCTGCGCCTCCTGCCTGCGGATATCGGGACGCTGGGTGAGCAATTCGGACGGCAGGCCCGGCGTGACGCGCGGAATCGCGACTGAATTGAGCGAGCCGCCGGCGAGGCGCACGCTCTCTGGCGGCCGCGACACCAGCACCGCGAGCGCGTTGATGTTCTGGTCGAGCGTCTGCCGCAGCGGCGGCACCAGCGCACGCTGGTTGGCCAGCACGCTCTCCTGCTGGGCGACATCGAGATCGGAGCCGGTACCGGCCTTGAAACGTTCCCGGATCGCATTGAGGATGCGCTCGGCGCTGGCGATATTGCGCTGTGCGGTGCGCAGCCGGTCCTGTGCGGCGAGCACCGTGAAATAGGCGTTGGCGACGCTCGCCAGCGTGGTCAGCGCCACCACCTCGCGGTCGAACCGGTTGGCGACGGCGGTCTCCTCCGCCGCCTGCGCGGCGTCGCGATTCTGGCCCCAGAAGTCGAGCTGGTAGCTCGCGCTCAGCGAGGCGCTGTAGTTCACTACCTCGCGGCCGCCATTGGTCAGACCGCTGGCGCTGGAGCCGGAGGTGCGCGAATAGGTTTCAGACCCGTTGAGATTGACGGTCGGCAGCAGCGCCGCGCCGGCCTGCCGCGCCAGCGCGTCGGCCTGCCGGAAGCGCGCCACGGCGGCGGCGATGTCGAGGTTGACGGTCTGCGCCTCCTCCATCAGCTTCGTCAGCTCCTTGGAGCGGAAGCCTCGCCACCAGTCGAGCGTCGGAAGCGCGTCGCCCGGCCGGCCCAGACGCGCGGCCTTGTAGCCCTGCGGCACGTCGAGCGCGGGATCGGGGATGTCCTGGGTCAGAATGCAGCCGGGTGAGCCCGCGACCAGGCCGAGCGCGACAAGCGATCGTCCCGCGAGCCGTCGCATGCGGACGGCGAGGCCGACCCGGCCTCCAGGCGCCATCACGGACGCGGGCTGGGTCACACCCATTCTCCGCCAAAGCCAGACTTCGCCCGTGGCGGACGAATGACGCAGTCAGCAATGGTCTGGGTGACGTGCACGGGGTAATGCTTCCAATGGAACCTGGCTGTCCCATCCTACCCTTGGGACGATAGGGCGGACAGCCCTGTCACGATTGTGCGACGTCGCATCGCAAGCGATTCGTGGCTACCCGGAATGCCGACTTTTCCCTATTTTTACGGCATTTCCGCGCGCTTCAGACCGGTGCCGGAAGTCATCTTTCTTACGAAGATTTCATGGGGATTTCTCGGCCCTGTTGCTCCGAATCCGCAACATGCGCCGGAGCGACAACGATCTCGCCGCGCCAGGCGACGCCTCGTCAGGCCTTGACTTGGTCGATCGCGCGCAACTGACGCAAAAGCGCCGGCCGCAGAACGATTCTGCCAGACGACCAGCCCGCTGCAAAACGGCCTCCTCCGCGATGCCCATGTGGTGCGCGCCAGTCGGGTTCGGTGTGGTGAACCCGCCATTTGCCGCAGTGCGAAAGCCCTTCCCTTTTTCGATCAGCACACTAGGTTCGCCGCAAGCAAGACACAGACCGGCAAAGAAATTCCCCGACATGGCATTCAACAAAGACGTCATTGAAGCGATCGGCAACACCCCCCTCATCAAGCTGAAACGCGCATCCGAACTGACCGGCTGCACCATTCTCGGCAAGGCCGAATTCATGAATCCCGGCCAATCCGTGAAGGATCGCGCCGGCAAGGGGATGATCCTGGAGGCCGAGAAGCGCGGCGATCTGAAGCCCGGTGGGCTCGTGGTCGAATCGACTGCGGGCAATACCGGCATCGGACTTGCGGTCGTGGCGAGCGCGCGGGGCTACCGCACCCTGATCGTCATTCCGGAGACGCAGAGCCAGGAAAAGAAGGACATGCTCCGCCTGTGCGGGGCCGAACTCGTCGAGGCGCCGGCGCTGCCCTACTCCAATCCGAACAACTATCAGCATCTCGGCAGGCGTCTCGCCGAGCGGTTGCGCAAGACCGAGCCGAACGGCGTGCTGTTCGCCGACCAGTGGAACAACCTCGACAATCCCAAGGCGCACTACGACTCGACCGGACCGGAGATCTGGCAGCAGACCAACGGCAAGGTGGATGGCTTCATCTGCTCGGTCGGCACCGGCGGCACGCTCGCCGGCATCAGCCGCTATTTGAAGGAAAAGAACAAGGACATCGTCACCGCCTGTGCCGATCCGCACGGCTTCGCGATGTACGAGCTGTTCAAGAACGGCCAGGTCAAATCGACGCCGGGTGACTCGATCACCGAAGGCATAGGCCTCGGACGCAAGACACCGGTGATCGAGACAGCGAACGTCGACGATGCGTTCCTGGTCTCCGACGAGGAAGCCGTGACCATCATCTACGAACTGCTGGAGCACGAAGGCCTGTGCCTCGGCGGGTCGACCGGCGTCAACATCGCGGGCGCGATCCAGCTCGCCAAGCAGCTCGGTCCCGGCAAGACCATCGTCACCATTCTCTGCGACTCCGGCAACCGCTATCAGTCCAAGCTGTTCAACCCGGCCTTCATGCGTTCGAAGAATCTGCCGGTCCCGGAATGGCTGGAAAAGCGCAGCAAGATCGAGCTGCCGTTCGTCTGACGAACGACGTCCCCACAGACGTCATTGCGAGGAGCTATTGCGACGAAGCAATCCATACTTCCGATGCGGATGATTGGATTGCTTCGCTCCGCTCGCAGTGACAGCGGAAATCACCGCAAGATCTGGCTCAGGAACAACTTCGACCGCGCATGCTGCGGGTTGGCGAAGAATTCCTGCGGCGTGTTCGACTCGATGATCTGACCGGCGTCCATGAACACGACGCGGTTGGCGACTTCGCGGGCAAAGCCCATTTCGTGGGTTACGACCAGCATGGTCATGCCCTCCCTAGCGAGATCGACCATGGTGTCGAGCACCTCCTTGACCATTTCCGGGTCGAGCGCCGAGGTCGGCTCGTCGAACAGCATCACCTTCGGGTTCATGGTCAGCGCACGGGCGATCGCGACGCGCTGCTGCTGACCGCCCGACATCTGGCCGGGAAACTTGTTGGCCTGATGCGGGATCTTGACCCGCTCGAGGAACTTCATCGCGGCCGCCTCCGCATCCTTCTTCGGGATATTGCGTACCCAGATCGGCGCCAGCGTACAATTGTCGAGCACGGTGAGATGCGGGAACAGGTTGAAGCTCTGAAACACCATGCCGACCTCGCGCCGCACCTCGTCGACCCGGCGCAGGTTCGGGCCGAGCTCGATGCCGTCGACCACGATCTCGCCCTCCTGGAATTCCTCCAGCGCGTTGATGCAGCGGATCAGGGTCGACTTGCCCGAGCCGGACGGCCCGCAGATCACGATACGCTCGCCCTTGCCGACCTCAAGGTTGATGTCGCGCAACACGTGGAAGTCGCCGTACCATTTGTTGAGCGTGGAAATGTTGACGATCGGGGTTGTGGACATGGTGACCTTGTTCAGTGGCGGCGGTGAGCGTTGAGCCGATGTTCGACGAACAGCGAGTAGCGCGACATTCCGAAGCAGAACACGAAATAGATCATTCCCGCAAAGGCGAAGCCGGTAAAGGCCGTCGTCGGCGTCGACCAGTTCGGGTCGGAGAACGATGCCCGCAGGGAACCCAATAGATCGAACAGCGCCACGATCGACACCAGCGAGGTATCCTTGAACAGCGAGATGAAGCTGTTGACGATGCCGGGAATGACGTAGCGCAGCGCCTGCGGCAGCACGATCAGCGACGTCGTCTTCCACCAGGACAGGCCGAGCGCCGATGCGGCTTCCGCCTGCCCGCGCGCCACCGCGGCTAACCCGCCCCTGATCACCTCGGCCATATAGGCGCCGGTAAAGATCGCCACGCCGATCAGGGCACGCAACAGGCCGTCGACGGCGAAATTGCCCGGCACGAACAGCGGCAGCATGTAGGTCGCGAAGAACAGCACCGTGATCAGCGGCACGCCGCGCCAGAATTCGATGAAGGCGATCGAGAAGATCCGGATCAGCGGGATGCTCGAGCGACGGCCGAGCGCGAGCGCAATCCCGATCGGCATCGAGGCAACGATGCCGGTGATCGCGATCACCAGCGTCACCAGGAGGCCGCCCCACAGTCGCGTGTCGACGATGGGAAAGCCGCCGCGATCGAGCCCCATCAGCTTGATGCCAACGGCTATCCCGGCAAACGTCAGCAGGCTGCCGACCAGCGCTCTGCGCCCGGTCCGCATGCCGCCTCCGAGCACAAACAGCACGGCGGAGACGATGACGGCGGTGACCAGGAAATCGCCCCAGACCGGCAGCGACGAGAGCTGCAACTGGTCGCGCAGCCAGGTCAGCGGAAAGATCAGCCAATGGATCAGAAAGCCGACCAGGACAAGCACCTTGCCCAGTGCCCACGGCAGCGGGGCGATCGCCGAGCTCTTGCTGAGATTGACCAGCAGATCGCCGGCGCCGCCAACGCTCTGCTCGAACAGCTGCAACACGCCGGCGGTCCAGCTCACGCCGAAGCCCGCGATGCCGCCGCCATGCAGCAGGAAGAACGCCACCACCGGAAACGCGAAGAAAAACAGGCCGGAGTTGATGCCCTTGGCCGGCAGGCGCGGCATTAGCAGCGGCAGCAACAACGCGGCGCCGAGCCCATAGGTCAGATTGACCCGCCAGCGCTGCGCTTCCGGATAGAAGCCATAGATCAGCTGCGTCAGCTTGGCCGCAATATAGGGCCAGCAGGCGCCGACCTCGTGCCCCGCCTTTTCGGCGAGGCAAGCGGTGCGATCCTTGCCGGCCCAGACCGCGTCGACCAGCAGGAACTTGATCGTCGGGACAACGATGTACCAGGCCAGCAATAGCCCGAGGATCGTGAGCAGGATGTTGCCCGGCGAATTCAGCAGCCGCGTTCGTACGAAGCCGATGAAGCCGGTGGTCTTGGCCGGCGCCGCACGCTCTGCGACCAGATCCTGCCGGACAAAGGACGGGGCGGACAGATCGGTCATGCCGCCATGCTCCGGTTGATGCGCCAGCCATAGACGCTCATCAGCGCGCTCGTCGCGAGCGAGAGCAGCAGGTAGACGCCCATCGTCATGGCGATGATCTCGATCGCCTGCCCGGTCTGGCTTACCGCGGTGCCGGCGAACACCGAGACCAGATCCGGATAGCCGATCGCCACTGCCAGCGACGAATTCTTGGTGAGATTGAGGTACTGGCTGGTCAGCGGCGGCACGATGACCCGCATCGCCTGCGGCACCACGATCAGCCGCAGCGTCGCGGCGCGGCTGAGGCCGAGCGAAGAGCCCGCCTCCATCTGTCCCTTGTGGACCGACATGACGCCGGCGCGGACGATCTCGGCAATGAAGGCCGCCGTGTAGGTCGACAACGCGACCGTCAGCGCAACGAATTCGGGGATGACCCGCGCGCCGCCGGCGAAGTTGAAGCCTTTCAGCTGCGGCAGCTCGAACTTCAACGGCCAACCGAACATCAGCATCGAGACCAGCGGCAGTCCGACCAGGCAACCCAGCACATAGGGCCAGATCCGGATCATCTGCCCGCGCTGGAACAGGGCACGCCGCGCGTGGTGCCGCAAGCCCAGCGCCACGACAATGCCGACCGCGAGCGCGGCGAGGAACGGATAGAGCCCCGGTTCGCTGACCGGCTGCGGCACGATCAGGCCGCGATTGTTGAGGAAGAACGTACTGAAGATCGAGATGCTCTGCCGCGGCGCCGGCAGCGCCGCGAGCACAGCGAGGTACCAGAACAGGATCTGGAACAAGACCGGCAAGTTCCTGACGATCTCGACATAGATGCCGCCGATCCGCGACAGCAGCCAGTTCGGCGACAACCGGCACAGCGCAACGACGAAGCCGATCACGGTGGCAAAGACAATGCCGATCACCGAGACCAGGATCGTGTTCAACAAGCCGACGAAGAACACCCGCCAGTAGGTGTCGGAGTTGTTGTAGGCGATCAGGCTCTGATTGACGTCAAAGCCCGCATTGTAATTGAGGAAGCCGAAGCCCGACGCAATGTGCTGGGTCTCCAGGTTCGTCCGCGCATTCGCCACGATCTCATAGGCGATCCAGGCGAGGATCGCAGCGAAGGCAATCTGGGCGGCCAATCCGTTCCAGCCGGTCTTGCCGCCAAGCGCACGCTTCAGCCTGAGGGCAAATTGCAGCGGCGGTTTGCGGGGCGCGATGCTCATCGCGGCAGCCGTTGGCCGGACCGATCAGCGGATCGGCGGCGCGTACTGGATCCCGCCCTTGTTCCAGAGATTGTTGACGCCACGGGCGATGCCGAGCGGCGAGCCGGCGCCGACATTGCGCTCGAAGGTCTCGCCGTAATTGCCGACCGCCTTGACGATGCGCACCACCCAGTCCTTGGTCAGGCCGAGTTGTTCACCCAGATTGCCGTCGGTGCCGAGCACCCGCTTCATCTCCGGCTTGTCCGATTTGAGCATCGTGTCGACATTCTTCTGGGTGATGCCGAGCTCCTCGGCATTGATCATCGCAAACAGCGTCCACTTCACGATGTCGAACCACTGGTCGTCGCCGTGGCGCACCATCGGCCCCAGCGGCTCCTTGGAAATGATTTCCGGCAGCACGATGTGATCGGCCGGGTTCGCGAGCTTCAGACGGCTCGCATAGAGCCCGGACGCGTCGTCAGTGAAGACGTCGCAGCGTCCGGATTCATAGGCTTTGACGGCTTCGTCAATGCTGCCGAACGCGATCACCTCGTACTTCATGTTGTTGCCCTTGAAGAAGTCGGCGAGGTTCTGCTCCGTCGTGGTGCCGGTCTGCACGCAGACCGAAGCGCTGTTCAGTTCGAGCGCCGAATTGACCTTGAGCGACTTCTTCACCATGAAGCCCTGTCCGTCATAATAGGTCACGCCGGTGAAATTGGCGCCGAGCGAGGTATCGCGCGACACCGTCCAGGTGGTGTTGCGCGACAGCACGTCGATCTCGCCGGATTGCAGCGCGGTGAAGCGATCCTTGGCCGACAGCGGCACGAACTTGACCTTGGTCGGGTCGTCGAGCACCACTGCGGCAATGGCCCGGCACACGTCGACGTCGATCCCGGTCCAGTTCCCCTTGTCGTCCGGTGATGAAAAGCCAGGCAGGCCCTGGCTGACGCCGCAGGACAGCTGGCCCCGGTCCTTGACCGTCTTGAGGGTTTGCGCCGAGGCGGACTGGACCGACAAGGCAGCGGCAGCGGCAAGGAGAACAGCCAGGGATACGCGTTTCATGGGTAGGCCTTTCAGGGTCGTCCGTTGGACGTTTTGCTTTGTGATCGCCTCGCGTTCACGGGCCATCCCAATGATCCCTTGCAGCAAAAGATGCTGATCTGACAGTCAGTTTGACGTGCAAACCGGCCAGGCAACGGATCGTAGGTCGCGGCAGGCCCCTCAACGTGCGGCGACTGGTAGTTGCGGCGCATCACATAGCGACTGACGAGCCGGGTCAAGGGGTTGACGCACGTCTTCTACGTCTTGTTAGTAACACCTCCCGGCGTGGCCCTGTCTTCCCGACGCGGTACGGCTGCGGCAAAAAGTCTAAAATCTAACGGCAGCAAACCATGACCTCCTCCGACGGCTCCATGCCCTCCCGCCCGCACGACGCCGCGACCCGCCTGGTCACGGCCGGCCGCGACACCAAGGCCCAGAAGGGCTTCGTCAATCCGCCGGTCTTTCACGGCTCGACCGTGCTCTATCCGACCGCCGAGGACCTCCGCGCCCATCGCGCCGAATTTACCTATGGCCGCCACGGCAGCCCGACCACGCGGGCGCTGCAGGACGTGCTGATGGCGCTGGAGGGCCCGCAATGCGCCGGCGTCGGCCTCGCCCCGTCGGGACTGGCAGCGATCAGCACCACGCTGCTCGCGGTGCTGAAGGCCGGCGATCACCTGCTGGTGTGCGACAACGCCTATCGGCCGACCCGCAATTTCTGCGACAACATGCTGAAGCGCTACGGCATCGAGACCAGCTATTTCGATCCGCTGCTCGGCGCCGGCATCGAGACGCTGTTCAAGCCGAATACCCGCGCGGTGCTGATCGAGGCGCCCGGTTCGCAATCCTTCGAGATGCCCGACGTCCGCGCGATCTCGGCCGTGGCACATGCCCGCGGCGCGCTGATGATCGACGACAACACCTGGGCGACGGCGCTCTATCACCGCTCGCTCGAACAGGGCGTCGACATCAGCATGCAGGCCGGCACGAAGTATATCGGCGGCCACTCCGACATCATGTTCGGCACCATCTCGGCCAATGCGAAAGCCTGGCCGCTGGTGCAGGAGGCGATCCGCCTGCTCGGCGTCTGCGCCGGCCCAGACGACGTCTATCTCGCGCTGCGCGGTGTCCGGACGCTGTCGGTGCGGCTGGCGCAGCACCACCGCTCCGGGCTCGAGATCGCGCGCTGGCTTGGCGCGCGGCCGGAGGTCGCTCGGGTGCTGCACCCTGGCCTCGAGACCGATCCGGGGCATGCGATCTGGAAGCGCGACTTCACCGGCGCCTCCGGCCTGTTCAGCATCGTGCTGAAGCCTGTGCCGCAGACCGCGGTCGATGCGATGCTCAACACGCTCACGCTGTTCGGCATGGGCTTTTCCTGGGGCGGCTTCGAAAGCCTCGCCATCCCGTTCGACTGCAGCGACTATCGCAGCGCGACCAAATGGTCGCCGGGTGGGCCGACGTTGCGGCTGCATATCGGGCTCGAGAATCTCGACGACCTCAAGGCTGATCTCGATCGCGGCTTTGCCGCGTTGAAGGCCGCGCTCTGACTTTCCACGCCGGTTGCGTTAGACGATATTAACCACGACCGACCGGCCAAGTCGCCGCGTTGCGACTAACGTCGCACGCGTTGCGCACGCACGATCTCCGGGATTCTGCGGAGATGCGACGGGCGCCGATAACTCGCCGTTCACCATCCCCACCAATCCCTGAATTGTCCGGACCTTCCATCAAGTTCCCTTATACTTTTGCGGCCGTACTGATGCTCCCGGGAAGGGCTGTCAGTGCCGCAAGGACGTGACTGCCCTGCGTTAAGGGCATTCAGACAATCGCATGAAGACGGCACGCATCGTGGTCCTCGGCATCGCCGGCGTCGCAGGCCTCGCGGCCATGTATCTCGCGAGCGTTGGCGATCGCAAACCGGCGCCGGTCGCGCCACCAGTGGTACAACTGCCGACCGTCGAGGTGCTGGTGGCGAAGTCCGACATCGGGCTCGGTCAGTCGGTCAAGCCTGAAGACGTGCAATGGCAGCGCTGGCCAGCCGAGACCGCGAGCAGCGCGTTCATCCGCCACGATACCAATGCCGACGCCATGAACGACGTCATCGGCTCGATCGCACGCGCTCCCTTCATCGTCGGCGAGCCGATCCGCGAGCAAAAACTGGTCAAGGCCAATGGCAGCGGCTTCATGGCCGCGATCCTGCCCACCGGCATGCGCGCGATCTCCACGGAAATCTCGCCCGAGACCGGCGCCGGCGGCTTCATCCTGCCCAACGACCGCGTCGACGTGATCCTGTCGCGACGCGACAAGAATCCCGATCAGCAACAGGGCAGCCGCGACATCATCACCACCGAAATCCTGCTGTCCAACGTCCGCGTGCTGGCGATCGACCAGGCGCCGAAAGAGAAGGACGGCAATAACTCCCTCATCGGCAAGACCGTGACCCTCGAGCTCAAGCCCGAACAGGCCGAGACGCTCGCGCGGGCACGGCAGAGCGGCACGCTGGCGCTGGCGCTGCGCAGCATCGCCGACGTCAACGAGAAGACCGACGAGACCAGAGACCAGGCCCCGAAGCGGGGCGAGAGCATTCGGGTGGTGCGTTTCGGCATCCCGAGCTCTCAGACGACACAGAAGTGATGGGGGCTTCGATATGACAATTGCTGCAACACAACTGGCGAGGCGGACCACGCTGGTCCGCTCGCTGTCATTCTCGGCGGTCACCGCCCTGATGCTGATCCCTGCCCTCGCCAGCGCGACCGATCCCGACAAGAACGCGGACGTCGCGGTGACGAGCAGCATCGCCGCCAAGACGCGCTTCGTCTCGCTCGGCGTCGGCAAGTCGGTGGTGGTCGACCTGCCGCGCGAAGCCAAGGACGTTCTGGTCGCCGATCCCAAGATCGCCAACGCCGTGATCCGCTCGGCGCAGCGCGCCTATATCATCGGCGCCGCGGTCGGCCAGACCAACGTGGTGTTCTTCGACGCCGACGGCAACCAGGTCGCGTCCTACGACATCGCGATCAAGCGTGACCTCAACGGCATGCGTGCCGCGCTGAAGCAGATGCTGCCGGGCGTCCAGATCGAGGGTGTCGGCGAGAGCGTGGTGCTGACCGGCACGGTGGCAAGCCCGGTCGAGGCCCAGCAGGCCGGCGACATCGCAGCCAAGCTCGTCGGCGGCCCCGACAAGGTCGTCAACTCGATCGTGGTGCGCGGCCGCGACCAGGTGATGCTGAAGGTCACCGTCGCCGAAGTGCGGCGCGACGTCGTCAAGCAGCTCGGAGTCGATCTCAGCGCCAACATGAATTACGGCACCGCCGCGGTGGTCTTCAACAACGCCAACGCCTTCACCGCCAACAACGGACCGCTCGCCAGCAACGTGCTGGCCGGCGCGGCCCTGAACAAGCTCGGCGTGCCGACCGTCACCGCGACGCTGCGCGCGATGGAAAGCGCGGGCGTGGTGAAGACGCTGGCCGAGCCGAACCTCACAGCGATCTCCGGCGAGTCCGCGACCTTCGTGTCAGGCGGCGAGTTTCCAATTCCGACCGGCGTCACCTGCCAGACGACGACGTCGGGCACGATCGGGAATTGCGTCCAGACCGTCAGCTTCAAGAAGTTCGGCATCTCGCTCAACTTCACCCCGGTGGTGCTGTCCGAGGGGCGCATCAGCCTGAAGGTGATGACCGAGGTTTCCGAAGTCTCGATGGACAACGCGTTGACCGGCGGCCAAGGCGGCACGACCATTCCCTCGATCAAGACCCGCCGTGCCGACACCACCCTAGAAGTGCCCTCGGGCGGCTCGATCGCGATGGCCGGATTGATCCAGGAGCAGACCAAGCAGGCCATCAACGGAATGCCTGGCGTCGATCAGATCCCGGTCCTCGGACAGCTGTTCAGGAGCCAGGACTTCGTCAACAACGAGACCGAGCTCATGGTCATCGTAACGCCGTATGTGGTGCGCGCGGTTGCGCAGAAGGAATTGTCCCGTCCCGATGACGGGTTCGCCCCGGCCTCCGACGCGCAGTCGGCGCTGCTGGCGCGCGTCAATCGCATCTACGGCGTTGCCGCCCGTGCCGAGCCGATCGGCGCCACGCCGGTCAATTTCGGCTTCATCATCGACTGAGGCGCTGAAGGGTTGGGGGATGCCATGATGACACGCCACACACGAGCCGGCCATGCGAGGACGCTGTCGCTGTCCGGCGCCCTCGTCGCCACCGCGATCGCGCTCGGCGGCTGCAATCTAACCGGCGACAATATTGCCACCGGCACGGTGCCCGACGACTACCGGCAGCGGCATCCGATCGCCGTCACCGAGGGCGAGCAGTCGATCGTCGTGTTCGTGGGCCGCGCCCGCGGCAATCTCACCGAAACGCAACGCGACGACGTCATGGGGATGGCCCGCACCTGGCGCCGCGACGGCACCGGCGCGATCGCGATCGACGTGCCGGCCGACACCTCGAATGCGCGCTCGGCGCAAGCGGTGTATCAGGAGATCCGCGGCGTGCTGGCGTCGATGGGCGTGCCCGCCCACGCCATCGTCAGGCGCTCCTATCGCGTCGACGATCCGCGCGCGCTGCCGACCATTCGCCTCAGCTATTCGAAGATGGCCGCGGTCGCCGGCCCCTGCGGCTTGTGGCCGAGCGACCTGGGTCCCTCGATCTACAATCCCAGCTACAACGAGAACAAGCAGTGGGACAATTTCGGCTGCGCCACGCAGCACAATTTGGCTGCGATGGTCGCCAATCCGTCCGACCTCGTGCAGCCGCGGACCGAAACCGCATCCTACACGCCGCGCCGGTCGGTCGCGTTCCAGAAATACGGCAAGGGTGAGTCCACCGCGACCACCTACCCCGAAGCCGATAGAGCCAAGCTGAGCGACGCCGGGAAATGACCGAACAAGACGAGCCACAGCACGCCAACGACCACATCGCGCCGGCGCCACGGATTTCCGTGCAGGCCTTCTGCGCCAGCGTTGCGACCGCCACGACGGCGCGCGCCGCCGCCGAAGACCGCCGGCTCGCCAAGGCCCACCTCTCCGTCCATATGGGCGGCATCGCCGCCGCCATCGACGCCTATCACAAGGCGCCGACGCCCAACGTCATCATGCTGGAGACCGAGCCGGACATTGATTTGCTCGCCGGTCTCGACGAACTCGCCACGGTCTGCGATCCCGGCACCCGCGTCGTCGTGCTCGGCATGCCCGGCGAGACTGCACCGTATCGCGAATTGGTCCGGCGCGGTGTCAACGACTACGTCATCGGGCCGGTCAAGGTGCTCGACATCGTGCGCTCGATCTGCGGCCTGTTCTCGTCCTCGGAAGCAGTCTCTGTGGGCCGCCTGATCGCGGTCGCGGGCGCCAAGGGCGGCGTCGGCGCCTCGACCATCGCTCACAATGTCGCCTGGACCATCGCGCGCGACCTCGGGCTAGATTCGGTCGTGGTCGATCTCGACCTCGCCTTCGGCACCGCCGGCCTCGACTACAACCAGGATCCGACACAGGGCATCGCCAACGCCGTGTTCTCGCCCGAGCGCCCGGACAGTGCCTTCATGGAGCGCCTGCTGGCAAAATGCGGCGATCACCTGAGCCTGCTGGCGGCACCGGCCACGCTCGACCAGGTCTACGATTTCGGCGCCGAAGCATTCGATGCCATCTTCGATACGATGCGCATGACCACGTCCTGCATCGTGCTCGACGTTCCTCATCAATGGACCGCCTGGACCAAACGCGTGCTGGTCGGCGCCGACGACATCCTGATCGTCGCTGAGCCCGACCTTGCCAACATGCGCAACACCAAGAACATGATGAACATGTTGCGGACCGCGCGTCCGAACGACCGCCCGCCGCTCTACTGCCTGAACCAGGTCGGCATGTCGAAGCGACCCGAGATCGAGGTCAAGGACTTCGCCAAGACGATCGAGAGCCAGCCGATCGCGACCATCCCATTCGATTGCAGGTTGTTCGGTGAGGCCGCCAACAACGGTCAGATGATCGCGGAAGTCTCCGCGCGTCACCGCACCACAAGGACCTTCCTGCAGATCGCACAACGCCTGACCGGCCGCCCCAATCTCGCCGAGACGCGCGAGTCGTTCCTGTCGCCGATCCTCAGGAAGCTGCAGTCGCGTCGAAACGATGGACGCCGCGCCGCCAGCTAGCCTTCCGGACTTTCGCGTGAGAACGCTCTAGTCGCGACGGCTGGCCGCGACCGGGATCTTGTCCATATCGGTGCGGCTCGCATCCTTGCGCGCCAATAGCCGCTTGAGCGCGGCGACATTGGCGGAGCCCTGCTCCGGCGGCAGGTCGGCCTTCATGATGGTTTCAGCTTCGGCCTGGCGGCCCTGCAGGCCGACCACGACGGCGAGATTGGTGCGCACTCGCATGTCGTCGGGAGCGCGATCCCGGGCACGGCGCAGCGTTTCCTCGGCCTTCGGCAGGTCCTTCGACAGCAGATAGGACAGGCCGAGATTGGAGAGCACCGACGGATCGTCAGGCACGATCTTCAGGGCGCTCGCGTAATACTGGCGGGCCTCGTCGTGGCGCTCGAGCTGATCGAGCACGGCGCCCTGCGCCGACAGGATGCGCCAGTCCGGATCTTCCGGGGTGTGGGCGCGCCCGAGCACGTCGAATGCCTGCTGGAAATTGCCGTTGTCGGCGAGCGCCCGTCCGTAGCCTGCGAGCAGCGCCTTGTTGCTGGGCTGCGCCAGCACCGCCTGCTCCATGACCGCGACCGCCTGCGCCCGCTGGCCGGTGGCGCGCAGCGCCCGGGCGTATTTCAGCGCGGCGTCGGTATCCTTCGGATTGGCGCGAACGCGTTCGTGGTAGGTCGCGATGTCGCGCCGCGGGTCGGCTGGGGCCGGCGTGGACTCCGCCGTATCGCCCAATGACCCAGTGATATCGGACGGACCCGAGGTCTGACAGGCGGATAGCCCGATCAGCACGAGCGCGGCAGATACCGAGCCGGCGAGACGGTGCATTCGGCCTGAAGGTCGGGGTAGTTTGTCAGACATCAACGAGACTCGGAACAGCGAAGGTTCCGGGATGCTCACAGCTTAACCCTAAGTTCCGGTTAAGGATGCCATCATCTCGCCGTCATCCGGCCCAGAAGCGGTGCCGGACGCCGCGCGAGCCGCCCGGATTAGTCGACGAATTGGGCGCCGAATTCGTGCCCAATCCGCCAGGCCAGGCGGCACTGACGCGGACTGCCGCTCGACAGGATGATGGTGAATTCCGGCGGAATCTCCAGATATTCAGCGATCACCTTGACGCCGCCAGCCGAGATATCGGTGATCATGCAGTCGCGTGGCAGCGACCCTGTGCCCAACTGAATTTTGGCGACGCTCCGGCACTCACGGCGTTCGCTCTTGCGGCGATTGACAAACATTCTGATCCCCAAGCCCTTTTCTGGATAGCTTCTCGGCTGGACAGCTTCTCGTTCCCACCGTCATAACGGGGAAAGATTGGAAACTGCCTAGCGGAACCAATCGCAATTGAGCGGTCATGTTCGAGATTCGTTTACCGGGCCTCACCGTTGAACCATGAGGCCGGCTCCAGTGACCTCAGTGCCTCAATTGGCGGCCGCGCTCGTTACAGGCCCTTCCGACAAGCCCGTTCCAACAGGAACAAAAAGGGGTTGATCCCAGGTCATTTGACGATAGCGTGACCCCTTCGACTCGAATTTGCCGGGATATCCAGGAAGTATGGGAAGTCTTGTTCTGCTTGATCTGATGGGGGGCGTCGCGCTCTTGCTGTGGGGCCTGCACATGGTCCACAGCGGGATTCTGCGGGCCTTCGGGCCCGATTTGCGGCTGTTGCTGGCCCGGGCGCTGAACAACCGCTTCACCGCCCTTGGCGCCGGCCTCGGCCTGACTGCCCTGCTCCAAAGCTCGACCGCGACCGCCCTGATCACCAGTTCCTTCGCCGCCGAGGAGATCGTCAGCCTGGTGCCGGCGCTTGCGATCATGCTCGGCGCCAATATCGGCACCACGCTGATCGTGCAGGTGCTGTCGTTCAACGTCGCCGCCGCGGCGCCGGTGCTGTTCATCGTCGGCCTGGTTGCATTCCGCAGCGGGCCGCGCTCCCGGATCAAGGATCTCGGCCGCGTCTCGATCGGCCTCGGCCTGATGCTGCTCGCGCTGCATATCCTGCTCGATACGATGGCGCCGGCCGAGAATGCCCCGGGCGTGCGCGTGTTCCTGAACGCGATCACCGGCGATCCTGTGCTCTGCATCCTGATCGGCGCGGTCGTGACCTGGCTGGTCCATTCCAGCGTCGCCAGCGTGCTGCTGGTGATGTCGCTGGCCTATTCACAGTTCATCTCGCCCTATGCCGCGTTCGCGCTCGTGCTCGGCGCCAACCTCGGCAGCGCCGTCAATCCGTTGATGGAGGGGGCGCGGCGCGACAATCCGGCGAGCTACCGGCTGCCGGTCGGCAACCTCGTCAACCGCGTCATCGGCATCCTGCTGGTGGCGCCGTTCCTGCGCCCGATCACCGAGCAAATTTACGCCTGGCAGCCCGATCTCGCCAAGGCGACCGCGCTGTTCCACATCGCCTTCAACGTTGCGACCGCGCTGCTGTTCATCGGCGTGCTCGACCACTTGTCGCGTCTGCTCGAGCGCCTGTTGCCCAAGCGGGCGCAGGAGACCGATCCGTCACGGCCGCGCTATCTCGACGAGAGCGCGCTGGAGACGCCTTCACTCGCGCTGGCCGATGCCGCGCGCGAGGTGCTGCATATGGGCGACCACACCGAGGCGATGTTGCGCAAGGTGATGACCGCGATGCTGACCAACGATCGCGCAATGGTCGACCAGGTGTCGAAGATGGACAACACCGTCGACCGGCTGAACGAGGCGATCAAGCTTTACGTCACGAAGCTCACTCGGGGCAGCCTGGACGAGCGCGAAGGTAAGCGCGCCATGGAGATCGTCGCGTTCGCAATCAATCTCGAGCATATCGGCGACATCATCGATAAGAACCTGAGCGAGCTCGCGACCAAGAAGATCAAGCATCGCCTGCAATTCTCGGCCGAAGGCGCCGAGGAATTGTCGGCGTTCCACAAGCGCACGATCGACTCGCTGCGGCTCGCGTTCGGCGTGTTCATGTCGGGCGACGCCGCCGAGGCGCGCAAGCTGCTCACCGAGAAGGCGGCGCTGCGCGCGGCCGAGCTTGCCGCCGTCGAGCGCCATCTGGAGCGCCTGCGCGAAGGCCGGCCCGAGACCATCGAGACCACCTCGCTGCATCTCGACGTGCTGCGCGACCTTCGCCGCATCCATTCGCACATCTGCTCGGTCGCCTATCCCGTGCTCGATGCCGCCGGCGAGACTGCCGCCGATCGCGCGAATGCGGTCGAGGCGGCCGAACTGCCGGCGCCCGGGCGGCCGTGATCAAACTTACTTCCAAGACTACGTAGGCGGCCGGTGTTCGGAGCCAGGCGGCCGCTGCGGAAACGCGGAGGCCGCCGCGAGTTGGTCGATGCTGTCCCGCTGGCGATCGAAGGCCCCTAGGAGATCGCCTTGCAGCAGCCGGCCGCCTGACAATTTCATCCGCAGCGGATCGACGTTATGGCGGTTGATCCGCACCTCGTAATAGAGATGCGGTCCGGTCGAGAGCCCGGTCGATCCGACATAGGCAATCGTCTCGCCCTGACGAACACGGTCTCCGATCTTCAGCCCGGGCGGGAAATTCGCGACGTGGGCGTAGGTCGTCTCATAGCCGCGATCGTGCCGCACGCGGATAAATTTCCCGTAGCCGTGCTCATAGCCTTCGGTCTCGACGACGCCGGCGCCGCGGCCGCAATCGGCGAACCATAGGGCGCGGCAAAATCGACACCCTCATGGAAGCGGCGGTCGCCGAGGATCGGATGGATGCGCCAACCAAAGCCGTCGCCGAGGCGGCCGCTGACCACCGGCTTGCGCAACAGGAATTTGGTGATGGACTGACCATCTTCATCGTAGAAGTCGGAGCTGCCGTCGTCCGGGGCCGTGAACCGATAGTAGCGGCGCGCCTGCCCGCCGGCCGTCAAGTCGATGAAGACCAGCTCCGGCTGGCCAATTTCGTTGGGAGCATAGATGATGTTGGCGACGTCGGCGTCGCCGAGAGGCTCGTCGAGATCGAAATCGCGGCCGCAAAGCCGCATCAGTTCTGCAACGATCCCCTCGTCGACATGATTGGAGCGTGCAAGCGCGTTAAGTCCGTCACGTAGCGTCTCGCCGGGGACGGAGTGGGTGTCGATCGACTGACGCAACAATTTCCCGTTCGACACGACGACATCCGGCTGTTCCGGCACGATCGCCTGGTACTGTCCGCTATCGGTGCGACCGACAGCGGACACTCCTGAGTCTGGCCGTTCGATCGACACTTTCGCGACATGGCCGCGCGGCGCCCCGGGGTCTCCGTCTTGTTCGATGATCGTGATCTTCTCGCCACCAGACAGCGTCTCTCGACTGCCAGGCGTCGGGAAAGCGGCAAGGATCGACGGTGCGTCCTCCGCAGCCGCGGCCAACGCCCGCAGAATGGCGGACAGCGTGTCACCGCTCCTCGCGATAACGACATGTCGATGGTGACGCGACGAGGAAGGCGACTTCGGAAGGTTGGTTACGTTGACAGCCTCCCCGATCGGAGAATGCGGCTGCGGCACATCTTCACCGTCAGCATAGGAGCTGGTGCGGCCCGGCAGCCCGCGGCGCGATGGACCCGCCCGTATGATGGCTGGTAACTCCGACAGCGGTTGCGCGTCCGCTCGCTGCTCGTCCTTGCCGTCTGCCGGTGCTTCGCGACGATGGTCCTGTTGTGGTTCGGGATCGATCTCCGCGAGCCGCGCTGACACACGGGTAAATCGACGGACCGAGCCGGCATCGCTCAGCTGCTCGATCTTGAGCGCCGAGGGACGGCCTTGCGAGCCTGGTCTCCGATCCAGACGATCGCCGCGCCGCGCCTCGTCAACCACTTGCCCGGTGAAGCGCGGAAGTGAAACGACCGGCGATGCTGCGAATCGCGTGCGATAGCCGAATGCACCGCGCAGCGCGCCACCAAGGAGCGCGACGGCCGCGGTCGCGATCAGAATCGTCCCGGCCATCCAGCGGATACTGACTGCACGCCGGTCCGGCAGGCCGCGCTCGCCGGTCAGCGGCGGCTCGTCAAGCATCGGGACATCACGGACGCTCGATGGATAACCACGCGCTCTGGTCGGTTCGCCACGGCCGGTCATCAACGCCCCTCATCCCTTGGCGCATGGTTTCGGGGTGCAGCCACGCCCACGACGAAGCGTAGATGCCATACGCCTTGGGGCGATTGTTTGACCGTCGTTTTGTTTCGATCACAATGTCGAGCGGCGCCCGGTGCTGGACTCCATCGAGTTTGTCGAGGAGGCCCCGCATACCGCTCGTCGCACTGACGACCACGACGATCAGCTGTCGAGCGTCTTCGACGCCTTGGCGCGGTTCTTCACGATCAGCATGATGTTACGGATGTAGATCAGCGTCGCGAGGCCCTGCCCGATGATGATGACAGGCTCGCGTTTGGCGAACCCGTAGATCAGCGTCATCAAACCGCCGCCCATCGAGAAGAACCAGAACGCTATCGGCACCACGCTCTGGCCGGCGCGCTCGCTGGAAATCCACTGCACCAGGAAGCGCGCGGTGAAGAACAATTGCGCGATCAGGCCGAACGCCAGCCAGAAGTCGAACTTGGCGATGAACACTTCGTAGAAATAGGCGCTGAGCGCCTGGCCGAACTGAATCAGCATCACTTCACCTCGGTCACATCAGGCACTTCAGTGCCTGTCACTTCAGTGACGACCGGCGTCGGCTTCTTGCGGCGGATCAGCCACCACACGCCACCGAGATCCATGATCCCGATCCAGAGCCGGTCGAAGAATCCATAATTCGACACGCCGGAATGGCGCGGGCGGTCGACGACATCGACATAGGCGATCGCGAGCCCCTCGCGGCGGACCAGCGCCGGAAGGAAGCGATGCAGCCCGTCGAAATAGGGCATCGCCAGAAACACCTCGCGCGGAAACGCCTTCAGGCCGCACCCGGTGTCGCGGGTGCCGTCGCGCAGGATGATGCCGCGCACGGCGTTGGCGATCCGCGACTGCAGCTTCTTGAAGCCGGTGTCCTTGCGTCCGACGCGCTGGCCCGCAGCGAGGCCAACCCGGCCATTGCCGCTCTCGATCGCCGCGATCAGGTTGGGCAGGAAGGCCGGATCGTTCTGGCCGTCCCCGTCAAGCGTCGCCACGATCGCCCCGCGCGCGGCGCGCACGCCGCTGCGCACGGCGGCGGACTGGCCCGACGAGACGGTGTGGCGGAGCTGCCGGAGATTGGACCGCTGCGCCATGATCGCGCTCAGCCGTTCGCCGGTGGCGTCGGTCGAGCCGTCATTGACGTAGACGATCTCATAGGCCCAGCGGCCGTCGAGCGCCGCCGCGATCTCGGCGATCAGCGGCGCTATATTGTCCGCCTCGTTGCGCACAGGCACGACGATGGAAACGGCGACCGGCGTCTGGTCGGAAGCAGGCAAATCGGCACTCGTGGTTGGTGTTGGCAGCGGCTGGAACCCGCCCGATCCGGCCATCGGGCGACCGCTTTTATGGGGCGAAGGCGTTCCTCGCAACCCTTTTAAGGCGCTCTTCCGACGGTCCTGACACCGCCAACACCGTGCCATCGCGATCAATGGCGAAACCAAGGCGGCGGGCGGCGAACCAGTAGCGCACGGCCATTGCGCCGATCACGCCAACCAGCGCGCCGGCCACCACGTCGCTCGGATGATGGGCAAGCAGCACGAGCCGGGTCGCAGCGATGACCAGCGCATAGACCAGCATCGCGATCCGCGCGCCTGGCCACACCGCCGACACGGCGAAGGCCAGCGCAAACGCGGTGATCGAATGTCCCGACGGAAAGCTCGAATAGGCCTCGATGCCGGCGAAATGCTGGAAGTTGAACGCGTCGGCCTTGCCGCCAACGAACGGTCGTCCGCGGCCGACGATCCACTTGATCAGCTCACCGACCGCCACCGACAATATGACCGACAGGAACAGGTATTGCAGCCTCGTTCCGAGGCCGAGCAAAGTCGCGCGCGGCACACCGCGCAGCGCCGGTGCCGCCAATGCAACCGCAATCAGCAGCAGGCCAAGCGCGCACAGCACATACTCGTCCTTGCCGAAATCGGTGAGCGTCTTCACCCACCAGAGACCCGGCGTGCCGCGTGGCGGCATCAGGCTGATCTCGGCGACATCGACCGCATACATCAGCGTGATGATCACGGCGCCAACGCCGACGACCAGCAGGAGTCCATGGCGCGCGGAGCGTCGCGCCGCCTCGGACCGGCGAGAATGCGACGGAGCACGCACGAGCTGGGCAAAGGATAGCCAGACCAGCGTCAGCAATCGTCCGAAATAGTTGGCGGATTCCGCGGTGGCTGGCGGCGCCGCCATGTCACTCCGTCCCTTCGGAACGGAAGATCGCGATCGAAACGGCCTTGCCCTGCGAGATGTTGTAGCCGTCGATCCGCACCGGCGCGTTGTAGCGCAGGCCGATCGCTTCGGCGCGCTGCACGAAGGCGCGCTCCGAGCGCTGTTCGACCAGCGCGAAGCGGCAGGAGCCCTGCCCCAGGAAATCCGCGGCGCCCGATCCGTCGGTGAGCAGCGTCGACGTATCGGTCATGAACACGAGGCTAGGCTCGTGGAAGCCGGCAGCAGCCGCCCTCGGGCCGACGCAGGTCACGTTGCGCAGCGCGCGTGCGACCTCCTGGCTCGGAAACACGGTGGTGAGCCGCGGCAGCACCACGCCATAGGTGGCGCCCGCCATCAGCGCCGCAGCGATCACCGCATTGAGCAGCGAGCGCTCGGCGCGGCTGTCCTCGAACATCCACCAGGCGATCAGGCCGAACACCATCCCCACCGCGAACAACGGCCAGGCCGGAAACACCGGCTGATGAATCGCCTTGATGGCGCCGACGATCACCAGCACGGCGCCGAACGCGGGGATAGCGAACCACCAGGCAGCGCCGCGCAACAGCCAAGGGGAACGCGACAGCACACGCCGCTCCAACGCGCCGACGGTCAGGATTGCGATCGCCGGATAGAGTGGCAGCACGTAGTGCGGCAGCTTGGTCAGCACCGCCTCGAACACGATCCAGGACGGGATCAACCAGGCCAGCAGAAACTGGGCACCCGGCTCGCGCCGCGCGCGCCAGACAGCCGGCGCCGCCATGCCGGCGAGCGGCGCGCCGGGCCAGAACGTGATCCAGAACAACAGTAGATAGAGCCCGGGGGGCGCACCATGGGATTCTTGTGCGCCGAGCTTGCTCAGCATGTCGCCGCCGACGGAGTCGGCAAAGAAGGTTTCGCCGGCGCGCAGGAAGATCAGCACGAACCACGGCAGCACCAGCACCAGGGTCCACATCAGGCCCCAGACCGGGCGCATGCGCCAGAACCAGGCCGCCGATCGATCGAGGATCGCAAGCCCGGCCATGGCAAGGCCGACGAACATCAGGATCAGCGGGCCCTTGAGCAGGATGCCGACCGCCAGCGCCGTCCAGAAGATCGCAGGCGGCGCCCATGATGGATGCGCCGGATCCTCGCCGCGTTGCCAAGACAGATACACCCGCGCCATCGCGCCCATCGCCGCGGTGACCGTCAGCAGCAGCATGGCGTCGGTCTTGGCGAGCCGCGCTTCGACCCCTAGTAGCACGCAACTTGCCATCATCAAGGCAGCCAGCACCGCGCCCTGTCGCGTCACGAAGGCAAGCGCTGTCCAATAGGTCAGCAAAACGGCGCCGATGGCGCCGATCAGGGACGGCAGGCGGTACACCCAGATGCGGACCTGGGCGCGCGGCACCCCGAGCGCGGAGATCGTCTTCAGCGCCGCCGCCTGCATCCAGTAGATGCCGACCGGTTTCTTGTAGCGGACGTCGTCCTGGAAGCGGATATCGACGAAGTCGCCGCTCTCGACCATCTGCTTGGTGGCCTGGGCAAAGCGAACCTCATCGCGGTCGATCGGCGGGATGGTGAAGAAGCCCGGCAGGAACAGCACCAGGCAGGTCAGCGTCAGGAACAGGATCGAACGCCATTGGCTGGCCGTCGCGAACTCGAACGCCATGAACAGCCTGCGGCTCGAATGCGCAGGTTTTACAGACTGTTGCCCTGCTCCGAAGCGCCGGGGTTGGAGGCTATCCACCATGGGTTTCGCATACGATGAAACCGCAGCGCAAACAACCGTGCTGTTCCGCTTTCCCGCGCGATCATTGCACGCGGATCACAACGGTATCCGCTGCTCCAGTGGCGTCGATGACGGTCAGCCGCGCGAAGCCCGGCCCGGGCGGGTCGATCAGGCGCTGCCGCCGGCTGTCGATGTCCCCGGCTGAGACACCGTTCACGAGTACCGTCAGCGGCAGTACCCCGCCGGCGACCTTGACCGGCATCGCCGCATGGCTGCCGCCCTCGGATTGATTGACGTCGATGCGTGAACCGTTCAGCGGAAACTGGATATGTGGCGCCTGGTCGTTGCCGCTGCGAACCAGTTCGCCGAGCGGCCGGAACCGGCGCAGCGGCGGCGGCAGTTTCGCGTTGGAGGCGACCAGCACGCCCCGCGGCGGCTTCGGCAACGCCGCCGGGATCTTCCCGGTGCGTGCAAAGGCATCGAACAGGATTGGCGCCGCCGCCGTGCGCCCAACCAGGCCCGGCACCGGCGCGCCATCCGGACGGCCGACCCAGACGCCGATCGTGATCCGGCCGTCGAAGCCGACCGACCAGGCATCGCGATAGCCGTAGCTGGTGCCGGTCTTGAACGCGATCCGGTTGTGCACGCCGTTCTCCGGCGGCGGCGTGCCGAGCAGGACATTGCCGACCTGCCAGGCCGCGGCCTGATCCATCAGCCGCATCGTGTCGCGGCCGTCATTCGCCTGCACGATCTCGCGCAGCGGCTTGGTCGCACCGAGCCGCGCCAGACCGGAATAGAGCTGGGCGAGATCCTGCAACGTGATGCCGACGCCGCCGAGGCCCATCGCAAGGCCCGGTGCCTCGTCCTTCGGCAGCACGAGGTTGGTGCCGGCCTGCTTCAGCCGCGACGACAGCCGGCTCGCGCCGACGCGGTCGAGCAGCGCGATCGCCGGCACGTTCAGCGACAATTGCAGCGCCTTGCGGATCGGCACCGTGCCCTGGAACGTCATGTCGAAGTTTTCCGGCGCATAGGAGCCGAACCGGATCGGCCGATCCTCGATCAGGCTGTCGGGATGGACAAAGCCGTCCTCGAAGGCGAGGCCATAGATGAACGGCTTCAGCGTCGAACCCGGCGAGCGCACCGCGCGCGTCATGTCGACCTGCCCGGCCCGCCGCTCGTCGAAATAATCCGCGGAGCCGACGCGCGCGAGCACGTCGCCCGTCTCATTGTCGACGACGACGATCGCAACCGAGACGTCAGATCCCTGCGCGATGGCGCGATCGCGCGCCAGCGCCTCCAGGTTCCGTTGCAGCGTGGCGTCCAACGTCAGCTTGATGACGCGCGCATCCTTCATCGTCGCGATCGCCTGATCGGACGAATGCGGCGCCAGGATCGGGATCTGCTTGCGCAGCTTCGGCACTGGCGTGGCCCGGGCCTGCGCGGCGTCCTCCTTCGCCACCACGCCGTCCTCGACCATGCGGTCGAGCACGCGGTCGCGTGCAGCATGCGCGGCTTCGGGATAGCGATCGAGCCGCCGCCGCTCCGGCGATTGCGGCAGCGCCACCAGCAGCGCGGCCTCCGCAAGCGAGAGCCGCTTCGGCTCCTTGCCGAAATAGGCAATCGAGGCGGCGCGCACGCCCTCGAGATTGCCGCCGAACGGCGCCAGCGCGAGATAGAGATCGAGGATCTGGTCTTTCGAAAGCTGCCGCTCCAGTTCAACCGCCCGCACCATCTGCCGCAGCTTGGCGTAGACCGAGCGCTGGTGCCGCGGCTCGATCAGCCGCGCCAGTTGCATCGTGATCGTCGAACCGCCCGAGACGATATGGCCGCTTGTGAGCATCTGGAATCCGGCGCGCGACAGCGCCAGCGGATCGATGCCGTGGTGCGCGTAGAAGCGCTTGTCCTCATAGGCGAACAACAGCTTCAGATAGGTGGGATCGACCGATGCCTTGGCGTCCACCGGTAGCCGCCAGCGCCCATCCGCCATCGCATAGGCGCGCAACAGTTTTCCGTTTCGGTCGATGACCGTGGTCGAGACCTGCTGCGCCTGCGCAAGCGGTAGCGGCCCGAGCGAGGCGACCCAGGCGGCGAAGGCCGCAGCAACCATGACGAGCACGATCGCAACAGCGCCGGCGATGCGAAGCACCAACCGCCCGCTACGCGTGTCATGCCCGGGCTCGACCCGGGCATCCACGTCTTTCTTGCCAGCGGACGCATCCCTGGACGGCCGGGTCAAGCCCGGCCATGACGAGAAGAGTTTTGGACGCACGTCCTTGCTCATTCCACGATCACTCATTTCGCCGGCTTGACCTCGACTGCGCCGGTGCCGCTGCGGCCGTAGCGCGAGGGGTTGTACATGTCCTCGACATAAGCCTGCGGCAGCACGTATTTGCCGGGTGACACCGCGCGCACGACATAGGCGACAGTGAACACCGACTTGTCGTTGGCGCCCCGGTCGATCGCCGCGGTGAAGCGGTCATCGCGGAACTCGGTGTTCTTCGGTTCGACGCCGTCCTCGATCCACTCGAGCGTGCCGGAATCGCCCGACGACACCAGGTTCGGGTTGTCGATCTCGAGCCCCGCCGGCAGATAGTCGGCCACCATGATGTGACCGAATTCCGGTTTGGCTTCCGTCACCTTCAGCACAACCGCGAAGCGGTCATTCTGTTTCGCCTTGCTGACGTCGGCCGGCTTGCCGTCGAGCGTGAAATAGCTGCGCTCGATCTTGAAGCCGTTGGAGGCGGCGGGTTCCGGCGTCACCGGCGAGCCCGACACCGAGATCACCGCCTGCACCGGCGCATCGCCAGTATTGGTGATCTTGAGCGGCTGGCCCGTCATCTCCTCGGCCTTGTAGCTGCGATAGACCGCGGTCTTGACCGGCTGGCCATTGATGTCGAGCGCCATCGTCTCCCTGGCGAGCGCGCGTGCCGCCAGCACCATCCACGCATTCTCCTGCGTCGATGTGTAAGGCGACAGCCCCCGCGCCGCTTCGACCCGCAGCACGGCCTGCGTCAGCGTAGTGCGCGGCGCATTGCCCTCGCCGGCGAGCGAAACCAGCGCCGCCGCATCGCGCAGCGCCGAGCCGTAATCGACCCGGCCGAACTCGATCACCGGTTTGGGGTTCAGCGCATCGAGCGCGGCACCATAGACCCGCTCCGCCCGCGCCTTGTCGCCGACCAGCGCCAGCGCCGCGGCAAGCTGCGCCTTGGAAATCGGCGTCGCCAGATTGTTCAGCTTGGTGTCGGCGAGATAGCGCAGGTCGCCGATCGGCGCGGCGCCGTTGCGCGCGAGCACGTAGAGGCCGTAGGCCAGATCGCGGCCGCCGTCCTTCTCCGGCTCGTTGGCATTGACCACCGAATTCCTGACGCGGTCGAGTGCGTTCTTGAACAGCACGTCCGGCACCGCAAAGCCCTTTTCACGGGCCCGGGTCAGGAAGTCGGTGACGTAGGCGTCGAGCCAGGCGTCGTCGCCGCCCGCCGACCACAGGCCGAACGAGCCATTCGATCCTTGTCGCGCCAGCAGCCGTTCGATCGCGTCGCGGATGCGCTGGTCGACCGCGGTGTCCATCGCAAGATGGGCGCCGGCGGCGAGATCGTTGACATAAAGCAGCGGCAACGCGCGGCTGGCGATCTGTTCGGAGCAACCATAAGGGTAGCGGTCGAGCGCCTTCAGGATGCTCGCCGCATCGAGCGCGGTCGACAGGCTCGCCGAGACCGAGACGCTGCCGGTGCCCGGCACCAGATCGGAGAACATATCGGACGTCAGCGTCAGGCTCTCGCCCTTCGCCAGCGTGCGGATCGAGCGGCGCGCCAGCACCTGGGTCGCCGGCTTGACGTCGAGCGCATAGTGCCGCGCCAACGTCATCCCGTTCGGCCCGGAAATGTCGACGTCGAAATCGGCGCGCCCTGCGCCGCCGGCCTCGAGGCCGAGCGACAGCGAGGTGCGCTGCTTGGCGGCGAGCTTCACCGTCGTGGTCGGATTGCCCGAGGCCTTGATCGGGCCGCTTGCCTTGACGCTGACGGCGTAATCGCCGGCGGCGCCTTCGACATTGTCGATATCCATGCTGATGGTGCCCTTGTCACCGGTCAGCAGGAAACGCGGCAATGTCGCGGTCACCACCACGGGATCGCGCACGATCACATCAACATTGGCGCGGCCGAGTCTTGTGGCGCTCCACGCCACCCCCATCACCCGCGCCGTGCCGGCGAATTCGGGGATGTCGAAGCTCACCTCGGCAGTGCCGTCAGGGCCGACCGTGACGATACCGGAATAGAGCGCGAGCGGCTTCTGCGTCGGCGGCGAGCCCTGCAGCTCGGCACCGGCGGCGTCACCGCCGCTCCGGATCTGACCCTGGGTGCCCTGCATGCCGTCGATCAGCTGGCCGTAGAGGTCACGGATCTCGGCGGTCAGGCGGCGCTGGCCGAGATAATAGTCGTCCGGCGCCGGCGGCTTGTAGTTGGTCAAATTGAGAATGCCGACATCGACCGCAGCCAGCACCACCTTGGCGTCCTCGCCGGGATTGAGCCCGCCGAGCTTGACCGGAATCTTCAGCGTCGTGCCCGGCCGCACCAATGCGGGCGGCGAAAGCTCGACGGCCAGCGTGCGTGTCTTCTTGTCGATGCCGAACCATTTCAGCCCGATCGCGCGGCCCGGCATGCGCCCGGCGGCGGCATCGAGCGGACGGCGCAGCGTCGTCATGACGTAAGCGCCGGTGCCCCAGTCCTTGCCGACCGGGAGCTTGACCTGCTGGGTGCCCTCCTTGACGTCGACGCTTTGGGTCGTCAGCAGGCGGTCGCCGAGCACATAGACCGTGAGCTTCCCGGCGATGCGCGCGTTCACCGACACCGTCATGGTGTCGCCGGACTGGTATTCCGGCTTGTCGATCGAGGTTTCGAGCAGATCGGGCGTGTCGGCACTGCCGTCCGAGTACCAGCCGACATCGAACTGCACCGAGGTCACCGGACCATCGGCATCGGTCGATTTCACATCGAGCCGGTAGCGGCCGGGCTGCGGCTGGAAGGTCAGGCGCATCGGCTTGTCGGCCGCGAGATTGACGTCGCCATCGGCAACGCGGCGGGTCGATTTGACCGGCTCATACTGCCAGGACGAATTCTGCCGGTACCATTGGTAACGCGACTCCAGCTTCAACAGCTCGTAGCGCAGTCCGTTGCGCGGCAGCTGCTTGCCGTCGGGCGCGACGAACACGACGTCGAACTCGGCCTTGTCACCCTCGGCCACGCTCTTGTCGCCGAACAGCGGCTTGACCCCGATCAGCGAGGCCACTGGGGCCACCGGCAGCACGATCTTGCGCTCGACCGAACGGCCGCCGGTCTCCGCCATGCGGATGAAGATCTGGGCCTCCTGCGGCCGGGTCGAGGCCGGGACCTTCTCGAGCTTGACCGGGAAGCTCGCCGCGCCGTTGGCATCGGCCTCCGGCAGGTCCTCGATCGGGGTCCGCTCGTTGCTCGCGGTCTGCTCGTCGTCGACGCCGAACTGGTACCCGGCATAGCCGGGCCGCCCGGCCGCGCTAGGTGCGACCAGCATATCGCCTTCGAGCTGCAGACCCGAGGCCGGCGCGCCATAGAGGAAGTGGCCGGAAACCTGAAGTTCCACTGGAACTTCAGCTTTGATCACCTTCTCCTTGCTGGTCAGGTCGAATTCGATCCGCTCGGGGATGTAATCCTCGACCATGAAGGTGGTCTCGCCGACCGACGAGCCCTTGGGATCGGTAAAGACGCGCGCCCGCCAGCTTCCCGTGGGCACCGCGGAGTTCAGCGCCACCGCCAGCATCCGGCCGCCGGCGCCCTGGTCGGGCAGCACGGTGCGGCGGAATTCGACGCCGTCGGGCCGCTCGATCACCATGGTCAGCGGCGTCCCGGTCAGGGCGTTGCCTTGTCCGTCGCGCAGCAGCGCGGTCAAATAGACGGTCTCGTTGGAGCGGTAGACGCCGCGCTCGGCATAGACGAAGGCGTCCGCGCCGGCCGGGATCGCGCGCCCTGCGACGCCGCGGTCGGTGAGGTCGAAGGCGTTGGTCTTCAGGCCCAGGAAGGCATAGTCGGCCTTCTCGTCCGTCACCGTCAGCAGTGCCGGCGACAATCCGCCCTCGCCGCGCGCCAGCCCCTGCTCGAACAGCACATGGCCTGCTGCATCGGTCTTGCGGGTGGCCAGGATCTCGTTGTTGCGGGCGACCAGCTTCACTTCGGCATTGGCGACCGGTTCGGTCGAGGCCAGCGAGTTGACGAAGACGTGGATACCGTCGTTGCCGGAGAACGCCGACAAGCCCATGTCCGAGACGATGAACCATTGCGTCGCCAGCGTGCCGTCGTCGTCGCTGCCTGGTCCCTTGGCCGCGGCGGTCATGACATAGACGCCCGGTTGCAGGTCACCCAGCGCCTGGTCGACGGGAAATGCGGTGACGACGTCCTGGTTCAGCGTGGTGGCGGTCGCAAGCTCGCCTGACCACACCTTGACGCCGCGCTGGTCGCCGAGATCGGAGAGCTGATAGCGGCTCAGCGTGCCCTGGAAGTCGCTGTCGATCACGGTGTTGATCAGGTTGCGGTCGCCGATCCGGAACACGTTGACCGTGACCGCCGGCGTGTTGACGCTAACCACCGGGATACCGCGCTGTCCGGTCCGCGGCAGCACATAGGCCCGTCCGGTGAACCGCACGAACGGCTTGCGGTCGCGGACATAGATGTTGAACTCGGCCGATTTCGGCAGGGTCTCCTTGACGGTCGACGGCAGCCCGGCGCGCAGATTGATGTTGTAGCGCTCGCCGTGCTTCAGCCCGTCGACGCAGAGCTGCTGGCCTTCTGCCGACAGCGCCGGCTTGTCGGTGCCTGCGAGCGCGAGGTACGGCGCAAAGTCGACGCGCTTGGCCAGTTCCTCGGAGAACTGGAAGCAGGCCCGCGGCGAGGCTGCGTCGGAATCGACGGTATAATCGAGCAGCCGGAAGCCGTGCTCGTCGCGCATCTTCTCATACTGACCCCGGACGTCGGCGACCTCGCGCAGGTCGAGCGACAGCCGCAGCGCGTCGAGCGCCGGACGCCACAGCTTGCGCTCCGCGAGCGCCTTGCCGAGCACGGCCAACGAATCGGCCTCCTCGCCCGCATTGCCGGCGCGCTGATAGGCGATGTAGGCGGCGGTGGAGGCGCGCTCCATCAGGAAGGTCTGTTCGCTGGAGCTGGCCGACCGGATCTGGAAGACGGTCCTGGCAAGCCGCAGCCAGTTGGCACCGTCCTCGGGCGCGGTTGCCGCGATCTGGCCGAGGATCGTGAGCCCGCCGCGGAAATCATTGCGCTTGAAGGCTGCGTCCGCGTCGATGCGCAAGGTCGCGGCCGACTTGTTGACCGCGCCCGCCTCGCTCTTGATCTGGGCTTCCAGCTTGATCGCAGAATCGGCGAGATCGTCCCGCCTGAAGGCCTTGTCCGCAGCCTGGGCGCTCACCAGGCCGAGTGCCAGCGTGGCGCAAAGTGCGGCCGCACGAACCAATCCGATCATGATGGAGCTCCTGAACGCCCCGCGGTCGACCGCCGCGTTGGGGCTAAAAAATGCGCGAAAAGGTGACGGAGTGAAGGCGCTGACATGAACGGACGAAAACGTCGCAGATTGCATTGCCGACATTCCTTCGACCAGCCCCGGCGGCAGCGTCATGCCGGCTCGGCGGGCGGGTCTGGCCAACACAGGACGGGACCCCTGCTCGCCTTTGTCGTCTGACCACAAAAATCGGTTCGGACGGACTTGGCGGAAAGGCGGATTTTTCATATTGCGGATGCTACAAGGCGGCCACGGTCCCGTAGCTCAACTGGATAGAGTAGCGGATTTCTACTCCGCGGGTTGCAGGTTCGAATCCTGCCGGGATCGCCACGCCACTCCCCGTTCGATGAAGCCATTTTCCGGACGCCGCGAAGCCGGCCGGAAACAAAGCCGGGATAGCGTCCCGTCATTGCACCAAAAGGGGATTCGGTCATGTGGGATTTCATCAACGAATTGTATCGGGATTTTTGTCTGGCTCGCCTGCAGGAGATGCGGAAGGTCGAGCATCATATCTGAACAGGCACGGACCATGGATAACGATCGGCCCTTGGCCGGCGCCATCCTGACGGCTGTGGTGATTGCCGCGGTGGTCTGGGTGACCATCGGACCTCCGCCGGGGCACAAGAGAGTCAGCAGCCGACCCCAGACTGTCGCGAGACGCTGACGCCCGTATGAATACGGGTTACTCGAACCTTGGCGGCAGTCTCGCAGACAGAACATGACTGGGATTGCGGGCCCAGATTGAAACAGGGCGCCGCCGGGACAATTCATTTCGAGCCCGGCGGCGTAGTTTCGTTGGCCGCCCCAATTCTAAGGATCCCTTAACCACCAGCGAATGCCGCACGCGAGAGCGTGGACCGATTGCGCGTCCCTTCGCGTTGTACAGCGCCATGCGTACAACGGGTCATTGGGTCATCGTTGCGGTATGGGGCGCGGCCGTTCTCGCCACGCCCATCGCAACCGCCGAGGCGCAACAGGTGCAGGCCGGAACGCTCGCGTGTCGTGGCGGCCCCGATACCGGTTTCATCCTGGGCGCGGTGACCAATCTCGATTGCGTGCTGCACGCCGATAGCGCACCGGACAGCCGTTACGTCGCAGCTATTCCCAATCTCGGCATTTTCATCGGCGACCAGGAAGTCGCACTGACCTGGAAGGTGATGGCGCCAGTGCCGTGGCTCGGGCTCGACCAACTCGCCGGCAGCTACATCCACGCAAGCGGCGCGGGCGACAATGTCCTCACCGGCGGCACGAATACTCCGATCACGCTGCATCCGTTGAACGAGGATGCTTTCTCGGCTCCGCCGGTCAAAATCGAGAGCCTGGAAGTTCGGCCGATGGATCGCTGATCCCTGATCGAAGCCGCGTACCGGCGGCCGAAATGCACAACGCCGCCCGCTTGAAATAGACGCGGACGGCGCTGCTCCTAGCCCCAGGAAGGTGATGCAAAATCCTGACAGCTCCAACTCTGCACGTTCTGTGCCAACGATCATGGCCCATATGGGCTATTTGGCTGCAGAGAAACGAAGCTAGGTTAAGCACCGAGGCACTGGTGACGGTGCCTCACGACCAAAGTGTCAACTTGGCCTCAGCGTGGCCCACGCGCTGAGGTCATTCTTTTTGATGTTCACGATCTCCTCCGAAATCGCGTCTTGTTCTTTATCATTCAGCGCACGCAACGATTCCGTAGTTCTCCGTGCGTGAACAAAGTTCCGACGGCGCTTGAGATGTCGAACGTATTCTGTTCGTCACGTTGCTAGGTTCCAATTCTCGCAGCGATCTTGGGCGGCGTGCTTCGTGATTTCTTAATCTGGAATTGCTTCCTCGAAGAGATTGCCAGCGCGCTCATTGTTCGTGGATATTTGGGATCGATATGGAAGACTCCGTCCAGATCCGTTGCACACGCTGCAAGAACGTCTTTCGTGATCGCGCCAAGCGGCTGCAGAACGGTTACTCGCGTCAGTGCCCGAGCTGCGAGATCGTGCTGTTCTTCGACGAGGACTCGCATGATGCAAACATCAAACAAGCGATGCGAAGCGCGCGGCGCGCACGGAAGGAACTACGTGAAAGCGAAGGCGTGAGCACGAGGAGGGCCGCGGCTGCTCCTCGGCAATACGGCGGGCGCTCGGCATCGAGCGCGCGGGGAACCGAAGACGACGGTGCCGATTGAGTTTGGCGCGAGGGGCTACCGCACTATCCGCCGCCTCGGCCGGCATTTTCCGACGCGCGGTCGAGCCATTGCCGCGTCGATTCGTCACTCCAGCCGGGAACGGCGAAGCGCGCCGTCGGCGTTGCAGCCGCAGGCGAACGAACGGTTGCGGGTTGGCGTGCGTGGGAGTGACGCCGTGTTGCGGCGCTCGCAGACACGCAAAGGATGACCAGTAGGCCAAGTGCCAAGACACAACGCATCGCATTTGCTCCTGACGACCATCGCGACCGCGCCGAGAGAACGATCACCTCGCCCGTTTGCTCGGCCGATGCGCCATTCCCATATAGACCCCGCCGGCTTTCAATTCTTCCAGCATCTGGTCGATCCGCTTGCGCTTGGTGGCAGCCCGCACGCTGCGGCCAATCCAGTGCAGATAGTCATTGCGTTGATACGGTGGACGTTGCTTGAACGCCTCCGTCAGACCGGCAGCGTCGAGTTCGCGACGGATCCCCGCCGGCATGGTCGCGCGCGGTCGTTTCAGCATCATGCCTTCCTCTCGCGCAGAGCTGCGCGGGCGCTCCGCCCCCGCTATCAGCCATTCGGCGACGAAGTGGTCGGAGGCGTGGACGTCGACCTGCAGGAGGCGGCCCGGCCCGGGCGGCGTGTCGACGACGATCACCGACGTCTCGGATCCGGAGGTCCGTCCCGCGATCTTGCTGGCAGCGCAAGCTGCCAGACCCTTGCTGCATCGATCACGTCGCCTCCAGTGGCCGGATCAGGACCGCTGCTTTGCCTCGACGTAGCGCTTGAAATTATCCAGGATCGCCTGCCAGCCGCCGCGCTGCTGCTCGACCGAATGGGTATCCTCGCCGTCGAAGCTGACCTGCAGCTTGACGCCGCCCGCCTCAGGCGTGAACGCAACCTGCGCGGTGCGGTCGCCGAACGCATATTCCAGCAGCCGGGGTGCCTCGACCTTGGTGTAAGTGCCGGCGAAATCGAATCCCATGCTGCCGTCCTTGGCTTCCATCCGCGACGAGAATGCGCCACCGGCGCGCAGGTCCACGATCGCAGCAGTGGTGTGCCAATCGTCGGAGGCCGCATTCCACTGCTTGATGTCTTCGGGCGTGGTGTAGGCGCGCCAGACATCTGCGATCGGCGCGGCAACGGTCGTTTCGACGGCAATCTTCATATGCGTTCCTTCGTCGTTCCCAAATGAAGCGGATGCGCCCACGGCGCCCGCGCCGGGGCGCCTGACCGCGGACACTCTACTAGGGCTATTCGCCGTGATCCACAAATCGCTCCGCGGACGACAGCGCCTGCCAGGGCCGCCGGGAACATGAGGTGGCCGGCGACGCCGTTCAACAAACCAAATGGTGTGTGGCCTGCACAAGAATTTCGTCAGGAATGACCGTGTATGGAAGACGGGTCCAACGCCCGGAGAGGACGACATGCGGAACCTGAATACTGTGCTGAGCAAGCTGAACGACCGCCTGCTGCGGCTGGAGGGCGAGCTGTTCGTGCTGCGATCGATCGCGCGCGCCGCCCTGACCTCCGGCGACGAGTCCGCCATCCGCACACGCAAACTGCTCGAAGGCGCCAAGCTCGCGCTGGCAGACGAAGCCGAACGGCCGCTGGACGCCGCGACCGGGAAATACGTCGCGGCCGCGATCGCCATGGTCGAAGAGCTGCTCGAGAATCCTCGCGAGGCAGCCCCGCTGTTCAGGGTGATCGACGGCGGAAAGCGCGACGATTAGCCCGCGGTCAGGAATTGCGGACCGGGCCTAGCTCGCGCCCTGCACGGCCCTGTCATACGCCTCGATTGTCACCTTTGCGCGGACCGCAACATCCGCGGCCGTCATGCCCGGCTTGTAGAGGCTGCTGCCGAGACCGAAGGCGCGAATGCCCGCCTTCACATACTCCGCGAAATTCTGGTCCGAGACGCCGCCGACGGCGGCGAGCATCACATCCGGCGGCAGCACGGCGCGGATCGCCGAGATGCCGGAAGCGCCGAGCACGCTTGCCGGAAAGAACTTCAGGCTCGAGGCGCCCGCGCGCGCGGCGAGCAGCGCTTCCGTCGGCGAGAACACACCGGGCATCGTGATCATCGCATGGTGCCGGGCGCGCGCCAGCACATCGACATCGACGTTCGGCGACACCATGAGGCGCCCGCCGGCGTCATGGAGACGATCGACGTCTCCCGCGGTCAGCACCGTGCCGGCGCCGATCAGGACATCAGCAGGCGCCCGCCTCGCCGCAATCTCTATCGAACGGAACGGCTCGGGGGAGTTCAGCGGGATCTCGATCGCGGTCATATCAGCCTCGAGCAGCGCGCTGACGATGCCCAAAGCCTCGCCCGGCTTGACACCGCGCAGGATCGCGACCAGCGGACGCTTCATCGGAGGAAACGGAATGCTCATGCGTTGATCCCTCAATTGGTCCAGATCGCCGCCGCGGCGCCGGCGAGGCCACGGCGAACCGCCTCCTCCGCATCCATCACGTTGAGCGGAATCGAAAGGCTTTCGAGCGCGATCCGATAGAGCCGTTGCAGGCGGCCCGATGCAATCAGCGTAACCGGCGTTGCTCGCTCCCGCTCGGCAAGGCCGGCCGCCAGCTCGGCACCGATCAACGTGCCGGAGATCGTCTCACGGGCCGCCTGCGCGCTGCCGCCGAACAGCAACTGCCGCGATCGCACCCGAAACAGCAAATTGGCTGATAGCGCCGGCTTTGCGAACGCCTCGGCGACGGCCGAGCGGAACGCATCGGCATCAACGGCCTCTTCCGCACCGGCGACGGCATGCGACAGAATATGGTGTCGCGCGCAACCACGCTGAACAACTCGCCGGTCATGAAGGTCGCAAAGCGCTCGACCGTTCCACCGCGCAGGCGCACCCATTTGGAATGGGTTCCCGGCATGCAAACGAGGGCCTCACCCGGCGCATCCAGGCCGAGCGCGCCGAGCAACTGGGTTTCCTCGCCACGCATCACATCGGGTGCCGCAGCATGGCGCTGTGCAATCCCGGGCAGGATGCGGATATCGCACGGCTGCCCCCTGACCACGACGGCGCCTTTGAGGATATCGGAGAGATGCGCCGGTGTGTCGACATAGCCGGCCTCGACCCAGCCCTGCCGCGCGCCGGCCATGCCGCAGATCACGACCGGCAGATTGGCCGCCGCGCCCAGCGCGTCGAGATGCGATTGCAGCACCGACGCAAAGCCGGCCCTGGCGGCCGCCGTCATGCCCTCGTCGCTGCGCCGTTCGCCGAACAGCTCGCCGCCAGCGCTCATCAGCCAGAGCCGGAAGCTGCTGGTGCCCCAATCGACCGCGACATAGGAAGGCCCGCTCATCGCGCTCTGTTCCACGCTCTTGGTTTCCGGCTCGGCGATGGCGCCGCCGAACAGACGCGATAACGGCGTTCATGACGCCGCGCAAGGCGCGCCGATATCGCGCAGCCACGCGATCCCGCGAACGCGCACGCATGCGACCGCCGGGCCCTGTTCGCGTCGGTGCGTGCGGATCGGTTACCGCGCGCCCTTCAGCGTACAGGAGGTCGTGCAGGTCGTGACGTTGCCATGGTCACACTTGATGCAGGCGTTGACGCACTGATCCATGACCTTGGGATTGTACTGACTATAAAGATTGGCCGCGCAGCTGTTGGTCGATCCCGTGACCTCCGGGTCGGACCAGCAACCGGACAGTAAAAATGCTGCGGCACTCAAAATGGCGACCTTGCGCATAAGGCCTCCTGCCACGCTCTATCCAAGTATCCTTCCAAGTATCCTTGCAAGTAACCTTGATAGGTTAGGTTAAATTTCGGTTTCAATTGCGACCTGATCCGGAAGCGGTATTGCTTATCCACCGGACATTTCCCCAAGGTCCGGGCCCACACCGGCAAGGCCGTCAGGCGACCCCGCCTGGCGGCTTTGTTGCCCAGCAATGCACAAGGATACCAACAAGATGGCCCGAAAGCCGCGGTGGTCGTTCAAGGAGGACCGACGACTGATGGAATTGGCGCGCTCCTCCAAGTCGCTGGAGGAGGTCGTGAAGGCGACCGGCCGTTCGCCGGACCGTATCAAGAAGATGGCGATGCGCCTTGGCCTCTCCATCAAGCCGCGTGGCGCCACCAAGAAATAGTTTGAAATACGGCCGCGACCGCAGCCCGGCCGGCCAGAGCGCGCTTGAGCGAAGTGGGCACCGATCCGCTTAAAGACGACGCGTCAGAAACAAAGATCTAGGGTTCCGGCGGGCAATCGTCCTTGGCCCGCACCGGGATCGCCTTGACCTCGCCCTCGGTCTTGACCTCACGCTCGGCCTTCACCTCGCGCTCAGCTCTGGCCTCTTGTTCATCCTCGCCCGCCCGCGTGCAGGTGGTCAGCACGAAAGCCACCCGGCTGCATTGCCAGGCCGGCCCGAGCGCCGCGCTCGACACCGGTTCTGGCGACGCCAGCGTCAGGGATAGATACGCTACCAAAACGGCACCCGCCGCGGCTGCGGCAGCCAGTGCCGCGCCCGTTCCGGACCACAGCTTGGACATCATGGCCTTGGTTCCCGCCGATCTCTGGGAGTCGAGGCAGCCCGCCTGCCCGCGTGTGACCGGAATCACAATCAGGACCAAACAGTTCAGCCCGAATCTTGGGCGTGATGTGGGAGCGATATTGCACTGCCGCAAGGCAGGATCAGCGCGCCGGCTCGATCACATTACAGTTGGTCCGGCCCGACATCAGGCAGTCCTGCATCTTGCTCGCCGCCGTCAGGTCATGCGCAAGCCAGAGACCAACCGCGAGCATGACCACCGCGACGAGCAATCCGATCAGCGCCCCGCGGCGGTTACCTCCGTCTTCGGATTCGCTCATGGCCGCTTCGGTTCCCTTTTGCCATCGCCCGCATCATGACCGTTTGCACGGTTGCGTGCGATCAATTCTGCAACACTCGCACAACGAAATGCGCGCCGGCAGCGATCGGCCCTGCAATTCCATTGCGGGCTGGCGCGACTCGCGAAAAACTGCTCGCTGAGTGGAGCGCGTGTGCGGGGCGTGCCGGTGAGCGAACAAGAAGCGAGTTACGATTATCAGCGTTACAGGCAGCTGCTCTCGGAAGCTGTCGACGAGACCGCCAGACTGCGGCTGATCAGCCTCCTGATCACGGAAAAGGCGCGCGACAGGCTGGAAGCGCAGCGCGCCTCGGACCGGAGCGCGATGACCGCCGAGACAGTCGCCAAGGTGCTCGGCAACGGCCGGCGCGAGCAGTTTCAGCGCGGCTAGGCCTGTCGGCAGGTTCGGTGACCAAGCACTCACCACGCCGGCCGCCAGCCGGGCGCAAACACCGCCGTCGGCCATTTGCTGTCCGCTCATATCTCCTTTGCTCCACAGCCCCCCGTTCGCCACTGGCCTTTTCGCCGCCATTCACTTATTGAAACGCCGAACCGAACCTCATCCATCAACGAACAGAAAGCAGCAGGCTTCCTCTATGAGTGGCTTCAAGGAACCGGGTTTTGCCGACCGCCAGAAAGCGGCCCTGCAGGCGCGGCAAAACCTCCTCAACAAGTTTCGTACCCAGCCGGGCGCCGACGATCCGACCGTGAAGGCACGGGCCGACGAGCGCGCGGCGATCGCCGAGCGCCGCGCCAAGGCCAAGGAAGCCCGCGAAATCGAGAGGGCCGAGCGGAAGCGCCGCGAGGAAGAGGCCGCCGCAGCCGAGGCCGCCCGGATCGCGCGGGAGAAGGAAGAGGAAACCGAAAGACTGGCTGCGCTCGAGGTCGAGCAGAAGGCCAAGCGCGACGCGCGCTACGCGGCGCGCAAGGAGCGCGGCAAGAAGAAGCGCTGAGGCGTAACCAGGCCCGCCACGATGGCGGGCCTGCGAATGATGAGCGGTGGCGGCGGTCAGTTCTTCTTCATGCCGTCGTCTTTCTTCATCATCGCGCCGCCGTCCTTCTTCATGGCGTCGTCCTTCTTCATCATGCCATCGTCCTTCTTCATGGCATCCTTGGACATTGTGCCTTCCTTCTTCATCGCGTCGTCCTTGCCCATCTTGTCCTGAGCGAAGGCGGCGGGGGCGAGCGCGAGGCTGAACGAGAGCAGCGCGGCGGAAAGGCCGAGGCGGGTCTTGGTGGTCATGATGAGTGATCCCTTGTGTGGTCAAATGTGAGCGCGACGACTTGCCGCTCTCTCCTCGACGCACTTGCGCCGCCGGTTGTTACCTTCAATAACAAATTCTTGAAGCACACCGGCGCGTACGCCCATCGCTCATCGCGCGAGGATCGGGCGGCGACGCTGCGGCAGCGCAGTGTGCGCCGCAGCAACGGCAACCCTTGCGACCGCCTGCCGGCCCGCACTAACAGGGCGCCTCGAACTATCAGACTAGAGAAGTTTCACGCGAAGACCGGCTAGGCTAAAGCTCCGCGCCGGTCTAACAGCCACTCAAGAAGCTCTTCAGGGGAACAACCATGCTCACACGCCGCCACGTCCTCGCTTCCGCCCTCGCCGCACCCGCCGTCCTGCGGATGGGTGTCGGGACTGCGCATGCCGCGACCACACTGAAGATCTCGCATCAGTTCCCCGGCGGCACCATCGACAAGGGCGATTTCCGCGACAGGCTGTGCCGGATGTTCGCGGCCGAGGTCGCCAAGCGCTCGGGCGGCGACCTCACTCCCGAGATCTATCCGAACTCCTCGCAGATCAAGACCAACGCGCAGTTCTCGGCGATGCGCAAGGGCGCGCTCGATCTCAGCCTCTATCCGATGCCCTATGCCGGCGGCGAGTTGCCGGAGACCAATATCGGCCTGATGCCGGGCCTGGTCACGACCTACGACCAGGGCCTGCGCTGGAAGAAGGAGCCGGTCGGCAAGGCGCTGAGCGACTTCCTCGCCGACAAGGGCATTCTGCTGATCTCCTGGGTCTGGCAGGCCGGCGGCGTCGCCAGCCGCTCCAAGGCGATCGTGGCGCCCGAAGACGCCAAGGGCCTCAAGGTGCGCGGCGGCTCGCGCGAGATGGACATGGTGCTGCAGACCGCCGGCGCCGCCGTGCTGTCGGTGCCGTCCAACGAGATCTACGCCGCGATGCAGACCGGCGCCTGCGATGCCGGCATCACCTCCTCCACCAGCCTGATCTCGTTCCGCCTCGAGGAGGTCGCGAAGTCGCTGACCTCGGGCGCCGGCGCCTCCTACTGGTTCATGCTGGAGCCGTTGATGATGTCGAAGGCGATCTTCGACAAGCTGCCGAAGAACCAGCAGGACATCATCCTCGCCGTCGGCGCCGAGCTCGAGGCGTTCGGCCGCAAGGGGGCGCAGGACGACGATATCGAAGTCACCAAGGTCTATGAGAAGGCCGGCGCCAAGGTCAGCGCACTCGACGCCGCCATTGTCGGCAAGTGGCGCGACATCGCGCGCGACACCGCCTGGAAGGACTACGGTGCCAAGACGGCGACATCAGCCAACCTGCTGAAGCTCGCAAGCGACGTCGCCGCATGATGCATGGTCCGGCCGCGGATCAAGCCGAAACCCCAAGCATCGCCACGGGCCATACACCCGTGGCGCTGCTCGGGCGTGCGCTGTCGGTCTGCAACAACATCATCGTGGTGTTCGCCGCGCTCGCCTTGATCGCGGCCTGCGTGATCCTGAGCTACAGCGTGCTCGGCCGCGCCCTGTTCCACAGCCCGAACTACTGGCAGGACGAGGCCGCCGTATTCCTGCTAGTCGGCGCCACCTTCATGTCGTCGGCCTATGTGCAGAGCCAGCGCGGTCATGTCAGCATCGAGGCGTTCGTCGGCCTGCTCTCGGCGCGCGCCAACAGCATCAGGCTGTGGCTGGTCGACGTGGCGAGCTTCGCGTTCTGCACCTTCTTCGCCTGGAAGTCCTGGACCCTGGCGCACGAGGCCTATGTCGACGGCCAGGTGTCCAACTCGATGTGGTCGCCGCCGCTCGCCATCCCCTATGGGCTGATGGCGCTGGGCATGACGCTGCTCTGCGTGCAGCTCCTTCTGCAAATCCTCATTCCGCTGACCGGTGGCGCGCGCCGATGACCGTGTTTGGTATTGGCATCTCCTACGGGCTTGCCACCCTGTTTGCGATGTTCTCCGGCATGCCGATCGCATTCGCGCTCGGTGCGGTCGCCGTCGTGTTCATGGCGATCTACATGCCGGCGGCCTCGCTCGATACGGTGACCCAGAACGTCTACGAGGAGATGGCCTCGATCACGCTGCTGTCGATCCCGCTGTTCATCCTGAAGGGCGCGGCGATCGGCAAATCCCGCGCCGGCCAGGATCTCTACTCGGCGCTGCATGCCTGGCTGCACCGCGTGCCCGGCGGCCTCGGCGTCGCCAACGTATTCGCCTGCGCCCTGTTCGCGGCGATGGCCGGTTCCTCGCCCGCGACCTGCTCGGCGATCGGTTCGGCCGGCATCCCTGAGATGCGCAAGCGCGGCTATTCCGGCGGCTTTGCCGCGGGGATCATCGCCGCCGGCGGCACGCTCGGCATCCTGCTGCCGCCCTCGATCACGATGATCCTGTTCGCGGTCGCGGCCGAGAAGTCGCTCGGACGGCTGTTTCTGGCCGGCATCGGCCCCGGACTGCTGCTGGTGTCGTTGTTCGGCGTCTACGCCGTGTTCCGCTTCCGCAAGGAATACGCCATGGCCCGCGCCGTCTATGACGCGACCGGCGAGGATGCCGCGATCCTGCAGCGCGACGAGTTCACCATGGCCGAGCGCTTCAGCGCGCTGCCGCGCGTGATTCCGTTCGTGCTGCTGCTAACCGGCGTGATGATCGCGCTCTATGGCGGCTACGCGACACCGTCGGAAACCGCCGGCCTCGGCGGCCTGCTGGCGCTCGGGCTGATCGCCGTGATCTACAGCGTGTGGAAACCGAGCGACCTGTCGCCGATCCTGAAGTCTACCATCCGTGAATCGACCATGCTGATGCTGATCATCGGCATGTCGCTGCTCTATTCCTACGTGATGAGCTATTTGCACATCTCGCAGTCGGCGGCGGAAGCAATCGTCGCGATGCACCTGCCGCGCTGGGAGCTGTTGTTCGCGATCCTCGTGATGGTGATCGTGCTCGGCTTCTTCCTGCCGCCGGTCTCGATCATCCTGATGACCGCGCCGATCATCCTGCCGCCGCTCCGCGCCGCCGAGTTCGACATCATCTGGTTCGGCGTCGTCATGACCATCGTGATGGAGATGGGCCTGATCCACCCGCCGGTCGGCCTCAACATCTTCGTCATCCGCAACGTCGCGCCCGATATCCCGCTGAGCGAGGTGATCTGGGGCACGCTGCCCTTCGTGCTGCTGATGATGTTCGCCGTGCTGATGCTATGCTTCTTCCCGGAGATCTCGACCTGGCTGCCCAATCTGGTGATGGGGCCGGACGGCGGGCGCTGATGCGCAAACAAGGAACTACAGGCGCGATGGCGGTTCGCCCCGATCGCCGTCGCGCTTCAGGCCGCCTCCTGCTCCCTCGCTGCCAGGGCCTGCTCGATCCGGCGGACTATCAACGTCGTCGGACGTCCCTCGCGCTGCAGCCGGCGGAGCTCATTCCAGAGCCTGATGATTTCGCGGTCTCGCTCGGCGTCCATGGCATTCTCCCGGAGTGCCTCACTATGAACGAAACAAGAACAAAACTCAAGGCCGCAAGAGGCCGTCGCCGGCGCGGGAACCAGGACGACGCAGCGCGATTGGTTCCTTCATGAAAATGGCCAAGGCAATTCGCAAGCAGGCGCAGACCGCGGAACGGGTCGCATCGGCGACCGCGGACGCAATCGTCGCCGATCAGATGCGCTCCCTGGCCCGCGCCTTCAGGAGCCAGGCCGAGATCCTGAAGAAGAAAGAGAAGCAAAAGAAGAAACAGTCTCGCCCCGGCTAGGGATAGCCGTCGCCCGCTGTATCGACCTCGATCACGTCGATCCGCGACGCCGATTTGCCCTTCCGCAGCTCCTCATAGGACGTCTCCGCGCTCAGGCAGAACAGCGACCTGCGATCCGTGCCGCCGAATGCACAGGCGAGCGCGCGGCGGCCGGGGACCGCGATGCGCGCACGCTCGACACCATTGCGATCGATCCGGACAAACGCGTCTTCGGTGAAGGACGCGACCCAGACTGCGCCGTCGCCGTCGAGGCAGATGCCGTCGGGATCATTGACGCGACCGAACCGCCCGCGAAGGCTCAGGCCGCCGTCCGGCGCGATGTCGTAGTCGGCGAGACCGGCACCATCCATCTCCGCGACGACGAGCCGGCGATGGTCGGAGGAGACGGCAATGCCGTTGGGAAAGCGCAAGCCGTCGGCGACGACGCGGGCGCTGCCGTCGGGCATTACCAGGATGATGCGGCCGACGGCGCCGCGGCCCTCCGGCGGCGGCAGATTGAAGCCGAGATCGCCGACGTAAGCACGGCCCTGCCCGTCGACGATCATGTCGTCTATCGTACCGGTCGCGACCGCGGAGAGATCGGCATACAGGGACAGCGCGCCGCCGGAAAACCGCAGCAGCCGCTTCCTGAACATCGTCAGCACGACGATGTCGCCGTCAGGCAGCACGCCAAGACCGCACGGCGTGTCGTCGGTCACCGCCGCATGCTCCTGGCGTTCGCCTGACGGGCTGATGCTGAGCAGCGTCCGCGCCATACAGTCGACGAACCAGAGCCGCCCGCGATGCCAGCGCGGGCCCTCGAAATAGCGCCCGCCATCCAGGATGGTTCTGAGCCGAGCCGTCATGACGCGCCGGCCTGAACGAACAGATCTGACATCAGAAGCGCCCCGCCATATGTTTCGGCCAGGATATATCCCCGCTGGGACCGGTCAAATCGGAGCCTCGGCTCCCTAAAAAAGACCCGCAAAACCCCGGTTCCCGCAGGGTTCCACACGCTGTATGCCATATTTTGCCGCGTTTTCTCTGTTGAGTTGCGGCAGCGTTAATACTCGAGAATCGAGGGTGGTAGTAATCTGCGGCGGATGTGCCGCGTACGACGCGTTCCGTTTGTGCCTGATCGTTTCAGGGGGGCCAAGGAATGAACCGTTGCCTACGTCCGCTGGCGTGCCTCGCCACGGTGGCCGTGCTCGCGCTGCTTCCGCTTGAGGCAGGTGCCAAACCGCATCATCAGCACCAGGCCAAGAGCGGCCACGGGGACAGGAAGGCGCACGGCGCCAAGGCGACGCGCGAGAGCGCCGCCGGCAAGCGGCGCCATGCCAGGCATGGCGCCGACAAGCGCAAATCAGCGAAGGCCAAATCCGCGCCGTCCAAATCCACCGAGACCTCGAAGGCGCCCGAGCCCGAGAGGCCCGCCGGGCCGCAATTGTCGGGCGATCTCGCCGCGGTCAGGGACGCGATCGCCGCGGCGCGCCGGGGCAAGACCAACGACGCGACCGATATCCAGGCAAAGATCACCGATCCCGTCGGGCGGAAGCTCGTCGAGTGGTATCTGCTGCGCCATTCCGAGTCGAATGCGCCGTTCAGCCGCTATGCGGCATTCGTCACGGCCAACCCGGACTGGCCAAGCGTCACGCTGTTGCGCAAACGGGCTGAAGCGCGGATGTGGCAGGAGCGCAGCGATCCGGCCACGGTGCACGGCTTCACGCTCGATCAGCCGATCAGCGCCAAGGGCAAGTTCGCCCTCGCCCGCACGCTGCTCGCCGAAGGCGACCGCGACGGCGCCGCGCGGCTGGTGCGCGAGGCCTGGCGCTCGGAAGAATTGTTGGACCGTACCGAGAGCGACGCCTACGACGCATTCAAGGACATGCTGACGCGCGACGATCATCGCGCGCGCATGGACAAGCGGATCGGCGCCAAGGATCTTGCCGGCGCCAGGCGCGCGGCGCAGCACCTCGGCAGCGACGAGCTGGCCATCGTGAAGGCTTGCGGCGCGGTCCGCGGGCAATCCAGCAAGGCGGAGGACACACTCAACGATGTGCCGGCGGACGCCCGCAGCGACCTCGGCTACACGCTGTGCCGCATCCAGTGGCTGCTCGCGAAGAACCGGGTCGATGATGCGGCGCGCGTGACGATTGCGGCGGCGCCCGAGACCATGGCGCAGCAGGACACCGACCAGTGGTGGCGCGAGCGCCGCAACCTCTCCCGCAAGCTGCTCGACCAGGGTGAGCACCAGGCGGCCTATGACGTCATCAGCGCCGCGGCGGCGCCGGACAATCCGTATTACCGCTCCGACATGCACTTCATGCGCGGCTGGATCGCGCTGCGCTATCTCGACGATGCCAGGACCGCGGCGGCGCATTTCGCGCGGATCGACGAAGGCCAGACCAACCCGACCGTGCTGGCGCGCGCCGCCTATTGGCGCGGTCGCGCCGCCGAGGTGCTCGGCAACAACGTGGCGATGCGGGCCGACTACCAGGCCGCGGCGCGCTACCCGACCGCCTATTATGGTCAGCTCGCGCTGGCCCGGCTCGGCCGCGACGGGATCGAGCTGCGCGCGCCCTCGCCGGCGGCCAGCGCCGGCAGCATGGTGGCCGACGAGCGCGTGCGTGCCGCCGACATGCTGTATGCGATCGGCGAGCCCGACACCGTGCTCTATTTCGCCGCCGACCTTGCCGAAGAAAGCGCAGATGTCGGGATGCTCGAGGCGCTCGGCGAACTCACCGGCCGCCATAACGATGCCCGCGCCATGCTGCAGATCGGCAAGATCGCACTGGCGCGGGGCTTTGCGTTCGACCATTACGCCTTCCCGGTCATCGGTATTCCCAAGCACACCCCGATCGCCCCCGATATCGGGCGCAGCATGACCTACTCGATCGCGCGTACCGAAAGTGCGTTCGATCAGCGCGACAAGTCGGCGGCCAACGCCGTCGGCCTGATGCAGGTGACGCCCGAGGCCGGCCGCGACACCGCCAAGCGTTTCGGCGTCAGCTATGACTGGAGCCGGATGGTCTCCGATCCGGTCTACAACACCCAGATGGGCGCGGCCGAATTGAGTGCGCTGCTGGCGGAATATCGCGGCTGCCACATCATGACCTTTGCCGGTTACAACGCCGGCCGCGGCCGCGTCCGCGACTGGATCAAGGCCTATGGCGACCCGCGTGACCCCAAGGTCGATCCGGTCGACTGGGTGGAACGGATTCCGATCTCGGAGACGCGCAACTATGTCCAGCGTGTGATGGAGAATTTCGCGGTCTATCAGGCGCGGTTCGAGGACGCAGCCACGGCGATCGCGGCCAAGAGCGGCGAGCGCGTCGTGACGCAGGAGAGCAACGCAGCGCCGGCGCAGTGAGCTCGATCCTTGGTCAATCCACCTTCACATTGGCGGCCTTGATCATCGGCCACCATTTTGCGATGGCCTTCTCAGAGCCCAAACTGTCCAGTCAATCAGCAGCAAAATGCACGAGACGACGACAACGAAAATAAACCAAAATTCGAACCCTTCGAGCCCGGACGTGTGATCCTCGTAGGTTCCACCCGTGGTGAAGCATTCATACGGCGTATCGCCGGCCGTATACCGCAGCCCAACCGCACCGAGGGCCGTACCCAGAGCCAAGGTCAGGTTCGTCGTGACGACTGCATTGCTCCGCGCGATGAGGAGCGGAACCGTGATGACAATAATCGCGACCACGAGAATGTTCACGGGCTCGCCGTCGCCAAAAGTCATACCTTGGCTTTGACAAAGATCGTTGTAGGCCTTTGCCGCGATAGGCTGAACATTGTGAAAAATAGCTAGCGAAAGACCGTAGGCACCAATGCTCGTCAGTTTGCAGACAAGCTGAACGTGGCGACGCATTGCTGAAGACATCGGGAGCGACAACCCTACGGTCACGTGAGTATCCAATCCTTCATCATGATACCCGACCTCCCGATGGATCGACAGCGAGACCGCGCAGGCGCTTCAATCCACCTTCACATTGGCGGCCTTGATCATCGGCCACCATTTTGCAATCTCCGCCTTCTGCCAGGCGCCGAGTGCGTCCGGCTTGAGCTGGTCCTTTGGCGGCATCTGCAAGCCGAGATTTTCAAGCTGCTTCTTCACCGCGGGATCGTTCATCGCCTGGATCGCCGCGACGTTGAGCTTGTCCACGATCTCCTTCGGCGTGCCCTTCGGCACCCAGAGGCCGGACCACAGCGTCATGTGGAAGCCCGGCAGGCCGGCCTCGTCGACCGTCGGGACCTCCGACGCGTTCGCGACCCGCTTGGAATCGGTGACCGCATAGGCGCGGATGTTGCCGGCGCGGACCTGGTTGATCGAGTTCGACGTCTGGTCGACGATGATGTCGATCTGGCCGGCGACAAGGTCGTTCAGCGCCGGCCCGGTGCCGCGATAGGGCACGTATTGCAGCTTGATGCCTGAGACGTTCTCGAAATAGAGCCCTGCGATGTGGCTGCCGCTGCCGGCGCCGGCGGTGCCCGCGGTCGGCGGCGCCGGCCGCGACTTCAGCCACTCCAACAGCTCCTTCAGCGACTTCGCCGGCACGGCGTTCTTGCTGACGATGATCATCGGATTGCTCGGCAGCAGCACCACCGGCTCGAGATCATCGACGAGATCGTAGCCAAGCTTGTAGATCGCGCCGTTCGCGACATGAGTGCCGAGATGACCGAACGAGACGGTGTAGCCGTCGGGCGCCGCGCGCACCGCACGGCCGACACCGAGCGAGCCGCCCGCTCCGGTCACGTTCTCGATCAGAACCACCTCGCCGAGCGACTGCTTCATACGCTCGGCGAGGATGCGCGCCATCGCATCCGACGGACCGCCGGCGGCGAACGGCACGACGATGGTGATCGGATGCGCGGGCCAGGTTTCCGCCGAAACGATCCCCGTGAACGCCAACATCGCCAACACGGCCAGAACCAGCTTCCGCATCACGCGCTCCCTCAATCTTCCTTGTCGTATCATTTTTGAAGGGCCACCTTTCAACAAGATGGCCCTTCGGACGAGGCGTCAGAACTGCGAGAAGTCGATCGGCTTGTGCCTGTCGAGCGCGCGGGTCACCGGCGGCAGCGGGTATTTCAGGCCGCTGGCGCAATTGAACAGCATCACGCGGTCTGCCTTGGTGACGCGGCCGTCGGCAAGGCTCTGCTTGTAGGCGGCATAGGTCGCAGCCCCCTCGGGGCACAGCAACAGTCCCTCCTCGCGCGCGACCTCGTTGAGGGCGGCGGTGATCTTGTCGTCATCGACCGCGATCGCAAATCCCTTGCTCTCGCGCACCGCGCGCAAGATGAGAAAATCGCCGACCGCCTGCGGCACGCGGATGCCCGAGGCGATGGTGTGAGCGTCCTCCCAGCGCGTCGCATGCTCGGTGCCGGCCTCATAGGCGCGCACCATCGGCGCACAGCCGGAAGCTTGCACCGCGACCATCCGCGGGCGCTTCGAACCGATGAAACCGATCTTCTCCAGCTCGTCGAACGCCTTCCACATGCCGATCAGGCCGGTGCCGCCACCGGTCGGATAGAAGATCACATCGGGCACGTCCCAGCCGAGTTGCTCGGCGAGCTCGAGACCCATCGTCTTCTTGCCCTCGATCCGGTACGGCTCCTTCAGGGTCGAGGTATCGAACCAGCCGACCTTGGCCTTGCCTTCACCGACGATCTTGCCGCAGTCGTCGATGTAGCCGTTGACGCGATAGACGGTGGCGCCCTGCAGCTCGATCTCGCTGACATTCACCTCCGGCGTATCCGCCGGGCAGAAGATCGTGGTCTTGATCCCACTGGAGGTCGCGTAGGCCGCGAGCGCCGCGCCGGCATTGCCATTGGTCGGCATCGCCATGTGCTTGATGCCGAGCGCCTTGCCCATCGACACCGCCATGACGAGGCCGCGCGCCTTGAACGAGCCGGTCGGTAGCCGCCCCTCGTCCTTGACGATGATCTCGCCGCCGCCAAGCCTCGCTGAAAGCTTCGGCAACCGGATCAGCGGCGTCGTGACTTCGCCGAGACTGACGATGTCCTTGCATTTGCGCACCGGCAACAGCTCGCGGTAGCGCCACAGGTCGGCGGGGCGCTCGGCCAGCGCGTCCTTGGTCAGCGCCTTCTTCACCCCGGCGAGATCGTAGCGCACCAAGAGCGGCTTGCCGGCCTTCGAGAGGTTGTGCACCTGATCGGCTGCATAATGATCGCCCTCCATCGCGCATTCGAGATGGGTCGCGAAGGTCGGGCGTTCGATGGTGAGGTTGTCGTTGTCTTTCACGAGATGCGCTCTTTCTTGTTCTTTGCGAATTCGCTTTGCTGCCTGACCCGTCACCCTGAGGAGCCCGAAGCGCGTCTCGAAGGGCGACGAGCCTCGCTGCTCGATCCGGGCCGTGCATCCTTCGAGGCTCGCTGCGCGAGCACCTCAGGATGACGGAGCAGAGACTAGATATTCAGCACGCGCCCGTAAGCGTCGAGCACCGCTTCCTTCATCATTTCCGACAGGGTCGGATGCGGGAACACGGTGTGCATCAATTCCTCCTCCGTGGTCTCCAGATTCATCGCCACGACATAGCCCTGGATCAGCTCGGTGACCTCGGCGCCGATCATGTGCGCGCCGAGCAGCTGGCCGGTCTTCTTGTCGAACACCACCTTGACGAGGCCCTGGTCCTCGCCGAGCGCGATCGCCTTGCCGTTGCCGACGAACGGGAAGCGGCCGACGCGGATCTCGCGGCCGCCTTCCTTGGCCATGGCCTCGGTGAGGCCGACCGAGGCGACCTGCGGGTTGCAGTAGGTGCAGCCCGGGATCAGCAGCTTGTCGATCGGATGCGGATGCAGGCCCTTGATCGCCTCGATGCAGATCACGCCCTCATGCTCGGCCTTGTGCGCGAGCATCGGCGGTCCCGCGACGTCGCCGATCGCGTAGATGCCGGGGACGTTGGTCTTGCCGAGACCGTCGATCACGATGCAGCCGCGGTCGGTTTTGACGCCGAGCTTCTCCAGCCCGAGATTCTCGATATTGCCGACCACGCCGACCGCCGAGATCACGCGCTCGAATTCTTTGGTCTGCGGCTGGCCCTTGCCGTCGTCGATGGTCGCGACCACGCTGTCGGCCTTCTTCTCCAGCTTTGTCACCTTGGTCGAGGACATGATCTTGATGCCCATCTTCTCGAACCGCTTGCGCGCCAGCCCCGCGATCTCGGCGTCCTCGACGGGCAAGATCTGCGGCAGCACCTCGACCACGGTGACGTCAGAGCCCATGGTGTGGAAGAACGAGGCGAATTCGATGCCGATCGCGCCGGAGCCGACCACCAGCAGCGACTTCGGCATCCGCTCCGGCACCATCGCCTCGAAATAGGTCCAGATCAGCTTCTTGTCGGGCTCGAGCCCGGGCAGCACGCGCGGCCGCGCGCCGGTCGCGACGATGATGTGCTTGGCCTGATAGGTGCCATCGCCGCTTGCACCCTTCGGCGCCTCGACCGCCGACTTCTTCACCGTGATCTTGCCGGGCGCGTCGATCGTGGCATCGCCCCAGATCACCGTGACCTTGTTCTTCTTCATCAGGAAGCCGACGCCGTCGTTGAGGCGCTTCGAGACCCCGCGCGAGCGCTGCACCACCGCCTTCGGGTCGAACGAGACGTTGTCGGCCGACAACCCGTAATCCTTGGCGTGCTGCATGTAGTGATAGATCTCGGCGGAGCGCAGCAGCGCTTTGGTCGGGATGCAGCCCCAGTTCAGGCAGATGCCGCCGAGATAGGATTTCTCCACGATCGCGGTCTTGAAGCCGAGCTGCGCGGCCCGGATCGCGGTCACGTAGCCGCCGGGGCCGGAGCCGATGATGATGACGTCAAAGGATGTATCGGCCATGGCGGCTCCCGTTCAACTCAACGTGTAACGCCGCGCGCGCGGCTTCTTGCGATCAATGACCTGACCAGCCATTCGAGCCCGATCGCCACGGCCATGATGGCCAAGGCCGTCAGCACGATCGGCTGAGCGATGTTCCGCGCCAGCTGTTCGCCGGCGAAGAACGCGGAGTGCAGAAAATCCAGTCCGACCGGATTGAGCACCAGTGCGGCCGACAGCAATAGCGAGATCCAGGGCCAGCGCGTGCGAGCCGTGCCGGCCATTTATCCGTACTCCTGCCATACCGCACCGAGGAACACGGTCCACGCCAGCGCCAGCACAGCGGCGCCGATCATCATGATCCTGAACTGGATCGTCGATATCAGGTCGCGGTTGACAGCGAAGAGCAACGCGACGGCGATGGCGGCGAGCAGGACGTACGGACCATAGATCGCGTACATGGCGGATGCCCGTCACACCATCATCATCACGGGATTCTCGATCAGCTGCTTGAAGGCGCCGATCAGCTCGGCGCCGAGCGCACCGTCGATCGCGCGGTGATCGCACGACAAGGTCACGCTCATCATGTGCGCGATCTCGATCTTGCCGCCGCGCACCACCGGACGCTCCTCCGAAGTGCCGACCGCGAGGATCGAGGCGTGCGGCGGGTTGATCACGGCGGTGAAGTGGTTGATGCCGTACATGCCGAGGTTGGACACCGCGGTGGTGCCACCCTGATATTCTTCCGGCTTCAGCTTGCGGGCGCGCGCGCGCGCAGCGAAATCCTTCATCTCGTTGGAGATGGTCGAGAGCGTCTTGGTCTCGGCCTTGCGGATGATCGGCGTGATCAGGCCGCCCGGCATCGCCACCGCGACGCCGACGTCGGAATGCTTGTGCTTGAGCATGCCGCCCTCGGTCCAGCTGACGTTGCAGTTCGGGATCTTCTGCAGCGCGACCGCCATCGCCTTGATGACGAAGTCGTTGACCGAGATCTTGTAGAGCGGCTTCTTCTCCTTGTCCTTCGGCGCAGCGGCGTTGATCTCCTCGCGCGCGGCGAGCAGCTTGCCGATGTCGCAGTCGATCGTGAGGTAGAAGTGCGGCACGTTCTGCACCGAGGCGGTGAGACGCTGTGCGATGGTGCGGCGCATGCCGTCATGCGGCACGACCTCGTAGGAGCCCGGCTCGAACAGCGCCAGGATCTGCTTGTCGGACATCGACGGTGCGATGCTGGGACCTGTGGCGGCCGGCGCAGCCGCCGGCGCCTTCAGGCCCTTGCCGGACTTGGCGTCGTCGACGTCGCGCGCGATGACGCGGCCGTGCGGACCGGTGCCAGTGATGCGGCCAAGATCGATGCCGGCTTCCTTCGCGAGGCGCCGTGCCAGCGGCGAGGAGAACACGCGGGCGTGGCCATTGGCCTGCGCGGCCG